>JAFDZW010000005.1:986909-1315879 GCA_018266755.1 Bacteroidota bacterium
CGGTCGCCGAGAAGCTCGCGGCGATCCAAACGAAGCTCCCCGTCGATTTTATTTTCAAATCGTCCTACCGCAAGGCCAACCGCACCAGCGGCTTGAGCTTTACAGGGATCGGCGACGTTGCCGCACTCGGTTTGCTGGAGCAGATCAAGAAGACCTACGGCTTCCCGATCCTGACCGACGTGCATCTGCCCGACGAGGCCGCGCTCGCGGCGCAAGTCGCCGATGTGCTGCAGATCCCCGCATTCCTCGCGCGGCAATCCGATCTGCTCGAAGCTGCGGCAGCAACCGCGAAGATCATTAATATCAAGAAGGGACAGTTCATGTCGCCCGAAGATATGAAGTTTGCGCGCGAAAAAGTGGTGGCCGCAGGGAATCCGAATGTCACAGTAACCGAGCGTGGAACGACATTTGGATATGGCGATCTTATCGTCGATTTTCGTTCGCTCCCCGTCATGCGCGAGTTCGGCTCGCCGGTGATCTTCGACGCGACGCATAGTGTGCAGCGCCCCAGCCAACACGGCAAGTCGGGCGGCGCACGCGAATTTATTCCGCCGCTGGCACGTGCAGCCATGGCCGTCGGCATCGACGGGATGTTTATCGAGACGCATCCGAACCCGGCCGAAGCCAAGAGCGATGCCGCGACGCAGTTGCCGCTCGGCGAGTTGGAAGGATTGCTTACTTCGCTGATCTCGATCCGAAATGCACTGTGATACCGTAGGGGCGATGCTTGCGTCGCCCGCGCTTTCGTACACCACCGACCACGGGCGATGTATTACTCTACTCAATAATAGATCGTGATACACTTTCCGCGCTCGCTCACGACTGCCGAACTCGAGTTCGTTCGTTGGATTCTTCCAGCCGAATGCGAAACCTATCGCCTTGCGCTCGAACGAATCGAGAACGATATCATTGTCGGCGAAGGCCGATGGGGACACGGCGATTTGATGATGGGCAACCAGGGCGCCGAACTCGACCTCTCGCTCGGTATGGCGCCGGTCGTTGCGTACGGCGAATGCCACACGCGCGGTGGCGGTTCGATCTCGATCAGCGTGCACGATCCGAATCCGGACAATCTGATCGAGGTGCAATTCAGCGGCCAGTGGCCGATCCCGGACGACATTGAAGTAACTTCGGGCTGGACGTATTCGTACTGGAAACCCGGCATGCCGTGCCCGGCGACTGGTGAAATAGTACGCGAGGTCGTGCTGACCGACTCGAATCTGCATCCGCTCTATACGCTTGCGATCTCGACAGCCAAGCATGTTGTATGGCTGCATCACCATACGACTGGGTTCAATCAAATGATCGCTGTCACCGGTTTTGCCGACGAAGTGTTCCGCACGCATCAGATCCGGGATGCAAAACTCGTAACGCAGCCTGCGAAAATGTTCGAAACGCTTGCGGAATATTCCGACAGCGATTTGCGGCATGCGCTCTTAGAACAGAATTCGATTGCGAGCCGTAAATTTGATGCGGGCAAGATCGCGCTTCCGCCCGAGCGGGTGAAGCCGTCGATCATCGGAAAGTTATTCACCCGGCACAAGTAGCATCGCGCCACGCCGGGGCTACACGAATACTATTACAGTGCATACAGAGCGTACCCGATCGTTATTCGAATCTGCGAAACGCACATTCCGCATCGAGTCCGAGACCATCGCGCAAACGATGGCATCGCTCGACGAACTCGATTTCGCACGCGCATGCGAGCTGATGCTTGCCTGTAGCGGCCGTGTGGTGGTCAGCGGCATGGGCAAATCGGGCCATATCGCCCGCAAGATCGCCTCGACGCTCACTTCGACCGGCACGCCTGCCATCTTCTTGCATCCGGCGGAAGCGTCGCACGGCGACATCGGCCTCTTGCAGCGCGGCGATATATTGCTTATGCTCTCGAAGAGCGGCGAGTCCGACGAGCTGGCGCCCGTCCTCTCGGCGGCGAACGAACGGCAGGTTCCGATCATCGCGATCACTTCGAATGCACGTTCGCAGCTTGCAAAGGCCGCACGCGACGGCGGCGGTGCGACACTCTTCGCCATCGTCAAAGAAGAAGCGTGCCCGCACGATCTGGCGCCGACATCGTCAACAACGGCGCAGCTTGTCATCGGCGATGCAATCGCCGTTGCGTTGCTCGAGGCGCGCAATTTCACGAGCGACGACTTCGCACGATTGCATCCCGGCGGCGCACTCGGCCGCAGACTGACGATGACTGTGCGCGATCTGATGTCGAGCGGCGCGGACATTCCGATCGTTACTCGCGAGACGCCGCTGCCGGCCGTCATGCTCGAAATCTCCGGCAAGAGATTAGGAGCCGCATGTGTCGTCGACCGTACGAACTCGCTCGTCGGCATTGTCACCGATGGCGACTTGCGGCGATTCTTCCAGCGGCAGGAACTGGTCGATGTGCGCACCGTGACCGCAGGCGACCTCATGAGCCAGACGCCGAAAACTACGTCTGCCGATACACTCGCCATCGAAGCGCTCCACCACATGGAAGACCCGTCGCCGAAAGTGATGCAGCTTCCGGTGCTCGATGAACATGGGCATGTCGTGGGGCTCATTCATCTGCATGAAATCGTCAGAGTCGGGATCGCGTGAACACTGTGCACACAGAGTGTCAGCCTGAATCTAAGGCTGAGAATTCGTTGAGACCCACCTCACGGGTTGCAATGCGCCGCTACACATGCTTCGGGCGGCTGCCGATGGCAATTTCTCTGGGAATCTCATGCCGCTTATGCGTTCTGGCAATGATCGTGCTCTTATTCTCTTGCACCAGCGGCGAAGTCACACCGCCGAAATCCGCAACGATCGCCGAACAGGAAGGCCCGACACAAATCGGCACCGATACACGCGTGACATTTTCGAGCGACGGCAAAGTTCGTGCAGTGCTCAATGCCAAAGGCGTTCGCATCTGGGAGCGCCAACGCTACACGAAGCTCGATTCGTCGGTACGCGTCGATTTCTTCGATAAAGAGAACAAACGTTCGAGCGTGCTTACCTCTCGTCGCGCGTTTATCAACGACAACACGAAGAATATGACGGCATACGATTCCGTCAAGATCACGAGCGATTCCGGCACCGTGGTTATCACCGACTCGTTGCTTTGGGATAATCAAACCCATGAGATCCGCTCCGACGCATTCGTGCGCATCACGGAAAAGAACGGCCGTGTCACCAACGGCCACGGCTTCGTCAGCGACCAGGACATGACGAACTACCACATCCTCCGCCCCATCATCGACGCTCCGGCCTCGGCCTACCAAAACCCGAACGCCCAGGCCCCACTCTCGACACCGATCAAGCCTGGCTTTGGAAACTGAGCAGAACGTGGGGAGAATGTTAAATGTAAAATGTAAGATGTAAAATGTAAAATTGGAATGCAGTATCGCTTAATTTTACATTTTACATCTTACATTTTACATTCTGCACGCCACATTCCGTATTTTACATTCGAATTTCCTGCCACATTCCGGACTCAATTCGTGTTAGATTCGCCCCCAAATGCAATCGAAACTTCTTACCGGACTGAACCCTGCGCAGGCGGCCGCTGTCAGCGGCTCCGACGGACCGACGATGGTTGTCGCCGGCGCCGGCTCGGGCAAAACGCGCGTCCTGACGCATCGCATCGCCTACTTGCTCGAGCGCGGCATTCGTCCGTGGGAAATTCTTTCGCTGACCTTTACTAACAAGGCCGCCGGCGAAATGAAGGAGCGCATCGCGCATCTGGTCGGCGCAGACCTGACGGCCGATTTGTGGATGGGTACGTTCCATTCGGTCTTCGCCCGAATTCTCCGTCGTCATGCCGAACTACTCGGCTACACCCAAAGTTTTTCGATCTACGACACCGACGATACGCTTGCGCTGATCAAGCGTACAATGGAGCGGCTCAATATTCCGCGCGATCAGTTCAATCCCAACGCCGTCCGAAGCCGCATTTCGTCGCTGAAGAACAATCTCATCCGCCCCGAAGAGTTTTCGCTGATGGCGCATGACTTCTTCAGCGAGAAAATCGCGGAAATATATCCGGAGTATATCAAAGGACTCAAGGAATCGAACGCGATGGACTTCGACGATCTGCTTGTAAAGACGATCGAGCTCTTCGTCCATCATCCCGAAGCGCTCGAGATGTACAAGCGTCGCTTTCGCTATGTGCTTGTCGACGAGTATCAGGATACCAACCGGGCGCAGTACATGGTCATCAAGCTGCTCGCCGACGAACACCGCAATCTGACGGTCGTCGGCGACGATGCCCAGTCGATCTACGCGTTTCGCGGCGCCGACATCAAGAATATTCTCGACTTCGAGAAAGATTATCCCGACGTCAAGACGTTTCGTCTGGAACAGAATTACCGTTCGACCGGCAACATCCTCGCCACTGCCGATACGCTGATCAAGCACAACAAGAAACAGATCGCGAAGACGCTCTTTACCGATAATCCGAAGGGCGACCCGGTTCGGGTGGTCGAATGCTCGGACGAACGCGAAGAAGGGGCGTTCATCGTTCGCTCGATCGAAGACGAGATCCGCAAAGAACGCTACGGGCTCAACCAGTTTGCGGTGCTCTACCGCACCAACGCACAAAGCCGCGCACTCGAAGATGCATTCCGCCGACAGGGCATCCCGTACATCATTATCGGCGGCGTCGCGTTCTACAAGCGAAAAGAAATCAAAGATGCGCTCGCATACATTCGCCTGCTTGTCAATCCGGCAGATAACGAATCGGTGGTGCGCGTCATCAACTTTCCCGCGCGCGGCATCGGCGAGACCACACTCAAGCGTGTGCTCGAATTCGCCCGCGAGAGCGGTACCTATGTGCTCGATATTCTCGGTCAGGCAGAACAGATTCCGGGCATCATGCCGCGCCTCGTCGGGAAACTACAGGGTTTTCATAATCTCATCGAGAAGTATCGCAAGGTTCGCAACGAACTCAGCCCCAGCGAACTGCTCCGTTCGCTCATCGACGAAACGGGCATGCTTGCGGAGCTCAAACTCGAGAACACCCTCGAGTCGCTCGCACGCTATGAGAACTTGCGCGAATTTCTGTCGGCAATCACCGATCACTTCACCGAAAAGCCCGATGCGACGATCGAGTCCTTCCTCGAAGAGATCTCGCTTGTGAGCGACATCGATAATGTGGACGGTTCGAAGAATGCCGTCACGCTCATGACGCTGCATGCGGCCAAAGGACTGGAATTTCCGGTCGTGTTCGTCACAGGCCTCGAAGAAGGGCTCTTCCCGAATCCGAACACATCGTTCGACGATTTTTCGATCGAAGAAGAGCGCCGTCTGCTCTACGTCGGCATCACGCGCGCGATGAAGAAGTGTTTTCTGACCTACGCGAAGAACCGGCTGAAATACGGCGAGTATTCCTCCGCAATGGCGTCGCGTTTTCTCGACGAAGTGAGCGAATCCGAAAGCGTCGAACTCACGACGAGTTACGGTTCGCACGTCTCGTCGCTTCGCAGCCGCACCACATCGAGCGATACCGATTTCGTCACTAACTCTCCGGTCTTCAACCGTTCGGCGACGATCGGCAACCGTACGTTCGGTACGAAGAAATATCCGTCGAAGACCTACGGCTCCTCTCCCGCGTCTCGTTCACCCTATGCGCAGGAGGATGCGCCGAGCGAGTATTCGCAGGTCGAATCGGACGGTCAGGTACTGCGTCGCGGGGTACGCGTCTCGCACGAGATTTTCGGCGAGGGCCGCGTGATCGAAGTCAGCGGCAAAGGCGACCAGGCCAAAGCCGTCGTCGATTTCGAAGGCCGAGGCCGAAAGAACCTGATGCTGAAGTTCGCGAAGCTGCGAGTCTTATAAAAGCAAGGGGCGCCGACTACTGTCGGCGCTACCGGTGGGGTACTCATTCTGATCAACCATCCTGCCTCGTCTCGAACTCTACCGCCGAGCGATTGTTCTGTAGCACTCGGATTTATCATCCACCATTGCCATGACGCATTTCGAGGCTCCCCGCTTTCGAACGGTCTCACTGTTGTGTTTCCTTGCGATCTTCGTTGTTGCTATTTCGGGCAGCCGAGCCCAGACGCTGCCGTTCCCATCGACCGGACAGAATATGGACTTCGAAGACGATTCGCTCATGCACTTCCCCCTTCGCGGGTGGTTCACCCCTGCAAAAGAGTACATGCCGAATTACGCGGCAACGATCTCGAAGACATCGCCGTCTCACGGGGTGCAGTGTGCGCGGATCGCGAGCGTCGCACCGCCGAACCCGGGCGAGTTCGGCAACCTGATGCAGACGATCGACGCGAAGCCCTATCGCGGGAAAGTTGTTCGGTTTCGGGCAGCGCTTCGTACCGACGGATCGACAACGTGTTATGCACGGCTCTGGATGCGCGTTGACCGCAGCAAGCAACGCACCGGGTTCTCCGACAACATGTCCGATCGCCGCGTCAATAGCTCGACGTGGCGCAGCTACGACATTATCGGACGGGTTGATACCGATGCGGTCGTCATCAATATCGGGTGCATGCTCAATGGCAGCGGCGAAGCATATATCGACGATGCACACTTCGATATCGTCGAAGCGGATAGCATGCTCTTTGCTCGTCAAGAGGCGAAGCCGCTCACGCCTCGGGGCCTCGAGAACCTCGTCGCGTTCGCAAAATTATACGGATACGTTCGGTTCTTTCATCCGAGCGACGGTGTTGCCGACGCGAACTGGAATATCATCCCGATCAACGGCGTTCGTGCTGTCGAAGACGCGCCGGACGCTGCAACACTTGCAACGAGACTGCAAACGTTCTTCGCCCCGGTTGCCCCGTTGCTTCGAGTGTTTGCAAACGAGAAGCCGGCGGCCACTCCACCAGAGCTTGCACATCCATCGGACACGGATGTTGCCATCGCATGGCTGCATCACGGCGTCCGTCTTCTCGGCGACGGCAACATGTATAATAGCCGCCGCGTATCGGCTGACGAATTCACCGGCCGCACGGCGACCGAAGGCGCGTACGGCGGTCTGACCCAGACTGTTAATGCTTCATCGCTGCGCGGACAACATGTCACATATTCGGTCTATACACATTCGGGCTTCGGAAGTCATGAAGTCCCGGTCGAGTTCGCCATCCGAGTCGCCAGCCACGGCGCATTCAACGAGACACCACTCGAGCATACGCTCGTCGTGCCATCGCCGCAATGGCAGCGAGTAAGCGTCTCTGCAACGATACCGGTCGATGCAGACAGCATCAGCGTCTCGGCTCGCATCTACGCCGCGACGGGCGTATATTACGATGACGAAGCGCTCTGCATCGGCGATAGTGTCACGCCGGAGCATCCGAATCTGTTGCTCAACGGCAGTTTCGAAGAAGGCTGGAAACATTGGGACGGCTCGCCGACGAACGATTACGTCGAAGATATTCGTACCGGAGAGCATTTCAGCGGCATGGCCGCCGCGTTCTCGACAGTCTCGCAAGCGGTGAAGCATACAAGTGCATTCCCGAGCACCACGCCTGCTCGCTATGACCTTGGCGCAGGCGTATCTTGTCTGTTGCCGATCGCATTACCCAAATCGCTGACGCATCTTCTGGGCACAGGCGGCCACCGAGCGATCGACACGCTTCGCAGCGGGTACTACCCAAGCGGCAACGACCGTGCGACGCGGCTTGCGGACGTGATCACTGCCTGGAACATCATTGAGCACTTCTGGCCGTACTTCGATGTCGTCCATGTAGATTGGATGCACGAACTCCGCGCGGCACTCACGCGCGCCGCGAGCGATGACGACGATCTGCGCTTCGGTCGCACACTCCGAATAATGATGGCATCGTTGCACGACGGACACGCATGGGTCGGAGATATGGCGCCGCACCGACAAGCCCCGTTCACGGCCGTCATCGCAGACAGCAGAGTCGTCGTCAATCAACTCGCCGAAGGATATGCGGGTGCGATTCGCGTTGGCGATGTGATCAATAAAGTAAATGGAGTCCCCATCGCGCAATGGTACGCACGGATCGATAGTCTGACACCCGCCGCCACTCGGACGGCGCATGAATACAAGGTGTATGAGAACCTCTATGCTGCGCTCGACGCCGATAGCGTGGTATTGACGATCAGCGACCGAGACAATAAGTATCGCGACATCGCCGAAGTTGTGCCGAGTGTTACGCCGACATTTGCTCGACCGAAGAAAGAACATATCGGTGAATTGCGCGATGGAATCTGGTATGTCGATCTCGATGCGACAACATCGGACGAGCTTAGCGCAGCGCTCGGCAAACTCGAACATGCAAACGCAGTGATCTTCGATCTGCGCGGGTATCCGAATCACATGCTTCGCGAACCGATCTCGCACATGATCTCGACGACTGCACTATCGCCTCGGATGAGCGTCCCGCTGGTGATGTTGCCCGATCGCGTCGATGCAAAGTGGAGCAATGTCCGATGGCAGATCAAACCGAGTCTGCCCCACCTGACGAATATCGTCCATCTGGCCGACGGACGCGCCGTCAGCGCCGCCGAGACGTATCTGAGTATCATCGACGCATACCACATCGGCGAGATTGTCGGCGATACCACCGCCGGCACGGACGGGAATATTAATCCATTCACGCTCCCGGGAGAATTCTATGTGTCCTGGACCGGCATGCAAGTGCTCAAGCACGACGGTTCGCAATTACATGACGTCGGCATTGCACCGACGGTCGTGTGCAAACCGACACTCCGCGGCATTCGCGATGGAAAAGACGAAGTACTCGAAAAAGGCATCGAAGTAGCCGAAAAAATGATCGCGCACCAACCGATTCACTGACAACCGACGGATTACATGTGCTCCCAAGTAGTGGAAATACGATAGGTTATCGTAGGGTCTCCCGTTTGGCACGATAGTTGAGCATATTCATGGTAGTGTTCACAAATTGCACACTCCTATGAAAGCATATCGATTCATAGCGGGAGCAATGATGCTGACATCGCTCCTTTGTAGTTGTAAGGACACGCACGAGAGGCCGGAAGCGCAGGCCATGGCCGCTGTTGCAAGCGCGCCGGTCGTAGATACGGCGGCAATCCTCGCTGCCGACTGGGACCGCTTCAAACTTCAATCCGAACAGCGCATCGCCGAAATCGAGGACAGCTTGTCACTCTATGACATGAAGATTCGCAATGCGACGGCGACGAGCAGAGCGGCGAGAAACGATGTGCGCGAACGCGTGATCGCCCTACATCGCCGACTCGCTCAGCGTGACGAAGCACAAGGAAGCATGAAACGCGCGGGCGAAGCGATCACTCGCGGCATCGATACACTCGGACGAAAGGTATCGCACCTCTTCACGAAGGATTAGGAAGTTTCTTCCCCTGTGTACGTAGCCTACCTCATACACCTACAGTGGCGCACAGTGTATCGCGCTACTGTAGGTGTATTGCTGACTGATAGACTTTTTCGACCGGCAGGTGGTCTAAGCAGAAATACTCGGGATTGACGCATGTGCCGCGGAAGTAGCACTGGCACGGCTTGTCCGGTTCGATGAGCTCGCCGAGACCATACAGATCGCCGAACTCGTACTTATTGAATATATTATTGATCAGGACAATCTTCTTTTCGAGTGCGACTGCAATATGAAACGCCATCGTCACACCGCTGATGATCGTCGAGCACTTGTCGACAAGCGAGATGAACTGCTTCAACCCGAACGTCCCGAGGTACTGTGCAGCACCGTCGGCAAGGCGAGCGATCTCGCGGTTGCGCGCATCTTCGTCGGGTCCGCCGAGTAACAGCACGCCGTAGCCTTGCGACTGTAATTTCTTTGCCAACTCGGCCCAGTGTTCGACGGCCCACAAGCGCGACGTCCAGCGCGCACCCGCGCCGGTGTTCATGCCGATAAGCGGCTTCGAGAGATCGAGTCCCTCGAACTGCATATCTGCCGGAGCGTCGATCAGATATTTCTCGCCGGCGAATTTGTAGCCGCAGATCTCGAAGAGTTCTTCGGGATATGATTTGCGATTCGCTTTGCTGACATCGTCGAACACGCCGGTGACATACTTCTCGGCTGCCAACGCATTCGCCGGACGCGACACGCCAAGCTCGTCGAGCAGGAAGCCTTCTTTACGTTTGGCGTGCAAGCGGTTTGCAAGCGCGCAGGCGTGATGGTCTTTATCGAGATTGATGATACGCGAAAACTTCAGCGCACCGAGGATCTCGAGACTATCAGGGCTCCACTTCAGGATGCGATCGACCATCGACGTCGGCACCAATTCCGGCGAGAGCGTCAACCACCAAATGCGCGCAGTCGGGTGCTCGTTCTTCAGCGGCGTAAGCAGCGGTGTGGTGCGCAGCACGTCGCCCGCTGCGCCGAGCTTGATGACGAGGATGTTCTCGGTGACGGGTGCGTAGTGTTCGCAGCCGTCGCAATGCACGCCGAACTCTTTATGTGGCTTGCACGGAATGTCGCCTCGAAAATGCCGACAATCGGAATTGATGAGAATGTCCATCCTTCAATGCAAAATTCGATCTGAACACGGTACGATTTACATTCGATGTACGAACGTCACATGCGTTCGCCGTACATGCAATGTCTTAATGATTCCTCGGTCGCGGTGCGCGTCGTTGGCGCTCGACCGAAGTCTGCTGGTTGCGCATCGAGTTCTTCACCATCATTTCGCCGAGCAAGCCGATCGAGATGAGTTGCACGCCGACCAAAATCAGCAGCACACCGAGCAGCAGGATCGGGCGATTCGAAAGCGTCGTGAGTCCGCGTGCCCATTCGACGGAGACCCACACATTGATGACAAAGCCGATGAAGGCGAAGAGTGTGCCGATCGTCCCGAAGAAATGCAGCGGGCGGCGGCCGTAGCGATTGGTGAAGATGATGGTCAAGAGATCTAAGAAGCCTTTGAAAAAGCGGCTCGTGCCGAATTTGGATTTTCCGAACTTACGCGGGTGATGCAACACCGGCACTTCCGCAACACGGAAGCCCATCCAGTGTGCCAGAGCCGGCAAATAGCGGTGCATTTCGCCGTAGACGTCGAGCGAGTCGGTCACGGCCTTGCGATACGCTTTGAGCCCGCAATTGAAATCATGCAATTTCAATCCGCTAAAGAAGCTGGTGACGGAGTTGAAGAGCTTCGACGGCGCCGTCTTCGAAAGCGGATCGTTACGCTTCTTCTTCCAGCCGGTCACGAGATCGTATCCTTCGTCGAGTTTCGAGATCAGATTCGTGAACTCCTTCGGGTCGTCCTGCAGATCGGCGTCCATCGTGATGACGATGCCGTGCTTCGCTTCGCGAAATCCTGCGGCAAGCGCCGCCGACTTTCCTAAGTTCGAGCGGAATGTCAGCACCGTGACGCGGCTCGTCCCTTCGGCGATGTCTCGCAAGATCTCCGAAGAACGATCGGTCGAGCCATCGTTGATGAGAATGATCTCGTTATTCTTCTCGCACAATTTGAACAGCTCTTCGCGGACCGATGCGACGAGTTCGCGAAGCGATTCCTGCTCGTTATAGAGCGGGATCACCACAGAGATACCCAGGTTTGTCGCCATCGCACGGGCTCGTGGGAATGCGTTGTCCGCCGTTTTCGGTCCTCCGACACGCATCTCCGGCCTCGGCGGTCGTTGCTCTCTGCGCTGTTCGGGGCGCGCACCTCGATCGGGTCGCTCGCTTCGCTCCGGGCGCTCGCTGCGTTCGGGACGATCGCCACGATCGGCTCGCGGAGCGCGTTCCGGCCGTTCGCTGCGCTCAGGACGCTCACGACGTTCGGGGCGCTGACCACGAGTGCCGCGATCAGCACGCGGTTCTGCGGAAGCACCTTCGGGCTGCGCCGTTTCAGCGGCCGATTCGGCAATGCCTGCTGCCAGCGTCGGCTGACCTTCCGGTCTCGGACCGCGATCGCGGCGGTCACGGCCTCGTCGGTCGCGACCACGATCACGACGTTCTCGCGGCTGGTGTTCGCCTTCCGGCGTCTCGGCGGGTGCAGGAGCCTCGGTCTGCATTTCTTCCGTCGTCTCGGCGAGGACGGGGCTGAGGGGTTCGACATCTTTGGCCGGGATGAACAAGTCCGGAACCTCGAGTTGCGTACGCGATGCTGCCGATGCTTCGGCCTCGGTCTTGGGCTCGCTCGCCATCGGTGGCGCTTCGACGGGTTCGCTTGCGGGCTGGGCACTGTGTTGCTGCTTCATGCGTGCCGCCATCCGTTCGGCGATGATGTCCCGTGCCGGTGCTGGCGTCGGTGCGCGTTCGGGACGTTCTTCGCTCTGGCTTTCCAGAGGGGTCAATTCGTTGTCCATTCGTATCTACGTTCTGCCCATACAGGGTAAGCTGAGATAACACGGCACTTGCCAAAAACGTCCGCAGAATGGATCGCTCCGTTCGACCGCTCGGGGCGAGTGGTTATAACACGGCTGCCCGGACCGCTTCGACCGCAGTTTGAGCGTTGGATACATCGAGAATCGTCGGGTCCTCACGCGTCGGTACCTTGATCACCAACCGGACCGTTCCGGTGGTATACCCGCATGCTTTCGAGAGGCGGCTGTCCCAATCGAGGATGACACCGGTCGTCGCTTCCTTGCGAAACCCGCGGCGGAAGAGCCATTTGAATACGCCCGGAACGTCGGGCAAGGCAGCAACGGGGATGATCTTGACCTGTTCGCTCGGCATAGTGCTGCGCAGATGGGTCTCGGGTGCAGTATAGTTGCCATTGAAGCTCGTGTGCAGCGCTGCGCCGATGATTCGTGCATTGTCGGAGGCATCGCGGTCGGCGATCACCAGAACGAAGGGCTTTGCAGAAAACGCAGACCACACGACCTCCTCGCCGAATTGGTCTTCCGCAGGTTCGCCGGAGAGCGCACCAAGGATGCGCCCCCAACTGAGCGTGAGCAGTATGAGAGCCTGAAGCGTCACGAATGCGCGTATTATTTTGTCCTACGCTGTGACGGTCGGGCTCGGATTTATTTTGCGGCCGGGCCTCCGGGTGTTCCAGGTTTTTTCCCGACCACATCGCGTGGGCCGCGAACCGTGAATACCCATGCTTTGAGTTGCCGTTCGAATTGCTCCATCGGCAGCGGACCCATCGAAAGCACTTGGTCGTGAAATGCTTTCAGATCGAACTTCCCGTCCGGCGTGAGCTCGCTTCGCGTATAGTCGAGCATTTCGCGAATGCGCATCTCGCCCATCTTGTATGCGAGAGCCTGCCCAGGATCGGCGATGTAGCGATCTACTTCGACTTCGATGTCGTGACTTGCCTTCGGGACATTCTTCGTGAAATACTCGATCGCTTGTTCGCGGGTCCACCCCTTCCAGTGAATACCGACATCGACCACGAGCCGGATCGCTCGCCACATTTCATAGCTCAACTGCCCCATCCGATCCGCTGGTGTGGTGTAGAAGCCAAGCTGATCGCCGAGACTCTCGGCATAGAGCGCCCAGCCTTCGACGTATGCCGTGTAATCGAGATACTTACGCAGATCGGGCAATGTATGCTGTTCGTCGCTGTATGATAACTGCAAGTGATGGCCCGGAACGGCTTCATGGAGAGACAATGGCTGCATCTCCCACTTCGGTCGCGACGAGAGATCGTACGTATTCACCCGATACACACCCGGGCGATGCGCAGCCGCAGAACCGGGCTCGTAATACGCTGTCGTTGCTTCCTTCGCCGCATAGGCAGGAACGGGTAGCACGACAAGCGGCGACGACGGAATGTGCGAGAAGATCGTCGGCAGCCCCTTCTGTGCTTTTTCGACGATCTCACGATACCCTGCGACGAGGCTTGCGGAATCGGTATAGAAGAATTGTTTGTCGTGGCGCAGAAAATCGAAATACGCGGTAAGATCGCCGCTAAACCCGGCAGCCTGACGCACCGAATCCATTTCTTTGCGGATCCGCTCGACCTCTTTCGTGCCCATCTCGAAAATCACGTCGGGGACATAGTTCGTCGTCGTATGGTGTGCTGCTTTCCATTTATACCATTCGGGCCCCTTCGGCAGATCGCGCATCCCGATCGTCTCGCGGCAGTGCGGGATGTACGTCTTCACCATAAAATCTCTAAACTTCTCGAATGCCGGTACGATCTGCGATGCGTAGATCTGTTGCGCCTGGCGATTGAGTTCGTCGCGATCAGCAATAGCGATTGCCGTCGGTAGTTCGACAAAACGCGCAAGCAGCGGCGAGTTCAACGGCTCGGTCGGGATGAGGGCCGCGATTTGATCGGGCACGCCGCGCATAATGATCTTCGGCTGCACGATGTGTTGGTCGATGCCACGTTGCAGCATCGCGATGGTCTGATCGATCAGCTTCGGCAGCGCTCGCAGACGCGCGAGAATGTCATTGTAGTCTTCGAGTGTCGCATGTGGCTGCCGATCGAGCGTGCCGACGGCGTCGATCTGCGGACCCGATTGCTGCGAGACGAGCAGGTAATCGTCATGAAACGCGTAGCCTGCGAGACGGTCGATCGCCCAGGATTGGATCGCCTTAAAATCCGACTTTCCTTGTTCGTCGAGATACTGCTGCCGGTTGCCCCATCGAAGCTGTGCGAGAAATTCGTTAAGATCTTCGCGTCGGCGGCCGGTCGCTTCCGGTGCGAGTTCGCTCCATCGGTCGTTTTGCCCGGGGTAGCCGACTTCGGTCGCCCACTCCGGAAATTCGTGCATGAGCGACGCCCATTCGCTGTCGAGCAATTCGTAGAGCGTTGGTTTGGGTTCGTTCGGATTGATCGTATGCTGTGCGCGCAGCGACGACGCTGTGGCGGTGAGCATGGTCAAGGCAGCGGCGGCAAGAATCGCAAACTGTAGCCCGCGTGTGGATGTATTGGTCATAATAGATGCGGGGGCGTTGATACGGCGCAAAAATACAACAATCGAAGCAGAATTCCTAACGTGCCTCTCTGCGGCGGAACCGACCGGCGATCTCAGCGAAGAACGCACGCTCGCGTTCGCTGAAAAAACCGAAGGCGAAGAGTCCGCCAATGGCAATGCCGGTGCAGGCAACGCGCACCATGAAGACTGCGGCAGAACCACTAACTGCGCCCACCCCGACAAGAATGCGTTCGGCAACAAACGCAACGCCGACCACCAGCGCGAGCAGTCCGATGCGGCCCCATTCATATTGGATGGGATACGCTCGCTGCGACGGAATATAGATCGCGATTGCCATCGCAATATACGCGGCCAACGTCGCAAGCGCTGCGCCCATGATGCCGAGCGGCGGAATGAGCAATAAATTTACAGCCACATTCACAAGTGCGCCGAGGCCGGTAATAGACGGCAGTGTCTTGTTGCGCTCTTTGATATAGATGCCCGCAATGAAATTCGTGTACATTCCTTGAAAGACGTAGGCGAAGAGCACAACCGGAATGATATTCATCCCGCTCAAATAATCCGCCCGCAACAAGCGTCGGCCAAAGACGGGCGTCGAGAGCACGTACGGAAGAAAGAACGAAAGCAATAAGAACGCGACGAGCGCAATGAGCATGAAGTACGTGAAGATCCGCGAGAACAACAAGCGTGCACGCACATCGTCGGTTTTGTGCTGGCGCATAAAGAACGGCCGCCACGCATACTCGAATAGGCTCACAAACACCATCATGATAAAGCCCATCCGGTAGTTCGCCTGATAAATACCCACCGCGCCAAGCCCAAGATAGAGCTGCACGATCGGCCGGTCGATCACCTGCACCATCATCGCTCCGAGATAGGCCGGGACGTTCGTCAGACCGAAGACGAGCATCGTCCGAAGCGAAGTCGCCTTCGAGTCATGCGACGCAGTGCCACCGCCGCTTCTATACTTCGCGAGGATCGTCGGCACGAGCATCAACACCTGCACCGCCGATGCGACCAGATTCGCCACGAAGATCCCTTCGACTCCTGCATGGAAGCCGAGAATCAGCACAAAATTCAGGATGAGAGTAATGACGATATTCGTAAGCTTGATCGCCGCAAACTTCTTCGCACGATGTTCGAGTCGCAGGTCGGCGAACGGCAGTACCGAGATCGCATCGAGCAGCAGGATGATCGCCGAGTACCGCACGATACGCGTGAGCATCGGCAGCATCGGCGTGATGTCGGTCTTCGGGTCGAAGAATAGCGGCGGCGCAAGTGTCGGAGCAAGAAAGAAAAACCCGATCGAGAGCAAGGCTCCGACGGCGACGATGGTATTGAACGAACCGCTGAAGAGGCGCGTCTGCCGCATGCCGTCGGCCGCTTCGTGTTCGCCGCGCGATGCATAGCGGAAGTACGCTCCTTCGAGCCCGAGCGGATACACGACGTTCAGGAATGCGATCCAGGTATAGAGCACACTCGAGATGCCGTACTCGCTCGTCGAATGCAGGACGTTCACATAGAACGGAACGAGCAGAAAATTGAGGAATCGGCCGATCACGGTACTCGTCCCGTAAATCAGCGTCTCTTTGGAAAGCGCGGCGAGTTCTTTACGCATGTTCGGCAAAAATACGCGTAATTACCGATTGCATCGTATCTTCGTGATGGTGACTCGTTCGTACTGACATGCTATCTCCGGCAACACATCGCGCAGCATTTCGTTCGTGTAGGTCGGTCGTACTGACCGCGATCCTGGTGTTCGTCGGCCCATTCGTTTCGTTCGCACAGTCTATTTATCTCTCCGACTCCTTCCCGGGTGGTGTCACCGCCGGCGGATATGCACCGGACAACGACGGTTCGGGATCGGGCCAGATCATGCTCCATTTCCCCGCCGGTGCACAGGTCGTCAAAGCGATTCTCTTTGCCGGGAATTTCGATACGCCGGCAATACTTCCGCTGATGCTTAACGGCCACCCAATCCGCTTGGACCCTGCGACCCAAATGACGCTGGGACATTGGTCGAGTTACGGCGATCCTGCCAGCACACATGCTGTCGATGTAACATCGTTGATCGACCCGGCTCAACAAACCCAAACGCTCGACGTTCCGCCGCAGCCTCCGACATCGCATCGATATGTGGACTTTTGGCTCGTCGTCGAATACACGTTCGCTGGCGCGACACAAACGCGCGTCACCGTTGTGCTCGATACGCAAGACTTTGCTTCGTCGCTCAACTTCAGAATTCCGATCGCCCGCCATGCTGTTAGTCGCCGGCCGCTTGGCTTCGGTGCGTATGTAGGATATGTATGCAATTCCAATTCGGATGGCGAAATCGTCAATGCCAACAACGCTCGTCTCGGTGTTGTCGGCGGGCACGAAGCGAATTCGGGTAACTGCGCGGGCCCGATGCCGCACTTCTACTATGAGCGCGGTACGCTCGTCGGGCTTGGCGAGTGTGGCGCCGATCAAGCGATGGATACGACCGATGTGCTCAGCGATATCCGGGGGCTCGTCCGCCCGAGCGATCAGACCGTCACGGTTACGCTCGATCACATCTCGAGCGCGACGCCGAATGACAACAGTGTATGGGGCCTCGTCGTCGTCGATGGCGACACGATCTGCACGAATCCGACGATCTCACTCTCGCCAACATTCGCCACGGCGAAACCAGGCTATGCGATCGACTATGCGCTGATGGCAAGTTCTCCGCTCGTCGACATCGCTGCGCTTGATGTCGATATCGAGTTGATCGGCGACAACCTCGAGCTCAATAGCATCGAATCCGCAAATACGGTGACGTTCGACCGGTGGTTGCAACCGACGCATCTCTCGTTGCACGGCGCTCCGTATCTCGTCACTCCCAACGATACACTTGCGCTCTTGCACTTCGATGTCAGTGTAGGACGCGACACACTTACGAGACTTCATTTATCGCACCTGCAGATCGACGAAATCGACGAGTCGCTTGTTCCCTGCGGCGCCTCGCTGCCGTCCGCAACGACACCCGACCCGACGTTTATCATGACGGATACTTGCAGCTCCGCCGAGATCCGCCAGTACCTTCGAACGGGAAGGGTGATCGTCGTTTCGAAGATCGTACCGAATCCCGTGTCGAATAGCGCAGTGCTCGAAGTGCAGGCACGTGCCGAGTGCGATGCGTCAATAGAAATTGTCGATGTATTGGGAAACACAGTAGCTCGGCAATCCAGCCATCTGCATCAGGGTACGAACGACCTCACACTCGACCTTGGCAACATAGCATCCGGCTTCTATCAAATCGTACTGCGTACTCCCGCAGAGAATACACGAACCCCGCTCGTAAAAATCGACTGACACGCGACAGACTTCGCGCAGTGTATTTTTGATCCGGTATATTGCTGCATTGATGAATGTGTTCTATGGATATCTCGGCGCATCGATCGTCGCTGCAGTTGCGTGGCGACTGCGGGCATTGTCACCAAGCGGCGCAGTTGCGGCTGTTGTTGTTGGCGGGACGATCTTCGCATTCGGGGATCTCTCGGCAACCACCATCCTGCTCGCCTTCTTTCTCAGCGGCTCGCTGCTGTCGCGTCTGAACGAACGTCATGCCGGTGCGCGCGACTGGAAACAAGTGCTCGCGAATGGTCTTGTGCCGACACTCGCGATCATGTTGCTTGCCGCGCGACACGATCTTCGCCCGGAGGCGACACTCCTGTTTCTCGGTTCGCTCGCTACTGCAACCGCCGATACGTGGGCGACGGAGTTCGGGAAACGCTTCGGCACGAATGTGTACGATTGTCTTTCGTGGCAGCCGATGACACCGGGACTCTCCGGCGGCATATCGCTGGTCGGCACACTCGCAAGCGTCGCAGGCGCAACGGTGATCGCCGCGCTCTCGCTCGTCCCGTATCCGAACGATGTCGGTCTGTGCGGGTTGGTCTTTGTGAAACCAATGCTTGTCGTCCCGACCGCAGGAGTATGCGGTGCGCTTATCGACAGCATTATCGGTTCGGCGCTGCAGGTCAAATACAAGACAAGCGACGGCACCATTATCGAAGAGCGGCGTGCGGACTCCGAACATCTCCGCGGCCTGCGCTGGCTCGGCAACAACGCAACGAACCTGATCTCGACATTCATCGGCGGCATCGTCGCTGTCGGCATCGCGGAGTGGTTTTGATGAAATAAAAAAGGACGGACAATGCGTCCGTCCTTCCGTGCTCGACCGGTGATCGTGAACAATCAGTAGTTGATTTCCATAGGATGCGTCAGCTCGACGCCACCGAAGGAGTGGCCGTTGGTAAAGAGGTCGCGCTCGCCGAGGTTCGTGCCGGCGAACCATTGACGACGGTTGAACTCGTCGCGGTTCTTGTTGCAGACGATCTGGAAGCACGTCGAATTTCCCTGCTTCGCAATATCGACCGACCAGCCGAGGAAGATCTCCCAGCACCGGAACCACCACTGGCCATACTTCGCGAGGATCTCTTCCTTGTGCGACTGCCAGTTGTAATACCACAATTGGATCGTCTGCGAGTAATGAATACCGATGTTCTCGACCGAGTGAATCTCGAAACCGGCCTTCTCCAAACGCTTCACGACGAATGATAGCGGCATAGACGCATCTGCGCCCGGGAAGATATACTGCGCCATAAAGCCACCCCAGATGAGCGACTCCTGATGATACCCGGCTCGCAAGCCCGCGATCTGCAAATAGAACAATCCGTCATCTTCGAGCAAACCGGCGATCTGCTTCATGAACTTGGTGAAGTGCTTGACGCCGACATGCTCTGCCATTTCGAGGCAGGTAATCTTATTGTACTTTGCATCGGGGATGCTGCGATAATCCATACGATGAACGCGGGCTTTGTCCTTGACGCCCCAGCGTTCGATTTGTGCGTTCGCATAATCCGCGCCCGCCTGTGCGATCGTGATGCCGGTCGAATCGGTCCCGTAGTATTTCGCCGAATGCGCGACGAGCGTCCCCCAGCCGCAGCCGATATCAAGGTGCTTCTCACCTGCTTTCATTTTAATTTTTTGGCAGACGAGATTCATCTTTTGGTCTTGCGCCGTTTCAAGATCTTCTTTTCCCGTCTTGAAAAACGCGGAGGTATAGATCATGCGATCGCCCAGGAATCCGCCGAAGAAATCGTTGCCGCGATCATAATGGTCGCGAATGACTTTCTCATCTTGTGCCGCAGAATGGATCGTCACCTGCGGGATGAACTGCGAGAATAAAAATTTCAGGTGGTGCGCGACGTACTGATAATTAAAATACTGCCGTCGGTTCTGCAAGAGCTTCTGCACATCGCATGTCAGATCGACTCGGCCGTTCATATAATCTTCGATGAACGTGGTGATGGGTACGGTGCGTCCGTTGCGGTAGCGATCTTCGACCTTCGGGTCACGGGGGATTACAATGTCCCGAATGTTCTTCGAAAGCGGCGTTTCTGAGGTCATATATCGTGGATGATGGGTGAAAATATACGTAGGTGATGGAGTACCGAAGTACCCTGGGTGCGTGGTGGTCGAACGAAGGTACGCACGGAATGCGCTGTACGGGTGAAAACGCCGATTTTGTGCCCGGAGCGATTCGCGAATGCCATGCTGCGTGAATTCACATTCATCTTGTCACGGGGGTTGCATTCCGGTCGTTGAACGCATATATTTGTTCACACTCATTCATTCACGTACCACTATGACACACACACGCAATACCCGTATGACGTTCGCGACGCTGCTCGCGCTGGCGATCGTCCTGTTCGCTTCGAACACATTCGCAGCGCTCAACGCATACCTGCAACTCAAAGGCACGAAGAGCGGCAAAATATATAAGAGCTCGCTCGATGCCAGCGGCAAGTTCTCGTTCTCGAATGTCGAGCCGGGGACATACAGCCTCATCTTTGTCAGCGAGGACGGCAGCAATCCGCCCGCTTCCATCGAGATCCAAAGCTTCTCGTGGGGAGCGACAAACTCCGGTTCGATGTCGTCGGGATCGATGAGCTCGGGCCGCGCAAGCGCATCGGCAACGACATCGAAGAATTCGCCAGTGACCCGCTCGAACATCTCGAATAACCGAGTAAGCTGCCCGAGCGGCGTAACCGTCTCGACCGGCGACCTCGACGGCGACGGCATCCCGGACGTGATTACCTCGCCCGTGACGATCAGCATCAGCAATGCCGACGGTTCACGAGGACAAGTATTCTCGAAGGTCGTGCTTCAGGATATCACCGTCTCGAGTGCCTGCTCCCCCTCCGGTGCCTGCAAAGGAAACTGGAATTTGAAAGAGAATGTGAAGTAGTCGAGAATTGTCAATTGCCCCGTATCCAATGGTTGGAGCGGGGCAATTTCCCTCCACCCTTGTCCGCGTCCCCGTCCGTCCCCGCAACTCTTCATCCACTGATGTGTTTCACTGACTGTTGGGCAACTATGCTATCAAATGAAGGGTCACGCAATCTACAGATCCATCCGAGCATCTTCACGAGTCGTATGCTTGATGCTCTTATTCTTGACGGCTTGTTCTACTGAACCGGAGCTCAATCCCGTTCCACTCCCGGGTCTCGAACTTGGTGACTCAGTTCGTTTGGGCACGGCTGAGATCGGGCCTGGCGGCGGAACACTTGCCGATGATCTCGGTATTGGTCCAACGGTAACGGTACCTGCAAGTGCGTTTACAACGAGTCGGACTTGCACGCTTAGCCAAGCCTTGATCAAATCACAAACCTTTGGGGAGAACATCTACCCGGAAACGCCGCTGTATCGTCTCGATATCGGTACTGATTATCCCGCACGCAATATTGTGGTTCGCATCGCAGTGAAGATGAAGTCCGACCGATTCTATATGCCGTTCTATTTTGATGCGGTAACGCATCAGTTGGACGCGATTCCCATCTCGACCATCGACAATCAAAGCATCACGTTCGTCATCCGACACTCCGGTTCGATCTTCGTCAGTTCAATCGCTCGTACAGCACTGAAGGGAAAGATCACATCTGCTTTTGATGTGGCACACGATGCATGGAACATTCCGAATGTGGGCACTTCTGCCTTCCCCAATGGGCTTGCCAGCGGCCTTTCGCTCGGCGCGCTCTGGTATTATTGTAGCAAGTGGATAACCACCGGAACATCCCTTGGGAGTGCATTCCAGGAACCGACGTACTCGAACGATACCCTTTGGATGGCGCACCCACGGAGTTTTCGCGCAGTGAACGCGATTGAATCGGCGTGTGCTTGGACGACAACGGCTACCAACCTGATCGAACATCTGACTGGCGGTGACAACACGCTTACTCGAAATGAGTTAGCCTATGCCTTACTTGCCACTCACAAACCACAGGCACTGTGCCTTACCAATCGTCTAATCACGGCGAGGGTCCCGATCGTCGTTACGGGCCTGAACGAGAATCTCGCCACCGTATACGACCCCTGCTATCCTGGTGCAACGGATCGCTCTATCGACGTGTCCGCAAAAGCAACGCAGGCTTATAGCACATCGTACACCGTTTCAAACTTAATACAGTCAGACGAGCACGAATTTCCCTTTATTAGTTATATCGGTGGCTATGCGATCCTGGATTATGCTACAATCGCAGCAGGATATTCAGCATCCGTCACCGGTGTTCCGCAAGACCTCTTTTCGGGCGTGCGGGCAGATCATGGTGTGATACGAACGGGAGACACCCTCCAGTGTATTGACCCCGCCATCCGGTTGGACTTCTCGGGCCGAACGAAGACGAGCATCTCGATTTATCTCAATGGCGCATTCCGGTCCTACTCGACAGGCGATGTAATCCCTATCAAGCGCGGAGAAAATGTGGTTGGGATTTATATGGATTCTGCGTCGCCATACGTGAACAAACGTACATGGGTTGGTTGGCAATGGCTGCACGCATCATTTGAACCGTTGCTTATTACGATGAAGCCGACAAATCCGGTCTCTCACACCCGGGAGTACTTTGGAATTGTTTCTCCCTTGTACCAACAATCCGGAGTCACGTTCGAGTGGAATTTTGGCGATGGGACCACTGAGCAGCGCGCATACCCGAACGACACGATCTCACATGTGTACGACCACGAAGGAAGCTACCCTCTCACGATACACATCAGACCGAGCGCCGGCACGGTTCCGCAGGACTCCTTCTCACAAACGATAATTGTCAGTGCACCCGCTGTAGCCATCATACCATTGGATTCGACGTTGCCGTTCGTCGGAACGCCACAGGCGTTCGTCGTACAGGTATCTCCGAAACCCGAACAGCGGTTCAGGATTCGCTGGACGGTGGTGGGAGTCGGCGCAAACCAAGTGTTAGCGGATACAGCGTGGTGGGTTCATACATTTGCGAGCGCAGGCATGTACACGTTGCGAGCGGATCTACTCGATAGCAAAGACATCGTGTTTGCCTCTACAACGCGCACCATCCAAATTTCTCCGGCATTAAGCCCGCCAACAATCGCCGAACTTCAATCCAAGAGGAATCTCCTGGTCCGATTTACCGGCGATATTCAGTTCGACGGCACCGTACAGTGGTACACGACATTTGTCTACGGAACGGGCAGTAGTCGTGACTCGGCAGCCAATCGGCTACAGTGGGACCAACCGGGGACGACATGCAGTCTGAAGTGGTCGACCTCTTGGAGTTCACACGTCGTTACCGATTCGATCTTCAACTTCTACCATGACGAATCCGACAGCCGATCCCTATCGATTAGCATCCACTTCGCGACCGACTATTCTACCGTCTCGAATTTCGCATGTGCGTCATCTCATGCGTGGAGTGAATACTCCAACAGTGCCATGACCGAGAACTACAATACGAATTCGGATGAGAATGCCTTAGAGGGCAACTCCATCTCGTATCATGGTCGTAATAACGATACAATTGTCTACCGGCGCAGTGGCCCAATGGTAGAGCAACTCTTGTCAAAGATCGAGTATAAGGCATCTCTATACTACAAGCATGGGGCAAGCGGCCACGCCGACTATGTGAAAACGAATTGGTCTAACAGCGCCAAACCGCCGATTGTTGATATTCTCTTCTATTGATTAGGGTTTGACTTCAGAAACGGTTCGGGGCACCGGTTTGGGGTGCCCGACCCGTTCCTGAATATTTCTCACCAGGTGTGCATACTATCAGTGGCTCAATAGAACGTCGGCCAGAGGGTGATCTTCAAGTCCGTCCCGTTCGAGAGGGTGACGACGATCTGTACTAACCCGAATTTGTGATTGGTGATGTATTTGATCTTCGTCACGCCGTTGAGATCGTTCACCGGCGTTTCCTCGGTCGTGTTGGTCTTGATGAGCAGGAAGCCATAGCTAAAATCGTCGGTGGTCGATTTTTGCGTCACGGTGCGGGTGACGGTCGTACCTGACGATGTGGTGAACGTGTACTTATCGCCCACCGAACAGTTGTACTTGATGATAGTGAACGGCTTCGACCAGTCGGAATCCGCCAACCGGTAATCCTGAATCCCTTCCGAGGTCATGCGCACATGGACTTCTGTATTCAAGTTGCCTGCCGTGTCGAGCCTGCTGGCCGGAAGGATCGAACGCAACGCGGGGTACGCCGACAGATCGGCCCAGACACGGACCGTCACAAAGCCGTTCTGATTCTTCGTGATATACATCGTATCGCGCAGCGCTACGTACGAACTTCCGAGATAGACAGTTGGTGAAAAGTCATTGCCAACGGTATTGAGCGGAATGTTCGTATCGCCGCCGAGGTCGTTCGGCCCTTCGGTCGAGCTTTGGCTGCATGCCACGAGGGTCATGGCTGCAAGCATGAGGAGCAAGGTTCGGATCTTCATATATCCTCCGTAAGACATTTGTTTACGCCTGCGAAGCTTTTGTTACGGCCACCGGTACGCTCTTCTTCGTGGCAGTCGCCGGAAGTGCGCTGATAATCAACCACTTCCGATGTTCAATCGGCCCCATTGGGCCTAACTACTCGCTATTCTTGCAATTAGAATGCCAAACAGAGATGCGGCGTTGACGTATCTTTGTCCTTGGCAGCATGGCCGATATTTTCATCTCATACTCACGCAACGATTCGGAACAGGCCCTTGCCTTGGTCGATCGATTGCGCGCACATGGAATGACCGTCTGGATCGACCAGCACGGACTCGAAGCCGCGACGTCGTGGAGCAAGGAGATCGCGAACGCGCTGCAACAGTGCGATGTGATGCTCCTGCTGCTCTCCTCGACGGCAGTGAGTTCGGTGAATGTCGCAAAAGAACTCTCTGCCGCATCCCAGCTCCATAAACGCATCGTCCCTGTCCAGCTCGAGCGTGTCGAACTGCAAGGCGAATTCCTCTACCATCTATCGGGGCTGCAGCGCGCGAAATACGACGACTTCGATTCGATCCTGCGGGCGGTGGCCAAAACAGATCAGGAAGTCTCACCCAATACAACGAACTCGACCGAGCAAGCCCCGCCTCGTGCCCGAAAGACACGGCTTCGGGCTATCGTTGCTGCTTCGATCATTCTGGTGCTCGGCGCCGTAGGCTACTTCGCGTTCCGCCCGAGTTCATCCGGCAGTACGGCGAGCACGGTCAAGACGCTGTTGGTTCTGCCGTTCGAGAGTCTGAGCGCCGACAAAGAGAACGAGTACTTCGCCGATGGCATGACGGCCACGCTAATCGATATGCTTGTCCCCGTGACCGACCTGCAGGTGGCCGACCGCAGCACGTCCATGGAATTCAAATCGTCGAAGCGGGACGTCAAAGAAATCTCAAAACTGGTCGGATGCCGCTATATCGTCAACGGCACCGTGCAGCGTGAGGCCGACCGCATTTTGATCAATGCCCAAATGTCCGATGCCGAAACGGGATCGGTGCTCTTCAGCAAGTCCTTCTTTGGCTCATCACGCGATCTGTTCCAGTTGCAGCAACAGATCGCGCAAAACATTGTCGTAGAACTCCAACTGTCGCTTTCTACCGATTCGGTGTATGTGCCGCTGGGCGGGAAGCCCGCCAGTCCGGAAGCCTGGGACCTGTGCATGAGAGCTGACTACGAAGAGAGCCACAACCGCATCGATTCCTCGATCGCATTGTACGTACGTGCTACACAGTTTTCCCCATACTACGCACATCCGTATCTCCAGGCCGCGCGTGAATATGGCAACAAGTACATGGGCGACACCACCGCCACGCGGTCATTGGTGCTGGCAGACTCGTTTCTGGCGATCGGACGCAAACTTGATACCGCCCAACTATATTCGCATTTTGTTGGCAGTTGGATCGCAACGGTTCATCATGATTACGACCGAGCGATCTCCGAAGCGACCGCGTATCTGAAGAAGCAGCCCAGGCGCTCAGGCGGCTATTATCTGTTGGCTCTGGCATACGCTACTTCAAAACAATACGGCCTTGCTGCCGACAATTTCCTCGAGTCACTGAAGCGGGATCCGACTGCGCCGCAAGACCGGTTCATGGTACTCTACTGTCTGTGGTTTGCGCATGATACCGTGCGATTGCATCAACAAGCGGCAGCGTCTATCCCGATCTTCGAAGCATGGCTCAAGTGGCACCCGGACGACAAATCCGTCAGCAACAATAGCATCCCGCTGGCATTGGTATGGTCCGGCCGAGGCGATGAAGCCTGCAAGCGGATGGAAGATCTGCTCAGGACCCCGAACGTCGACTCGCAGTACGTCCTGAATACCGCAGCGATCAGCGCCCTCAGTGGTAAGCTCGACCGAGCGATGGAGATCATGCGGGGCAAGATCGCCCGCTCCGGCGTGCAGAGCGTCGACTTCGAACGCCCCTTCTTCGATAATCTCCGCAACCTCCCGGAATTTCAGTCATGGGTAAAGCAGAAGGAAGCACTACCGAAGAAGCATGGCTGATATTTTCATCTCGTACTCCCGCAACGACTCCGAGCAGGCTCTTGCCTTAGCCGAGCAACTGCGCGCGAACGGATTGGACGTCTGGATCGACCAGCATGGCATCGAAGGGGCAACGAGTTGGAGCAAGGAGATCGCTAATGCGCTACAGGCCTGTCACACCATGCTGCTGTTGCTGTCGCCCACCGCTGTTGCATCGAAGAATGTCGCGAAGGAACTCTCGGTCGCAACACAACTAAATAAGCATATTGTCCCGGTTCAGGTCGTTCGAACGACGCTTGAAGGCGAGTTCCTCTACCATCTCTCTGCGCTGCAACGCGTCAAGATAGCAGACGTAGATGCAATTCTCCGTGCGATCGCCGGCACTGCGCAGGATCGACCGGTGCGTCACGCACCTAAACCGATCGATGAACGGAAGTCGCTGATGATCCTGCCGTTCAAGGATCTCTCTCCGACAGCCGACAACGGCTGGTTCGCCGATGGGATGGTCAGCGAACTCATCGACTCCCTTTCGCATATCAAGTCATTGCGGTTGGTGGACAAACAGACGACGAACGAGTACAAGACCTATCAGGGCCACCTCGCCGACTATGCCCGCGAAATGGGCATCCGATTCTTCGTACAAGGCGACGTCCGGAAGTTCGGCGACCAGATCAAGATCTCGTGCACCTTGCTCGACATCGATACTGCCGATCACTTATGGCAGATCTCCCATAAGGGGACGATGTCCGACATCTTCGACATGCAGGAAGAGCTTGCGAGAAAAGTGGTCGATGGTCTGAAGCTGCATCTGCTCGCATCGGAAGAGAAGAAGCTTTCAAGCCGCGGCACCTCGAATGCCGAAGCGTATGAGATGTACTTGAAGGCCGAGGAATTCTATGACAAAGACACGAAAGTCTCAGTAGAATACGCCATGAAGGCGATCGAACGAAGCCTGGAGTTGGACCCAGATTTCCCGCAAGCGATGCTGCGGCGTGCGATCATTCTTGTTCGTTACCAACACGGATTTGGGGGTAGTGCGGAAATGCTCGATGAAGCCGAAGCCCTATTTGAAAGGGCAAAGAAAAAGCTCTCCCCTTCCGACGATTGGCGTGTTCTCGCCGGTCCGGGTATTCTGGCAATGGCGCGCGGCAATTTTGCATTGGCCGAATCGATCGCTCGTGAGAATGTCTCGATCGATCCGAACGATTATTACAGGCACAATGCACTGGCGTATTGTCTGTTCCTTCAAGGTCGGTACGAAGAGGTGCTCGTCGAACATGAAGCATGTCTTGCGATCGTTCCTGAATCCTACAAATGTGCGCGCCAGATCGTCATGATGGCATGGAATATGGATCGGCCCGACCTCAAAGCTGATTATGCCCGGCGATTCATTCATCTGTTCCGGCGGAGAATGCAGCTCATGCCGAATGACGATGAAGCCTCCGTTCTCTATGGATTGTTACTGTTCTACCTCGGCCGCAGAGACGATGCACTCAGTCATCTCGACACGATCAGTGACGATCATATCACCGACGAATTGTCTTTTCGAATCCTCGCATGCCTTGCGGCACTTCTTGGCAGACCGGAGCGAGCAATCCGGTCGATGCAGTTGAGTGCTGAGATGGATCTGAACGAATGGCACCTGGCCTTGCTTAATAAGTCGGAGCTCGATTCGCTCAGGGACAGAGAAGACTTCCGTCGATTGGCAGAAGCTTGGAAAGCACGGTTGACGTCCAATGGCTGATATTTTTATCTCATACTCGCGCCACGATTCGGAGCAGGCTCTTGGTTTGGTCGCTCACTTGCGCGCGCAGGGTGTGGATGTCTGGATCGACCAGCACGGCATCGAAGGGGCGGCGAGTTGGAGCAAGGAGATCGCCAACGCACTGGAATCCTGCCATACGATGCTCCTGCTGCTTTCGCCGACGGCTGTCACATCGGAGAACGTTGCGAAGGAATTGGCGGCCGCGACGCAGCTCAAGAAACGCATTGTCCCGGTACAGGTCATCCGCACTGCCCTCAGCGGTGAATTTCTCTATCATCTCTCCGGCCTGCAGCGCGTGAAGATCGCGGACGTCGACGGCATTCTGCGTGCGATCAATACGAGTAAGTCGTCGGCCATCCCGATTCAGCCGAAGGCTGTACAACCTGTTGACGAGCGCAAGAGCCTCATGATTCTGCCGTTCAAGGATCTCTCCCCGACCGCCGATAACGGCTGGTTCGCCGACGGCATCGTCAGCGAACTCATCGACTCGCTCTCGCGCGTGAAGTCACTGCGATTGGTAGATAAACAGACAACGAGCGAGTACAAGACCTATCAAGGTCATTTAGCTGATTATGCTCGCGAGATGCGCATTCGCTACTTCCTGCAGGGCGACGTTCGGAAGTTCGGCGATCAGATCAAGATCTCTTGCACGTTGCTCGATATCGACACCGCCGATCACTTATGGCAGATCTCCCACAAAGGGACGATGTCCGATATCTTCGACATGCAGGAAGAACTTGCGAGAAAAGTGGTCGATGGGCTGAAGGTGCACCTGCTCGCATCGGAAGAGAAGAAGCTTGCGAACCGGGGTACGTCGAATGCCGAAGCGTATGAGATGTACTTGAAATCCGCAGAGTTCTTCGGCAAGCACACCAAGGTCGGCACGGAGCATGCGCTCGCCTCGATCAGGCGTGCGCTGGAGCTCGACCCCAACTTTCCACAGGCCATGCTTCGCTGTGCGATCATTCTGATCACATTGCATCAACATTTTGGATGGCCGGCCAACGTTCTGGATGAGGCAGACCGTCTGCTTGAGGCTGCGCGGCTGGTGCTTTCCCCTACCGATGACTGGCGGGTGTTGGGGACACACGCGTTGCGATTGTGGGTATCCGGCGATCCTGATGCAGCCGAAGCATTGATGCGTGAGAACCTTCGCATCGATCCGGCGGACACGGATCGCCTCAACCAGCTCGGAGTCTTCCACTCGGTGCAGCATCGGTTTTCAGAAGCGTTGGTCGAATTCGAAGCAATATTCGCCCTCACCCCAGATTCCTATCGCGCCGCCAGAACGTTGATCGGGACAGCATGGGCACTTCGAGATCGCGACCGCAAAGTGCAGTACGCACACCAGTTTTTCGATCTCGTGGTTGCGCGCATGAGCACCATGCCGGATGATGACGATGCTCGTATCGTCTATGGGCTGTTGCTGGTCTATCAAGGCAGGATCGACGAAGCACGGCAACAGCTCCATGCATTTCCGGACGATCACATCGTCATCGAAGAATCCTACCGCAACCTTGCCGGGCTCGCCGCGATGGTCGGTGAAGGCGACCGCGCCATTCGTCTCTTGCAGACGTTCACCGAGCGGTTCGGGACAACGCTCACTGCTGAGCATCTGCTGTGGTTTAGTGATCAGGAGTTCGAACCCATCAGCGATCGAGAAGAGTTTATTCGCCTCGAAGAAGAGTGGACACGCCGCGTACATTCTAATGGCTGATATTTTCATCTCATACTCACGCAAAGACCTCGACCAAGCGCTTTCGCTTGTCGAACGACTCAAGGCGGCCGGTTTTGATGTCTGGATCGACCGGCACGGGATCGAGGGGGCGAATAGTTGGAGCAAGGAGATCGCCAATGCACTCGAATCGGCCTCGATCTTCTTGTTGCTACTCTCCGAATCTTCCGTCGCATCGCCGAATGTCTCGAAAGAACTCGGCGTCGCGACCCTGCTACAAAAACGGATCGTCCCGCTGCGACTGGACCGTGTCGAACTCCGAGGTGAGTTCTTGTATCACTTGGCGAATCTGCAGTACGTTCGGTTCGAGGAGTTCGATGCGCTCGTGAGCGTTTTGAGTGGCAAGCCGACTCCGCGCGGAGTGACACCCGCAAAGAGCTCGGACGACCGCAAGAGCCTGATGATCCTGCCCTTCGACGACCTCTCGCCTACCGCGGACAACGGCTGGTTCGCCGATGGCATTGTCAGCGAAATGATCAGCGCTCTTTCGAACGTCAAATCATTGGTCGTCACTGACCCGCAGACGACCAAGGACTTCAAACGCTATAAAGGCGCGCTTCCTGCCTATGCGAAGGAGATGTCGATCCGATATTTCGTGCATGGCGATGTGAGGAAGTTCGGGGACAGCATCAAGATCACCGCCCGTCTTCTGGATATTGCGACTGGAGATTACCTGTGGCAAGAGTCCATGAAAGGCACGATGAGCGACATCTTCGAGATCCAGGAGCATGTAGCGAAAAAGGTGCTTGATGGACTGGCGGCGATCCTTTCGACCGAAGAGACATCGACACTTTCCACGCACGGAACCAAGAACACCGACGCCTATGAACTATTCTTGAAGGCCTGCGAGTACTATGCACGAAACACGCTGGAAGGATTTCGACTTACTGCTCAGCTCTGCGACGAAGCGATCCGCCTTGAGCCCGAATATGTTCAGCCGATCAATTACAAGGCGCTCGCACTACTAGCGATCTATCGGCATTACGAACGAGACCCTCGGCTGTTGGGCGAAGCGGAGCGACTCTGTCAGGAGGCACTGCGGCTCAACGCTGGTTTTCGCCAAGCATACTTCCCTTTGTCGCAGATACAGTTGTATCGTGGCAAGATCGCTCAAGCAGAGGAGACCGCAATCGAATACATCAGGAAGGCGCCTGATGACTTTCACAGCCATTTCACGCTCGCTTTCGTCTACGGTCAAAGCAACAACTACTCCAGAGCGATCCCGCTCATGGAAGAAGCGATTCGTCTGCGGCCCGGCGATCTTGTCTTGTTGTGGAACCTTGTGGTGGTGTGCGACAGTGCAGGCGCGAAAGAGAAATGCGCTCAGTGGGCTGAAGAAGCACTTCCGTACTTCGAACGCTATACTAAGCTGCATCCCGATCATGAAGACAAACGTCTCATTCATGCGGCGCTTCTGCAGATGAGCGGAAGAACGGATGCCGCCCATGCTGCCGCGACAAGGCTCAAGGCCTCTCGAGATGCGGTGACTCTCTACAATACTGCCTGTCTCTTTGGGAAGGTCGATGACAAGAACGAAGCACTCGCGACACTCAAAATGTCTATCGAGACAGGGATGAAGGACGTCGATGCACTAAAGCACTTTCTTGCCGATACTGATCAGGGGGTCGCGTCACTCTCGGGGACCCCGCAATTCGAAGAGGTGCTACGTTTGATTGAATCGCTAGAAGGCGAAACCGATCCAAGAACGCATGGCTGATATGTTCATCTCGTACTCACACAAAGACCTTGAGCAGGAAATGTCGCTTGTCGAGCGATTCATTTCACCAGACGCCCTGATTTTCTCATTCCATCTATCATTATGTCACTGAAACACCTTGCCCTGATAGTATTGATCTCTTCTGCCCGAATTGCGACGGCGCAGGAGGTTGCACCGCAGACTCCGGAATCCGACCGTGAACTCAGTCGTGCTCTGAAAGTCGCGAAGCTCGGCGATCGACTCTATCGGGAATGCGACGTATTTCGGCGCGTGATCGATCATCAACTATCTCAACAGCCAGCATCGCAAGTATCGAGCGTTCTATCGACCGAACCACTTCAGTCGCTCGGCGACACATCACTGGATATTACGCATTCCTCTTCAGACGAGTCTGAGACAACCGTCGCGATCAGCCGTACGAATCCAAACATGATCGTTGTCGGGTTCAATGACGCGGCACAAATAGCGAATGGGATAGGCATGACCGCCTGCGTTTCCACCGATGCCGGAAATACGTGGTCACGACAGCATTTGCCAAAAGTGAATTTCCACGGAGCAAACGCGTGGTGCGATCCTATTCTCACGTGCGATGATTCCGGCATGTTCTACTATGCCTTCCTCATCATCACACCCAACATGTCGCTGAGTGATATTATGGTCGGGCGCAGCAAAGACGGTCGGAATTGGGTGCTGGGGTCACCGGTTGTCGGTGACACGATCGCACCAACCAAACTGCAGGATAAACCCACGATCGCTGTCGATCGCGATCCGAACAGCCCATACCACGGGAGGCTCTATATTGCATGGTCGGAATATCCGTCACTCGCCGACACATTGTGGGATGGGATCAATTATGTGGCATATAGCGATGATCATGGCGTCAGTTGGTCAAAGCCGTTAGAGTATAGCACCGCATTCGGACACTTTGCAACACTGCGTATCGGCAAAGGCGGAACGGTGTTCATTTCTTCGAATAACTTTCGCGACGAGACCGTTGCCTCGTTCGCCGTGGAAGTCTCGCATGACGGCGCTAAGACGTTCTCTGAGTATCCGATCGCGATGCGACAAAAAGCATATCCCGTCGATCATAATGTCTATATGTATGCCATGTTAAAGGGGTCGAAGGGTTTCCGAATCGACCCCTACATTAGCTTCGATCTCGATCCCGAAACAAATGATCTGTTTGCCGTGTACGGATCGTACGACACGATCAAGAAAGCCGCCCGCGAATTCATCGTTCGTTCGACCGACGAAGGCGTGTCGTGGTCATCCCCCATTCAGGTAGGCGATCCAACGCTCTTAGGACTCGACCATTGTATGCCGTGGGTGAGCTTCGACCCCTCTACAAAAAAGGCATACGTAACAATGTATAGTTCTGAAGAGGATACAGCCAATGTGCTTATGCGGAGAGTTCGATACTCCTTCGATACACCAACGAACGCCGAGCCGCTCGGGACCCGACTTTTCAACCCACTCCTCGCTTCAGTCGCGACCGGGGGTCGTTGGGCTAATATGGGCGACTATACGTATAGCGATGCCTTCGGTGGCACGTTCGTCGATGTCTGGGCCGAGAACCGTCCACCCAGCTACAATGACGGCGATGTCTTCGCATACGTTTCTTCACCGGCGACACACGCCGGTGTGATCCGTCAACTCAATGCACCAACGATCGCGATCAGTGACCTCAGCCCGAATCCGGTGCATGGAGATCGGATCAGCTTCACACTGACCGGCGACCGTTCGAGGGAAGTACTCATTCATGTGCAAGACGTTCTGGGGCACGAAGTCTTGAGTGCCACTGCAAAGCTGGATGCAGGTACTCTCACAGATGTAACACTCGATATCGGAACGCTCGCCGCCGGGAGCTATCTCATAGTTATCGATGGCAATGACGAATCTGTCTGCCGGCGTTTTGTCATTGTTCGATAATTTCCCGAACGACCCGTGGCTGATATCTTCATCTCATACTCACGCAAAGACGCCGAAGCGGCGCTCGCATTAGCGGAGCGTCTGCGCAGTGACGGCGCGAGCGTGTGGATGGATACAGCCGCATTGGCGGCAGCCGAGACCTGGAGCGCGGAGATCGTCACTGCGATCGAAGGGTGTACGTTCTTCATCGTCCTGATCTCACCGAATGCTGTGGCGAGCAGAAACGTGACCAAAGAGGTGTCGCTCGCTTCGGAGTCGAAGAAGACGATCATCCCGATCGAGCTCGTGCGGTGCGAACTCAATCCCGCAATGAAGTATGCGCTCGCCGGCCTGCAGAAGGTGAAGCTCCACGATGAAGTAACACTGCACCGCAGCCTTTCCAAACTGGGACTCGCTCCGGGAGTTCATACTGCACCGTCGGCTCCCCAAGCAGTAGCATCGCCATCTCGTGCGGACTCTGGCCCCACACGCCTTGCCGTGTTTCCGTTCGAAGATCAATCGCCCACACGCGACCACGAGTGGTTCAGCGATGGGCTCACCGATGAACTGATCTCGATGCTCAACAAGGTCGATGCGCTGCTCGTACTCGATCGCAACTCGACGCGCGCATATCGCGATGCGAAGATGACGACCAAGCAGATCGCTCGTGAACTGCAGGTACGATATGTGATCGTCGGTGCCGTCCGCAAAGCGGGCGAGAAGATCAGGGTTCAGGCATCGCTCATCGATCCCGAGACCGGAAAGGTGCTGTGGGATGAGAAGTTCAACGGCACCATGGACGATATCTTCGAGATCCAGGAGAAGACGGCCCGAGATATTGTCGAAGGACTGAAGATCACGCTCACCCCGGCAGAACGCAGCTCACTCGATCAGAAGATGACGGACTCGCCCGAGGCATACGAACTGCTCATGCGAGCGAGCCGCAAACTCGATGAGGAAATGGATCATGCCGGAGGAACGCGCTTGGCAGAACGCGCCTTGGAGATTGATCCGAACTGTGCCGCAGCCCTTTATCTGATCTCGGTCGCGACGTCGAACCAATATCGAATCGGTAACCGATCCGATGCGTCACTGCTCGAACGCGAACGCGGACTCGTCAAGCAACTGATGACACTTGCTCCTGAGACGCACTATTGTTATATCGCCCGAGCAAATTATTACCTGAACATCGACGAGACGGAGCTCGCCGTGGAAATGGCGGAGCGAGCCGTCAGCGTTAGTCCGAAACGCCCCCGATCTCACGGTGTGCTTGGGTTTATTTATTCGCGTCTCAATCGTCCGGCCGATGCGGTCAGAGAATTTCGTCGTGCGATCGAGCTCGATCCGAACTCCGGTACTGATCATGTCAGCCTCTTGACCGTCCTCTTTGTCAGTGGAGCGCCGCTCGAACAATTGCGCGCCCAGTACCCGAACGTCAAACGACACCTTGACGCACGGATAGCTGAGTACCCCGACTCGCTCAGGATTCGGACGGAACTGCTGAATGCTGCCATCCAAGCGCAAATCCCGGACGATGCCGTAGCAGTTGCTGAAGCCATCCTCGCCAGAGGAGATGTGGACGCTGATACCGAATACTGTTGCGCCGAGGCCTTCGTACTCGCCGGCGATCTCGAGCGAGGCCGCACACATCTTCGCTCCGCGATCGATCGAGGCCAGGACACCTTCACCATTTGGGATGAATCCGGTTTCCTCCCGCTCAACGGCACGCCGGAATACGACTTCCTGGTTGCACATATTGCAAGAGACTAACGTGGCAGATATTTTCATTTCATACTCACGCAAAGATTCCGAGCAGGCACTCGCACTTGCCGATCGGCTACGCTCGAGCGGAGCGGATGTCTGGATGGACACCGCATCGCTGACGGCGGCAGAAACATGGAGCGCGGAGATAGTGTCGGCGATCCGCAGTTGTCACACGTTCATCGTGATGCTCTCGCCGAATTCGGTCACTTCGAAGAATGTGGTGAAAGAAGTCGGGCTGGCGTCGGAGCGCGACAAACGGATCATCCCGATCGTGCTCGAGCCATGCGTTCTCAGCGATGCAATGCAGTACGCACTCGCGGGCATTCATCACGTAAAGATCAACGACCGGGACGCATTGGACCGAGCATTAAGCAAGATCGGCCTCGTCGCAACCACCCCCGTCGCTGAAGCACCGAGCGACCCGGTATCTGCATTCCCCGACAACCTCATTCGCATCGCCGTGCTGCCGTTCGATGACCAATCCCCTGCCCATGACCACGAATGGTTCAGCGATGGCCTGACCGACGAACTGATCTTGACATTGAATAAGCTCGATGCACTCTTTGTGCTTGACCGGAAATCTTCGCAACTCTACAAGGATGCTCGCATCTCCGTGAAGCAGATCGCGGCCGAGCTCAACGTCCGCTACATCATTAGCGGCGCCGTGCGCAAAGCCGGACAGAACATTCGCGTGCAGGTGTCACTCATAGAGGCGACATCGGGCGTAACGCTCTGGGATGAAAAATTCTCGGGGACGATGGATGACATCTTTGAGATCCAGGAAAGAACCGCGTTCGACATTGCCGAAGGCTTGAAGCTGAAGCTCACGCCGGCTGAAATGCTCCTGCTCGAAGAAAAGACAACAACATCTTCTGAAGCGTATCGTCTGCTTCTGCAAGCCCGGGAAAAGAACAACAGCTTCGCCGACAGTGCCGGCGCCATTGAGGATCTCAAGCATGCCATCAGGATCGATCCCGGATTCCTTCCCGCATACGCGATACTCTCTGTCGCGTATGCAAACGAATATCGCAGCTCGAACCGTACCAACGCAACCCTCCTCGATCTCTCGAAACGAGCAATGGACGAGATCAGGCAAATCGATCCGAACTCGCCCTTCTACTATGGTCCATGCGCCAATTACTATCTGAATATCGGCGAGCGCGAACTCGCATTGGACATGGCGAACAAGCTCGTTGAGCTTCGGCCAAAACAATTTGTGTCGTACGCGATCCTCGGATTCATGCAGGATTCGCTCGGCAACTACCGCGAGGCGATGCGCGCGTTCCAACGGGCCATCGAGCTCGATCCGGCAACGGCCACGAACTATGTGAAGCTGGCTACCGCGGCGTTCCGACTGGGCGAAATGGATGCGATCGAATGGTGTTGGGAGAAAGGGCGGCCGTTGTACGAGCGCTTGATCGCAGCACACCCGGAACGGATGTGGGCCAAACTGGAGTACTTGTTTCTCTCCCTCTTTGCTGGGTATGTTGACATTGCTGTAGAAATGGCAGAATCGATCGAACGCTTACCTGACCTCCCTCTCGAGACCCATACGCAGCTTGCCGCAGTCTGGATGGCCAATGGCCAGATCGAGCGCGGGACCAAAGCGTTACAGTATGCGATCGACGGAGGGTATGTGGCGTTCGAAGGCATGGACCGACGTCTCTATCGCGCGATCGAAGGCACACCGTTGTACCAGTTCGTCCTCGATCACATTGTACGACCCTGACCAAGAGGCGGGCAACTCAACTCAAGTACGAGATAGGGCTACCAACCTCCTCTGACTCTCCCAGAATTTGTCCACAGCTCCTTGGACTATCACCCAAGATCGTGGCTCTCTGTGCCAATTGAATTATTTGTAACAACTTATATGTTTTGACATAGAATAGAGCAAGCCTAATGCATCATTGCTTCGTACACCCTGTCTGTTCGATCCAATGAATTGAATTACCTCTTTGATCTTAACTCATAATCTAAGGATACACGAATGTCAGAAAAGAAAATCATCGTCGTCTTCGGGGCGACTGGCGCACAGGGCGGCGGACTCGTCCGCGCGATCTTGAACGATAGCAATAGCGAATTCTCGGTGCGCGCCGTTACGCGTGACACCACTTCTCCGAAGGCGCAAGCGATTGCCGCAATGGGCGCAGAACTTGTTGCCGGTGATGTCGATGACATCGCTTCCGTGAAGAAGGCATTGCAGGGCGCGTACGGAGCGTACTTCGTCACGTTCTTCTGGTCGCACTTCTCGGCAGAGAAAGAGACCGCCGAAGCGAAGGCGCTTGCCGAAGCCGCGAAGGAAGCCGGCTTGAAGCATGTGATCTGGTCCACGCTCGAAGACGTACGTAAGTTCGTGCCGCTCGCTGACAGCTCGATGCCGACACTGCACGGCAAGTACAAAGTCCCGCACTTCGACGGCAAAGGCGAAGCCGATCAGTATTTCATCGCAGCGGGCGTCCCGACGACGTTCTTGCTCGCGTCATTCTACTGGGAGAATCTGATCTACTTCGGTTCGGGTCCGAAGCGTGGTGCCGATGGCAAGCTCGCACTGACTTTCCCGATGGGCAACAAGAAGATGGCGGGCATCGCATCCGAGGATATCGGTCGCTGCGCGTACGGCATCTTCAAGAAAGGTCCGTCGATGGCCGGCAAGCGCATCGGTATCGCGGGCGAACATCTGAGCATCGCCGAGATGGCGACGGCATTGTCGAAGGCGATCGGTGAAGAAGTAGTGTATAACGAAGTCACCCCCGATGTCTATCGCAGCTTCGGCTTCCCGGGTGCGGACGATGTCGGCAACATGTTCCAATTCTATCGCGACTTCGAAGAGGTGTGCAACACCACGCGCAATGTCAGCTACTCGAAAGAGCTGAACCCGCAGCTGCAGTCGTTCGAAACCTGGCTCGCAACCAACGCGAAGAGCATCCCGCTCGACTAAGCGCGAATCTCCGAGGTACGACCAGTACCGCAACCGGCCCCTGTCAGCTCGATCACCACGAGTGGCAGGGGTTTTGTTTGGCCGGCGAAATTCAAACCGCCTCCGTCGCAGCACATCCTTGAATCAACCACCCCAACCCCGCCTTGAAAAGGCGGGGCCTCTTGTTATCTTTGCTTACGCAGGTTCATGATTTGCCTACAAGGAGTATTCTGTGCTGCTTGAAGCTAAATGCGATTGCACTTGCGCACTAAAATCGTAATTGGCGTAAGCAAAGTAAATTAGATAGCCCCGCCTTTTCAAGGCGGGGTTGGGGTGGTTGATTCGTATTTTCGCACATGCTCCGCCGATTCAACAATAACCCGATCAACAAAGACCGCCGTCGCGAGTTACGCTCGAATCCTACGCGCGCGGAATCAGAATTGTGGCACGGACTTCGCAATCATCGCTCCGGGTACAAATTCCGCCGCCAGCAAGGGCTCGGGCCATTCATCGTGGATTTCTACTGCCCCGCATTTCATCTCGCGGTAGAAGTCGATGGCGCAACGCATGATTCGCTCGAGCAACAAGAGTACGATTCGCGAAGGAGCGAATACCTGCGTGCAAATGGAATCGACGCCATCCGCTTCACAGACGGCGAAGTGCTGTGGAGCGTAGATATCTGCGTAGCGAAGATCGCCGAACGGATCGAAGAGATCAAACGAGGACGTGGTGGCACATCGGAATCAACCACCCCAACCCCGCCTTGAAAAGGCGGGGCGTCTTATCATCTTCGCTTACGCCGGTTGAAGATATCCGTACATGGAATAGTTATTGCGGCGTACGCTGAACCCAGTTGCACTTGAACACCACATTCAAAATTGGCGTAAGCAAAGTACATTAGATAGCCCCGCCTTTTCAAGGCGGGGTTGGGGCGGTTGACCTCGGCCACCAGAATGAATGCCTGCAATAGACAGCTGTAATTCTAAAGCTACCCAGCATAATGAGTGCAAAGTAAAAGCCACGTCGTAATCGCTCGGCGAGCTATGAGCAAGAATTGCTGGCGTCGCTGAAGAACCCCGACGAAGCGCTCGCATATCTGCGTGTCTCATTTCAGGTCGACGACCCGCGAGTTTTCCTTACCACACTGCGCCGTGTCGCACAAGCCAACGGCGGTTTCACCGAACTTACCGCCCGCACCGGCCTCAACCGCGAGAACCTCTACCGAACGCACTCCCCCACCGGCAACACGAAGTTCGTCAATATCGAAGCAGTGCTGCGATCGTTTGGGATGAAGTTGACGGTGGAGAGGGTAAGCTGATTACGCGGACGACATCAGCCTCGATTCTCTCGAACGGATCGCCAAAGCCCTCGGAGTGGAGATCCAAGTGCTGCTGATGAAGCGAGAGTGAGCTTACTTGAGTAATCCCCCAAAAGCCTAGTATGATGCAACTTCGATGCAAAGAGAATGCAAACTCTATGTACCGCTAAGTAGTTATAGAACGGTATTGCCAAATAGAGCTACCACTCAAGTAGTAACAAGAATCTCGTTCGGGCACAGCATAGATGGCACAAATTAAGTATCTTACCGCTCTAATCCGAGCCCACGTTGAGGGTGATGAGACTACTTTCAGAAGGCTGGTACTTCAATTGGCATCAATCGAAGCGAGTGCCGGACATAGTCATGCTGCACAACAGATTAGAGAAGTACTCGACCAAAGTACCACTAAAGTACTCGGACAGCAAACAGGGAAACCCATTCCCTACGTAAATAGCCCTGGTACTCGTGTCGATCTCTCAGGACTACTTCATGCGAGCAATCGAGAGGAGCGTCTTGGAGATATCGTTCTGGCTCCTGCTACGAGACACACTCTTGAGCGCGTATTGGAAGAATGGCGTAACAGCTCTCTGTTGGAATCCCACAGCCTAAGGAAACGCAACAAACTCCTTTTAGTCGGACCTCCCGGATGTGGCAAGACTTTCTCTGCGAGAGTTCTAGCTGGTGAACTGCACCTTCCACTTTTCGTGGTAAGACTAGATGGTCTCATTTCCCGGTTTCTAGGAGAAACGGCCAACCATCTTCGGAATATTTTTGAGGCAATGCAATTGACTCCTGGCGTATACCTGTTTGACGAATTCGATGCCATCGGAACAAACCGTGGAGAGGGCAGGGACGTTGGTGAAATCAGACGAGTATTGAGCGCATTCCTTCTTCTTCTGGAAAACTTCGCGGGCAACAGTCTGATAATCGCTGCTACAAATTATAAGGACTTGCTGGATCATGCTCTGTTTAGGCGATTCGATGATGTTATTGAGTATCCCCTTCCATCACCACACGATTTGGAATCCCTATTCAAACTTAAGGTCTCCGGTTTCGTCCATGCTCCGATCGAGTTTCCCGAGCTTGCAAAACTTGCTACCGGTATGAGTTATGCAGATGCTACAAAGTGTGTGATGGAAGCTATGAAGAATACTGTCATTGCAAAAAAGTCGAAGCTCACCGAATCTTCAATTGTCAACGCAATCCTGGAAAGGAAAGGATTGAAATCTCAGGAACAATATCCCTCCAGCTAGTGATTACTAGCGAATGGCACGCAGATTTGAGCTAAAACACCTATCCCTTCCCGATCCTCTAAAAGAGGGCTACAAAGCTCCCCAATCCGGTCGGAAGATTGAAGTTCCTAGTCGTGATCCTGAAACTCACGCATCCGAACTAAGGAGACAATTAAGAGAAATAAAGCGGGATGCCCTTCCAGGGGACAGGATCGTTGCTATCAAAGGAAGTCCGTCTCTAATTGCCAAGTTGGACTCCCTAACTGATCGATCAAGAGATCAGGAGGTTCTGCAAACGCGACAGAGCGATAATAACAACCTAACTGCCATCGTCCGATTTTCGAGGCGTGGAATTGGAAAGTTCGAGCGGAAGCTGGACGCTTACCAATCCGGATCGAACTTGACGACGAAGAAGCCGAAAAACAACGATCTATTTGCAAGCATAGAAGGGATTACCCAAGCTCTACTAGAAGACCTGTTCGTTGGCGATCAAACCATTCTCCGGTCCGATCCAGCGATTCCACTATGGTGGGAGTTGTGGATTAGGGGTGGAGTATTAGAACCTCAACTAGCCAAACAGGCTCGGACTAAACTCTCCGAACTGGCAGACTCCTTAGATGTCTCCATCGAAATGGAGAAGAGGATAGTTCTTTCCGAAAGACAGATTTTGCTCGTTGAATTCACACTTGACCAACTGCGATGGTTGGTAGGAGAGTATGAAGACATTGCAGAAATTAGAAAGCCGAGTAGGACTGTAGTACAGAGTCTCTCACACGCCAGACACGTGATTGCTGACATTTCTGCACTAGCTAATCGGATTGAACCACCTAGTGATCTTATGGCCCCAAGCGTCGCCCTCATCGACACAGGCTTGAACGATGGACATTCGCTGCTAAACAAGATAATTGCGCAGGATGGTCTATTTTCAATAGACTCAGCTTCGGAATCGACAAGTGACTCATACCCTACAGGTCATGGAACTCCAGTGGCAGGGGTGGCGGCATACAGTGACCTTGCGGGACTGATTGGTGGTGGTGGACATGAAAAACTTGACCATTGGATCGAGTCTGTCCGAGTCCCGCGAGACGAGGATGGTTCTTCACGACACCTTTGGGGTGCAACAACAAAAGCCGCGATAGATAAGATTGAGCAGGGGCAGCCACGTCAACGAGTTTTCTGCTTGGCATGGGGCGCCGAAACTGACACCCCAACATACAGAACATCATGGTCCTCGGAGGTTGACATGCTGGCATACAACCGGGGAAAAGGACGTGTCGTCATGGTTAGCGGTGGTAACCTCCCTGATGGCAGCAACGATCATGGACGGATTCAACGCCCGACGGACTATCCACTACGCAACATGACAACCTTTCTACACGACCCTTCATTTGCTCTCAACTGCTTATGTGTCGGGGGATATACTGAACTCTGTGACATTCTCCCTCCCCGACCGAATCTTGAAGCACTTGCAAAACTCGGGCAGTTATCACCTTTTTCCAGGACCGGCCAAGCTGGAAAACCGATCAAACCAGATATTGTCTGTGAAGGCGGAAATCTTGTGTGGGATGGCTATTTCCTAAGCAACAATGAGGATGGACTTAGCATCTTAACGACTAGTGCAGATATACAGCGAGGCCCTTTCGAAAATGCATCGGGTACGAGTCCTGCTGTAGCTGCAGGTGCTCGTATTGCGGCCAAGGTGTGGGCCTCCAATACCAAACTGAGCCCACAATCCATTAGAGGACTAGTTGTGCATTCCGCCTCATGGACCGATGCAATGAACGAGCAATTTCCAGTCAAGGCGGACAGACTTCGTGCATTCGGATACGGTGTCCCTAATCTTGGGTTCGCGTGCAGAAGCGCAATATCAGCGACCACACTAATATCCGAGGATACAATATTTCTTCGGAAAACCGTCGAAAATCGGACCGTTGATGCTAGAGAGGTTTGTTTCTATGATCTTCCGTGGCCAAGACATTTCTTAGAGTCGATCCCAGACACAGAGGTAGAAATTAGAGTCACACTATCATACTTTGCTGAACCCAAATCCGGGGATGGCGCAGACTATCAAGGTGCTGCACTTCGATGGCGGATGCAAGGGCCGGTCGAAAAGGAATTGGAGTTTCTCAAGCGTGTGAATGCATCAAGAAGAGATGACGACGTTTCTACAGGCTTTAGTGATCCAATTCACTGGGAAATCGGTTACCAGTCCCGCAGCAAGGGTTCGGTGCAGTCTGATCGCTGGGTAACAACGGCTACCCAGCTTGCTGCCTGTGGAAAGATTGCTGTCTTTCCCAAATATGGCTGGTGGGACTATAACCGGGTCAAACGCCCCCACCAGGAGCTGGCATTTTCTCTTATCGTCTCCGTCACAGCAAAGGACGAGTCTATCGACCTGTATTCAGCGATTGAGAATGAGTTGAGAATCCCAGTTATTCTTGAAACCTAGCTCTTATGGTATAACCACGAGTAGCTTAACACAAAGTATGCCTATGCCCTCCATATAATTGCCGTGATATTTCAAGAATTCCGCCCGGCCGCGGGTGCCTCTTTCATTAACTTTTCAGAAATCGGTGATGGGCACCTTGACAACGGCCGGAAAATTTCGTATCTATGCACCATGAGAATTGTGCGACAATGGGCACCTACCCATATCTATCAAGAATTCGATCAGGAGCCGGCGGAAGCCGGCTCTTGTGCGTATGGGGGTGGGTGGTGTGTGTGCACAATCATGTCGTTGATATCAAAGCAGATAAAATGTAAACTAACCGTTTTGGGCACCTCACGTCGCAACCAGGAAAGGCCCCGGTGCGTTTACCCCGCTCGCTATGCTACTCGATCAGTTACAGTCAATTCACGACAAGTTCGCGGCCATCGAATCCGACCTCGCGGACCCGGCGCTCATGGGCGACCAGAAGCGCATGGCAGCGCTTGCACGCGAACGGCGTCAGCTTCTGCCGATCGAGGAGGCGTATCACAAGTATAAGAAGATGACCGACGACCTCGCAGGTGCCCGCGAGGTGCTGCGCGAGACGCGCGACCCCGAAATGCGCGAGATGGCCGAAGTCGAGATGCATTCGGTCGAAGAAGAGCTTGCGAAATACGATGAGGAGGTGAAGTACCTTCTCGTGCCGCAAGACCCCGACGACAGCCGCAACTGCATCGTCGAGATCCGCGCCGGCACGGGCGGCGACGAAGCCGCGCTCTTCGCCGGCGACCTCTACCGCATGTACATGCGCTACGCCGAGCGGCAAGGTTGGAAGATGGAGACCATCGACTACAACGAGACGGGTCTCAAAGGCTTCAAGGAAGTGTCGTTCTCGCTCGAGGGCGAGAATGTGTACGGCAAGATGAAATGGGAAGGCGGCGTGCACCGCGTGCAGCGAGTCCCCGAGACCGAACAGCAAGGCCGCATCCATACGAGCGCCGCGACGGTGGTTGTGATGCCGGAGGTCGAAGATGTCGAAGTGGACATCAATATGAACGAGGTTCGCGTAGATATCTTCCGCTCGGGCGGCAAGGGCGGACAGAACGTTAATAAGGTCGAGACGGCCGTTCGACTGACGCACATCCCGACCGGCATCGTCGTGAGTTGTCAGGACGAACGCTCGCAGCTCAAGAATCGCAACAAAGCGATGAAGGTGCTCCGCTCGCGATTGTATGAGCGTGCGAAAGAAGAGCAGGCAGCGAAGCTCGGCGCCGAGCGCAAAGCGCAGGTCGGCTCGGGCGACCGCTCGGATAAGATCAGGACGTACAACTTCCCGCAGGACCGCCTGACCGATCATCGCATCGGGCTGACGCTCCACAACCTCCCCGGCATTCTCGACGGCGACATCGACGGCGTCATCGAACAACTCCGTATCGACGACCGCGCCAAGAAGCTCGCTGCAGCAGGCGGATAACAAAAGAGCCGACCTACAGCCGGCTCCGGAGTCGAAACGATCGTAGGTTGAGTTAGTGCTTTGACAACCCATCGAGCGAGATCGTATAGGTCTTTGCGGTCGCATCGTACTTGACGGAATATTTCGTCGGGAAGTATCCGCTGCGCTGATACTGCGATGGCTGACGAACGTCGAACGATGCGTTCGGTTTCGTCTTGAGGAACGACCCGGCGCACATCGGTTCGAGAAACGCCATCGTGCCGTGATAGCTGCCGAAGACCATCGTGTGCTGGAATCTGCCGCCGTGAAATTCGGTGGCGGTCGTATCCATCCAATGCACACCCATCATTTCTTCGACCATACTGTCGCACATATAGCCGCCCGGCATATACTTCGGATCCATGCCCATCGAATCGCGTCCGGCATGGAAGCCCATCATATCTTGCATGGATGTCATATCGAAATGACAATCGAGGTGAGCACTATCGTACGGCGGCTCCGGGTCGCCTTCGGGGACCCAATCGATATCGACGTGATCGAACGGCGTCGCTGTCATCATTCCCATGCCCATCGTCATCGGGAACATGAGCGTGAGCGACGTATCGGTCTTCGGAAGCGTGTTGAATGCCGCTTCGCTGAACGTGACGCCGATCGAGATCGGCGCACCGCTTGCATCGGTCGTGACCCACGAACGAATGCTGTCGTTGCCGAAGCGAGCAACCTGGCCGACCGTCGTTCCAGCCGATGTGTTCATATTCATGGAAGTGTCGCTGCTGCAGGCGGCAAAGAATACCGCAAGGCATACAGCGAGAACAAAACGGGTGGAGGTGTTCGTCGCAGTAGCGTTCATAGAGATGATTGATTGTGTGAGCCTCCATAACACGATGCCTGAGAAAAGTATCCATATTACACCGTATCTTTGCAGGACCATCGTACATGCAGCATGCGTCGTCTGCTGCTCATTTCCATCATCAATAGATTGACTATGCGTACACTTCTCTCGTGTTCCCTTGCCATGATGCTGAGCCTGTCGTTCATTGCATGCAGCAAGTCGAGCGATACAACATCGGCAAACAACAACAACACACCTAACTCCGCCGGAACGAACCAGATCGTCGAGACCGTCGCTGGTATGCCAATGACATTCGTCTGTACCGGATCGAAATCGACGACGAACGGCCAGACGATGATCCAGGTCATCGGCGTTGACACCAGCGGCAAAGCGATTGTCGGCCTCTCGCTGACGAACGTCACCGCAACGGGTACGTATGACATCGGTACGGTCACGTTCAGTACCACGCCACAGACCATCTACCTGGACTATTCATATAACGACGCGAATGGGAGTACCATCGACTACAATTCGACGAATAACTCAAATTCGAAAGTAGGCACGATCACCATCACATCGCTCTCGCCGTTGAAGGCAACGTTCTCTGCAACACTGCCGCTTACACACGGTACGGCTGCCTCTTCGGTTGCGATCACGGGCGGCATGGCGAACGTGACGATCAACTAACTGTTGCGTCTGTAATCACCCGCTTTCTCTAATTGAATTAGGCCGTTTTGGGCTCCACTTTGGAGGCCGAAACGGCCTAATTATGTGTCTGTAAATTCTTTCAAAAAAAGGGATTCTTCTGGGAACCACCATGTTACTCTTGGGTAATCAACGGTTTCGCGAGCGTACCGAATAGTGAGTGAACGAGCTGTGTTTGTGGTTTCAAGGCGCTGTGAAGTTTACAGAATACTGAGACTTTCTTCTCCTTCCTTCCCGATTCTCCCGTTCTCCGATCGACCAGTATTCCCGCGCTACCACTTTGTTCCATTCGTATCTCAAGTGTGCTATGAAGATCTATGTAGGAGGTCTGCCCTACCAGGTGACCGATGAGCAGCTCGCTCAGGTATTTGCAGCATATGGCGACATACAGAGCGCGAAGATCATCATCGATCGTCAAACTGGTCGCAGCAAGGGCTTCGGGTTCGTCGAAATGGATGACGAGGCCGGAAAACGTGCGATGGATGAGCTCAACGGCGCCGAACTCGGTGGTCGTACGCTCACGGTAAACGAAGCGCGTCCGCAGGAAAGCCGACCGGGCGGCGGCGGTGGTGGTGGCTATCGCGGCGGTGGCGGCGGTGGTTATCGCGGCGGCGGCGGTGGCGGTGGTTATCGCGGCGGTGGTGGCGGTGGCGGTGGCTATCGCGGCGGCGGCGGCGGAGACCGTAACGGCGGCGGTGGCGGTCGTTGGTAACTCAACCCCTATAAATGTTAAACGGCTCGGGAATCTCACGAGCCGTTTCTATTTCTACCAATTTCGAAATCGTGACGTGCGCGCTACTCTGTTCGTGATTACCTGAAACGATCGGCAGTTGCTCTGTATAATATCGTCATTCTGAGCGAAGCGAAGAATCCCTTGATGAAACGTAGTGAGGCTCCGCCATAGGGATTCTTCGCTTCACTCAGAATGACGGCTTCCTATACCATTTCAAACTGGGCACTACGAAACGATCGTCAGATACACGACCACATATCTACGGTGTTGTTTCACCGCGTTATATAGAGCAGCACGTTGCAGGGGAAAGCAAATACTTCCCCCTGCACTTAACCTACTGATGCACGAACCGGATGCGTTCGTCTGCAGTGGTACTGTGAACCTCAAGAAGATACGTGCCGCATGACAGGCCATGCAACGGGATCGTAACCTCCTGCTCGCTCGTCGTCACACTCGCGACCGATCTGCCAAGCATATCGTAGATCGTGAACGTCTGCAGTCCGTCCGGCATAGCGACCTTCACTCGAAGTTCGTCATGTGCCGGGTTCGCGGCAATCGTCAATGCACTGCGATCCGTCTTCGGCTCGTTCACCAATGCATCACTCTTCGTCGTGAAGGAGAAGGGTATCCCGAATGCGCTCTTCGCACCGCCGTCACCGAGCGCCTGCACACGCCAGAGATATGGCGTATTGGTATAGAGTCTATGCACAATGCATTCGGTATCGGTCACCGCCGTATCGACGGAGAACGAACCGAGATTCGGATCCTGCGATATCTGGAGGCGATACCCCGTCGCATTTTTGATCTTCGACCAGACGAACATCAGCGTAGTATCCTGGTTAGCCGAATTATCCGGCGGTGAAATGAGCGTTGGGATCGTCAGCGATTTCGAGGCTGTCGTAAAGCTCCAGATGTCGGACTGCGAACCGCTGCCGCCACTATTCGACGCCGTGACACTCCAATAATATTTCATCCCTGCTACGAGCGTGTCCGGCGTGAAGCTAAGCAGTCCGGTGTGCTGCGTTTGCACGACGTTATTCATCGTGGCATCGGTGGCGATCTCAACGGTATAGCTCGTTGCGCCGCTCGCCGCCTGCCAACTCAGCGGCACGACGGTCGAAACGTTCGTCGCAGTATTTGCCGGGCTTACAAGCACCACTTTCTCGGGCGGATTCACTTTCGGTGCCGTGCGACCGACACGCATCCCGTTGCCGAAGCTCGACACCCAGATCTCGGTCGTGTCATACGGATTATAGAATACGCGCATCGGCTGACGGAACGGATACGACGACACCTGCACAAGGTTATACCCGATGTCATGGCGATTGCCGCAATACCATAACCCGTCAACTTCGCTCGTGACATACATCGCGTCGGGGTTATTCGGGGAGAACGTGATCGAGGTCACGCCCTGCATCGACTTCATCAACTTCCAGGTCACCCCCGCATCCGTCGTGCGATACAATCCGCCGAGTCCGTTTGCCTGCCCGCCCCAACCACTATAGACTCCGGCATACCAGGTCTGCTCGGTGTTGTCGTACGGATCGACGACAACATCCATCGTCCAATACTTCATCGCATTGTCCGACCGATCAAGCCAGGTCTTTCCCCCGTCGGTGCTCAGGAAGACGCCGGAGCTCGCGGTAAAATTATTCGTGCGATGCCCGCTATACGATGCGAGGAGATTGCCGTTGCGCAGCGGATGAATCACGAACGGATGTCCTTCGGTTCGCGGCGGAGCTGCAAGTTTTGTCCAGGTGGACGATCCACCGATGGCCGCATCGTGGCTGACGTAAATCCCGCCGCTTGAACTATTAACAACACAGGCATAGACGGTATGGGAGTTCAGCGGATCCGCCTCGATCCAAATCACCGGATGACCGAAGTCGTGATCGAGCTGCCAGGTCATGCCCTTGTCGGTCGAGAAGAGTACCTTCCCGTGCCCACCGTCGATGCGGCTATCGGTGAGTGTCGTGCTCTGGTACATGTCATGCACACTGCTGGTCGCTCCGTAGGCGATCGTGCCGCTAAAAAGTGTTGTATCCTTGAAGGAAATCACTTGATACATCGTGTTATCGGTGTGACCGGTGTAACCGAAGCCCCACGTCGTCCCGCCGTCGGTGCTGCGCGTGCCTTGAATATCAGAATAGCTGCCGAAGAGTGTGTTCTTATCGAACCACGTAATGTTCCAGTTCGTCGTGTTCTCGAGGCCGACACTGTGATAGCTGCGTCCCGTTGGCGTCGGAGCGGACTTCGGGTTCAGATCGGACGCCGGGATGTATGCCGCATGCCACGTTGCACCGCCATCGGTGCTGATATGTGCGAAGCCGAGATCGGTCATCACGAGTGTATTCGCATCGCTCGGCGCGCACTGGAAGCCGAGTGCATACTCGCCGTAACTCCACTGGCGATCGCCACCCTGTCCGCTCCAACCGGTATAAATGTTCTGATTGTTGCCGGTGCGGAAGACACTGTTCCAGTTCGCACCGCCGTCGGTCGACTTATACACTGTCGGTGCCGAGTTCGTGCTGCCTCCTGCAACATAGACCGTGTTGATATCGCCCCTCGGCATCGACACAAAGAACGGCTCTGCCGATGCATCGATCCCGTTCGTCACTTTCGTCCATGTCTTCGTCGGCCAGTCACACCGATAGATCGACTTGTACTCGCTATGATCGGCTCCGGTGATACCGGCATAGACCTGGCCAAGCGTGACACAAAACAGGCGGATCGAATTTCCGGTCTTCGCACCGGCAAAACTCACGATAAACTCCCCCTTCGGGATGCCGCCCATCGAGACGGTGTCGAACGTGTTTCCTCCGTCGTTCGAAACGAGCAGCCCTTCGTTCGTGCCGAAGAAAATATTGTTGCCGTCATAGAACGCACCGCCAACGGCAAGGCCAGCCGCATTATTATTTGTATGATAGACCGGTCCGAACGACTGCGCACCGACGCTCGACCAATACATCGTATTGTAATCCGACATCATAAGGTGCATATTATTATTCGGATCCGCCCAGATCGTGTAGGCATTATCCGCCGTCGCGTCGTTGAGCACGACTTTCCAACTCGCACCGCCGTCGGTGCTTTTCATTGGACGCATGTGATCGGTGCCATACGTGTTCGACCCGTCAATCGCATACACCACGCCGCCGTTCGACCATTGCACCATTGCCATCTTCTGCGACTGGATCGAACGAAAATCGGGGATGCTCCAGGTTGCGCCGCGATCGGTCGAGTGAAAGAGCTCGGTCATGTCGCATGCGAGATAGAGTTCGTCCGGGTTGGTCGGGTTGAAACTCGGCGAGAACAGCGCGCCGCCGCCGCCCGGACCGCGCGACTCGAACGATGTAGGCTGCGCAACCGCACTCGCAACCATCACGGAGGATACACAGGCGAATATTACGAAGGCCAATAGTCTATTCATCATGAGCGAAATTCCTCGAAAGATTCAATGATACAATGTCTGCAACAGTACAAAGTTACACCCAAGACCGGCACGGGCGGGGATTCGCCCGAACCGGCACCTGGGTGTAACGCCTACACAACAATTGCCGGGGCTGTCGCCTGAAACGACGTGCACAAGAGACTGGCGCAGCCCCTGCCTGAGCGAGCGCTCAACTTATTTCACATTCACCATCACGTTGATGGTCCCGACGCCCTTCCCGCTGAAATCGCCAAGCGCTTTGCCGATGATCGCACCGAGCATCTTGCTCTTGTTCGTGCCCTTCATCGCTACGCCGCTCTTGCTCGAGGTCACGAGCAGATCGCCGCGCTTGATCGGGCCGTTTTCGGTGCAGACCTTGGTCGGGATGACACCGACCACGCCCATCGGCACGAGATCGGAAATATCTTGCGTCACGTCGCGCTCGGTCAGGAGCACGCCGGGCTTCGTCGCGTACACGCCGCTGACGAGTGTTGAATACGGCTTGTTCGATTTGGCCACGCGACGGTCGGCGTTCGTGCTGATGACGAGCACGTCACCGGGCTCATAGCTTGCGCGGTCGCCATCGACAGCAAATGCCTCGGCAACGTCGGCACCGGAATTCTGCGTGCCGCCGTTAAAGAATCCCTTGCCAGTGCGATCGATACGCGCAACGTTCGAGCCCGATGCCTGGAATACCGCGAGGTTACCGCTGGTCCCACTATGGTTGACCCAGAGCCCGGTGCCGGTACCGCTCACCGTCGCCTGCACACCGTGACCGTCAACCGATTTGCCCCATACGCCATACGCCGACGAACCGCTGTTCGCTTCGCCGATCACGCCGGTGCCGTTCGATGCGGTGGACGATCCCTTCACGCCGGCACTGCTGGCCGAATACGTTGCCTGGGTTCCGAAGACACCGTTGCCCGAGCCGGCCGATTTGCCGACGAGTGCATCGGACGAGTTCGAGTTGCTCGTGATTTGGAAATACCCGCCCGAGCCGCTCGTGCTGATACCGTACACACCCGTGCCGGCATTCGCCGTTGCGTAGATCGCAATGCTATTCGTCGTAGTGCTCGACGACGATGCATACAACGCACCCTGACTCGTCGAAGAATTGGTGTTCGCGAACGAACCCGCATACCCGCCGCTGCCCGCAGTTGCCGAGCTGATCGCATTCGACGTACTCGACGAGTTCGAGATCGAGAACTGACCCGCAACGCCGGTTGAGCTCGTCGCATACAACCCTGTGCCGCTCGAACTCCAGGCATACACACCCGTGCCCGAAGTCGATTCGCCATAGACGCCACGACCGGAGACCGTTGTACCATAGACGCCCCATCCGCCGCCGGCTTGCGAGCCTTCGACGCCGATGCCGAGCGACGACGTACCGTCGTTCTTGCCATACACGGACACCGAACCGTCGCCCTGCGACGTGTTCGTCAACTCGCCTTTGATCGCAACCGCACCGCTTGACGTCGAGGCAGACTGGCCCACGATCGCGCCGGTCGTGCCGCTTGTCGAAGAGCGCACCGCCGTGATCACGCTGCCACTGCCGTTGGTCGTTGCATAGACGGCATCCGACGTGTTCGCATTGTTCGAGATCTCGAAGTAACCGGCATGTCCTACGTTGCCGATCGCATAGAGGCCGTTGCCCGAATCTGCTTTTGCATACACGCCCGGCGTTTGACCGGCACCGCGACCGAACACACCTGCATATCCGTTGCCGCCTTTGCTCGTGCCGACCACACCGTAGTAACCCGGACCTGCATCGGCCCACACCGACGCTGCGGTCTGTGTACCGATCCCTGCGCCGCCGCCACCGATGGCCGCGATCACTGTGCCGCTATTGCCGCTGTTGGTTACGCTGAAGATGGGACTATTGCCATTGGTACCGCTGCCGGTGAACGGAAGCGTGAGTCCGCCACCGCCGCCTCCCGTGTTATCTGTTCCCGGAGCCCATGCGGTGCCGTTCCACTTGAGTACTTGACCGCTCGATGCACCGCCGGATTTCAACTTCGACAGCGAGAGCGCGCCGTCGGCGATGTGTACATCGGAGATACAATTACCGAGGATCTGAATGCCAGTCACTTGGTTCGCGCCGATCTTCGCGGAGGTCACCGCGTTGTCGGCGATCTTCGCTGTTGTTACTTCGCCGTCGCCGATCTTAGCCGTCGTGACACTTCCGTCAGCCAGCGCGGTATTCTTCACGCCGCCTGCCGCAATATTGATCGTTGCCGTCGGACCGTTTGCATTCGTAACGGCGAGCGAACCGTCGGTCGATTGCACGCCCTGAATGCCGTTGCCACCGCCGCCGCCGGACGAGCTAATTGTGAAGACACCGCCGACGTTCGACACCGTCGTGCCGCCGCCGCCCTGAATCGTGATCGCGCCGTGTTGATTATTGATGCTGGTGACTGCGCCACCCGCATCGACTGTTGCCGCATGCAGCGCATACGGTACGGCGGTCAGTGCCGTGCGAGGCGCAAGCTCCGCTGCGCCGTCGATCGACACGCCGATCCAATACGGTTTGTCGAAACCGAGCGCGGCATCGATCGCAGTGGTCGAACCAAGCGTCACGCTCAGAACGCCGCCAGTGATCGTGGTGGTGAATGTCTCGCTATGCAGCGCCGATCCGCCGTTCGGCTGATCGTAGAGTTTGACGGTGACTGCATGCGAACCGGTCACCGGTTGCTGCGATCCGTCGAGAACATAGCCTTGGTAGCTCAGTGTGCGGGGAGCCTGCGCATAAGAAACATTGAGTGCGCCTATCACGAGCAAGCAAGCAATTGCAATTCGTGTGCGAATAGTCATAGTAATAGTGAATAAATGTGTGGAATGAAACAGGTGATGATAGACACTGACGCGCGGGATCGTTGTGAACTCTCTCTTTCGACGATTGTCAAATAAAAAACGTCCGTTGCGTCTTGGCAATGGAAATTTATTTATGCGGCGATCGCACGGTCGGCGTTCGCAGCAGCCTTCATCGTGCTCGAAAGCACGGTGTACACGTCGACCCATGCAGCACGCACGTCGGGGGTGAACTCGTCGCCGAGCCCTTTCTCCAGCGTCCAGAGCAGTGCAGTCGCGACGGTCTCGTACATCTGGTCGGTGACGCCATAGCCGCTATGGCTGCGACCGAGATGTTCGACTGCCGGAACGAGCGTTTCGAGATTGTCGAGACCCTTGACGGCAAGGCCGATCATGTTCATGAGTTTGCGACCCTGTTCCTTCATGTCGCTATGGAACAGATGTCGAAGCGAGGGATCGAGTTCGAAGAGCTTTTTATAAAAGAGCTCGGCTGCGGTATCGGCGATCGGCGCGACCTTCTCGAAAGAAGCCTGCACCAGTTGTTTCGTTTGTTCGGTCATTGTAATATTGAGTATAGTGAATGATTATTAAAATGACGGCCCGCTACAGTCTGACGAGTAGCCTCGAATTCCCATAGCGGGCCGTGTGTCGTTTGATACTAGCCACAGAGAGGGAGTACCAATAAAATTTGGGCCCTACTGTTGTCCGCTCGGCTTGGCGAGTGCAGTACCGCATTCGGTACAGTAGAGCGCAAGGCGGTCGGCGACTTCCGCGCCACATCGCCCGCACCGGCGTGCAAGGTCCGCTCCGCAATACAAGCAATATTTGCTTGAGCGGTAATTATAGGTCTTGCACCGATCACATTCGATAAGTCCTTCAAACTGTTCGTGTCCGTTCCTGCGCACCGGTATGTTCTCTGACATATTGTCATCGCACCTGTCAAATTGAATTTGCGATCGATCGATATTTTCAATTCAAATTCGATATACCCAATATATCGGGCCATGACCAAATTTGCCCGTCCGGGTGACCAACATTCGAATTTTTTCGGACAAGAATTGCACTTTCTTCGGCCAAGATGGCGATTATCGCGCAGAATCGGCAGTAGGAAGTTTCGGGAGGGTAATATTATTGGAGGATGAGTCGAGATACAGGCTTGACTATCGTATCAGCTCTGGCGCATGCTCGTGGTCGTTCGATGAATACGAGATGAGAATCTCAGTCACTGCTTGTCTCCTCGGCAATGCGACCGCGCAATTCGTCAAGTATCGCTTCGAACTCCGGGGTATTACGGACGGGATCGAAGTCCGGAAGTTCTGTGACCCAGCCGATGGTACGCAGCCCACGATTGATCGAGCGACGGAGCGCGCGGAACGCGCGATCGGTATGACCAATGTGGATATACACACAAGCGATATTAAACAGCGTACGGGGGTCTAATTCTTCCATGGCTTCTACATTCTCGGCTTCCTCGAGTGCACGTTCTTCGTGCCCTGCCCATTCTAAGAGCGTGATGTAATCCACACGAGATCCCCAATCGTCGGGGTGACTACGAAGATGAGCCTCGAACACAGGAATGGCTCGCTTTGACGCATCGCGCATACGTTCGCGGTCGCCCAATTCATAATACGCGACGGCTACCCGATTACTTAGCTCCGCCTTATCCGGATTTAGATCGGCAGCGGTCGTCCAGGCCTGTGCCGATTCTTCCAGCCTTCCGAGCGAGCGGTACGCCAATGCAAGCGATTGATAGGCTGCAAAATTTTCGGGGTCTCGTCGAACAGACTCCAGTGCATGCTCCAGCGCAGTATTTCCATCGCGTTCCATTTGCGCCAATAAACTGCGCAATTCCGAAACATCGCTGGTGGGACCGACAATAGATGCAGCACGCTCAATGTGTGCGCGAGCCGTCCGAAGCACGTCCTGGCCTTGCTCGTGCAGGCTGTAGAGCCGGATGATCGTCGCGGCAAGCTCAAGATGTCCTTCGGCGAAACTCGGATCGAGCTCAACCGCACGACCAAGCAATGAGACCGCCGCCTCATGACCGTCTCGTGTCATTGGCTGCGAACATTCACGTGCCCGAAGGTACAACTCATACGCTTCGGCATTCTGCGTCGGCCGAGCTTCCAACGCTCGTCGCTCAACTTCGCTGATCACCAGCCGGAGACCATCAACGACTCGTTCGGCTACCTCATCTTCGATCGCGAAGAGATCGCTAATGCTCCCTCGCAAACTTTCCGACCATATATGGTCGCCTGAGCGAATATCGAGCATCATTACCGTAACCTTGAGCGTATTGCCCAGCGTACGGACTTGTCCTTGCACGAAGTATCGGACTGCAAGTTCGCGGGCAAGGTCCACCGTCTTGACCCTGCTTCCCTTAAAATGTTGTGTGGTGTTCCAGTCGACAACTCGGACCTCGGGGAGTCTGCTCAATCGCGAGATGAGCTCGCTGCAGAGTCCGTCGGCAAGCCAGGCTGCCTCACTGGTCGGAGTGAGATCGTCGAATGGCAATATCATGAGGCTCATGCGCGAATCTTGTTTCGAGCGCACGACAAACGTATTAATATCGCCGATCGTCAGGCCGAGTTTCGAAAGCCCCCGAGCAATGCCTGTTGCATCATTCAAAGGGATGCGTTGGATGCCGGCAAGATGATACGCCAGATCGTCCGGCATGTTTGCAGGCTCCAACTGGATAGGCAGAATTCCTTTTCGATGTTCTGCAGCAAGCGCAACCTCCTTGCTGACATTCTCGGAGCGAACCGAAGCGGTGCTTAAGAGCACGATCACCACGCGCGAAGCAACAATCGCGCGAGAGATCTCAGCGGACCAACTGGCGGACGCTTCGATCGAGGTTCTATCGATCCAGACCTCTATACCCGCGCTCGTGAGCTGCTCTACAAGCTCATCAGCCTGGGTGCTGTCCTTGCGGGAATACGAGATGAAGATCTCAGCCATGCAGGTCTACGATCGGTGTGTGCGAAGCGGAGTGATGTCGCCTCGCGATGCGCTGTGCCGTTCGTTCCGGAAAGAGAAACAGTCCGAACATGCCTGCGGAGAGGACGAGACAGGTTGTCACACTTATCAATGAGACGAAGAAGATCCCAAGAGACACGACACACGACAACAGATAAAGGGTATCGTTTGCTCGAAGCACCGTTGCGGATTCGGCCGTTGCCAGGCCGTTCCTGCTCGCATAGTGCCACAAGCAGCCCATCGTCGATCCCATCAGCGCGAAGTTGCCGGTGTAGATGACGACCGCCGTGCCCGACTCCGCCCCTTGCAAATATTTCGAGAGCACTGCTGTCACGAACGGCGTGACCGAGACGACGAGCAACTTGAGCCCGTTGAGCAAGAGTACCTGCCCGTTGCTGCGACGAATAAACTGAAACATGTAATGATGATTGATCCAACAGACAAGAATCGTGAAGAACCCAACCAAGAACGCCAGAAAGGTCGGCCAATCGGCCAGCAGTCCCTGGACGAGCGAGCGGCCCGGCACCGGCACGTGGATGTCGAGCACCAAGAGCGTGATCGCAATGGCAAACACGCCGTCGGTAAATGCTTCGAGGCGCGATGTGCCGCTCGTAAGTGTGTTTCGTTTTTCCATCGAGGCGGTGCGAATCTGGAATGCACAAACCTTTGCGCGGACAGCGCGTACGGTACGACGAACTGTAAAGATACGCTAAAAACGTTCGTACGTCAGTCGTTAACCGAGTATGAGATTTAACAAAAGAAGCACCTACCCCCTGCGAATCAAACCTCCCCGAAAAACGTACTAACTTGATTCGAGAAATTATTAGGAGAAAAACACGTGCCGTTCGAACTCGTATCCGATTATAAACCCTCCGGAGACCAGCCGGAAGCAATCCGCCAACTCGTCGAGGGCATCCAGCGTAATGACCGTGCACAAGTGCTGCTGGGTGTCACTGGCTCGGGCAAAACGTTCACGATGAGCAATGTCATCCAGCAGATCGGCAAACCGACACTCGTCATCAGCCATAACAAGACGCTTGCCGCGCAGCTCTACGGCGAGTTCAAGCAGTTCTTCCCGAAGAATGCGGTCGAGTTCTTCATCTCCTATTACGATTACTATCAGCCGGAAGCGTATCTGCCGACGACCGATACCTACATCGAGAAAGACCTCTCGATCAACGACGAGATCGACCGTCTGCGCCTCAAGGCTACCAGCGCCCTGCTCGACGGACGTGACGATGTGATTATCATCTCCTCCGTCTCGTGCATCTATGGTATCGGCGCACCGGATGAGTATGCGAAGCAAATGCTCAAAGTGCGTGCGGGCGATCAGATCGAGCGCAACCATTTTATGCGTGCGTTGCACGAGATCCACTACGAGCGCAACGACGTCGAGTTCAAACGCGGAGCGTACCGCGTACGTGGCGATGTCGTCGAGGTGATCCCGGCATACGAAGACGAATTCGGTTTCCGAGTCGAGTTTTTCGGCGATGTCGTCGAACGCATCAGCCTCATCGAGCGTCTGAGCGGGCGTGTCCGCGAAGAAGTCGATCGCGCCTACATCTACCCGGCGCGCTACTTCCTGACCAACGGTCCGATGCTCGAAGAAGCGATCGGCAAGATCGAAGAAGAGCTCGAGGGCAGGCTCAAGTATTTCCGGATGAACGGCAAACTGCTCGAAGCACAACGCATCGAACAACGCACACGACTCGATATCGAAATGCTCCGGGAGCTCGGGTATTGTTCGGGCGTCGAGAACTACTCGCGTCATATCGCCGGACGCAAAGAAGGCGAACGGCCGGCCGTGCTGCTCGATTACTTTCCCGATGACTTTCTCATGGTCATCGACGAATCGCACCAGACCATTCCCCAGGTACGAGGAATGTACGCCGGCGACCGCGCACGCAAGACGACACTTGTCGAACACGGCTTCCGGCTGCCGAGCGCACTCGATAATCGTCCGCTCAACTTCGACGAGTTCGAGAAGATGGTCAACCAAGTCATCTACGTCAGCGCGACGCCGGATGAATACGAGGTGAAAGAAGCGCATGGCGTCGTGGTCGAACAGATCATCCGCCCGACGGGCTTGCTCGATCCGCGGATCGAAGTCCGTCCGATCCTCAACCAGATCGACGATCTGCTCGCAGAAATCAGAACGCGAGTGCGCCGCGGCGAGCGCGTGCTGATCACGACACTCACCAAACGGATGTCGGAAGATTTAGCGGATTACTATTCGAAAGTCGGTGTGCGCGTTCGGTACTTGCACTCCGAGATCGACGCACTCGAACGCGTCGAGATTCTGCGCGACCTGCGCGTCGGCAACTTCGATGTGCTCGTCGGCGTCAACTTGCTGCGTGAAGGGCTCGATCTGCCGGAAGTTTCGCTCGTTGCCATCCTTGACGCCGACAAAGAAGGCTTCCTTCGTTCTGAAAAGGCGCTCATGCAAACGGCGGGACGCACTGCCCGTAATGCAGAAGGGCTCGTCATTTTTTACGCCGACAACATCACGCGTTCGATGAAGGCCGTGCTCGACGAGACCGATCGTCGGCGGAAATTGCAGATGGAGTATAACCAGAAGCACGGCATCACACCGACAACGATCAAGAAATCGTACGAGGAGATCATGCAGGCGACCACTGTCGCCGATGTCAACGCGAAGCGCGAGGAGAAGAAACTAGAGCGCGAGGCCCACAAGCCGAAGGAATTGACACCGAGCTTTATTTTGAAGTCGATGAGCAAGGATGAACTCGAAGCGCTGATTGACCAATACAATGCGGAGCTGAAGCAAGCGGCAAAAGATCTGGAATTCGAACGCGCCGCCGATCTGCGTGATGAGATCACCCGTATAAAAGACGGCTTCCTCGCGACTGCAAAATAACCGGTGCCTCGGCGTTGTATCTTTGAAGCGGCTATACGTTGCCGTTATTCGATACGATGCTCGGATTCATACTCCCCGCTGTCTGCCTTCATTGCAACGCCCATATCGACACGCGAGCGAACCGACTCGGCGTGCAGCGATATTTGTGCGCCGATTGCATGCTCTCGATGCGCATTCTCTTACCTGCGGCTGGCGACGATATCGACGATCGTTCGTTCCGATTCCGCACACTCCATGCACGCACGACACTCCATGCCGGTTTTGCATACACTCGCGGCAACGTAATCCAAAGCTTGGTACATCATTCAAAGTATGCATCGATGATGCGCTTGGCCTCGCACCTTGGGAACACACTGGTCGAGCAGATCCCCGACGCGTTTGCGTCAGCCGAACTGATCGTACCGATTCCATTGCATCGAACGAGATTAGCCCAACGCGGATATAATCAAGCGGAACGGATCGCGCACGGTATCGCCGCATCTACCGGTATCCCCGTCGCCCCGCCATCGCTGCTTCGACGCATCAAACAAACCGAAACGCAAACGAACAAGGACAGAACCGAGCGCGAGGAAAATGTCAAAGGTGCATTCCGCATTCGGGCAGACGCTGCCGACTGGCTCCGCGGAAGATCGGTCTTATTGATCGACGATGTGATGACAACCGGTGCAACTCTGGCAAGCGCAGCAGCCGAGATCGATAGTGCCGGACCGAAGGCGATCGATGTGGTTGCGTTTAGTTATGCGGAGGAAGCGTAAATGGCGCCGATTACCAATCACCGCCAGCCCCGCCGCCTCCGAAATCGCCACCGCCGCCGGAGAAACCGCTGAAGCCGCCGCCGTCGGAGCCGCCGCCTCCAAACCCTCCCCAACCATCGCCGCCGCGACGACCGCCGCCGCGGAAAATGCTTGACCAGAATAATGCCGAAAGAAAGCCGCTCATGAAGCCGTGATTCGCTCCTTGCGAACCGACCACCGTTCTGCGAAGTCCTGTCCCGATCGCACCGCGGATTACGGCGATGATAATGAAAATGATCACAACGATGACGAGCCCCATCGGGCCGCTGTCATCCGAGTTTCGTTTCCCGCGATGCGAACCGGTCCCTTTGAATTCCCCTTTGGCTGCGGCGGCGATCGAATCGATCGTTGCATTGATACCGCCGTAGAAATCGCCGTTGCGAAGCGCCGGCTTGAGAACATCGCGCAGAATGACTGACGCCAGCGCATCGGTAACCGTCGGCTCCATCCCGTAGCCGGTTGCGATGTAGGTCTTGTGTTCCTGCATAGCAATCAGCAGGATGACGCCGTTATTCTTCTTCGACTGACCGACTGCATTCTGCTTGCCGAGGGTTGTCGCATAATCGTTGATCTCTGCGCCGCCGAGTGTCTTGACGATCACCACGACGATCTGCGTCGAAGTAGAATCCTCATAGATCGCAAGCTTGCGCGAGAGTGCCTCGACTTGATCGGGCGTCAGTGTCGAGGTTTCATCGTAGACGCGCGTCGTCAGATGCGGAACATTGACGTCCGCGCGTGCACTCAATACAAAGAGAAATGCAGCGATTAACGCCGCAAGGATGGGGCGAAGCATAGTATATGAGCAACACCGAGACCTGGGGATAGGTGTCGCCCACCCCTCCCCGTAGTGGCTCAGTTTTGACTGTATTCTAAACGTCATTCTGAGCAACGCGAAGAATCCCTTGCTGAAACCTTGTGAGGCTCCGCCAAAGGGATTCTTCGCGTTGCTCAGAATCACAGCTCCTTACACCGTTTCAGACTGAGACACTACCCCACCCCCAACCAGTGCCGCCGCGAGCACCCAACGATCAACTGTTACGCGCCGAGCAATTTACTCTTAATCCCTGACGAAACAACTGCTTACTACACCGCGATCTGTCATTCGTACTATGTACTCACCACCAGATAGAGAAGGTATGGATTCTACCACTCGGCGTTCGCCCCCTCGAATCTCCCATGAGGCAATCCGCCTGCCTAGAATATCGAACAGATCGAGTTGGTAATCCGACTCGGCATTGCCTGAGCGAATGATTGTCAGATGTCCGTGAGCGATCCAGGCCGATATGCGCTCAGGGTCGCTCGGGGTAACCTGACCCACGACACCGGACACTGCATCGGCGGACAGCGTGGTGCTCTGTTTGCCGAGCGAAAGAGCATCGGCAGCAATATCCGTACGCCAATCAATTGTTGCATTATGAGCGTCGGTTGACTGAGGATGATAACATAGTGTCGCTGTGATGTACGTGCCGGGCCTGATCGGCATCGGATAGACCCAACTCGTTGCAGTCGAATCGACACTGAAGTTATTCGTATCGCTCAGGTCACCACGAAGGATATGCAGAACCTGTGTACCGACGTTTCGAAGCACCACTTGTCGACATTCTGTCGCCCCGACCGAGACGGGCCCGAATGCGATATCGTCAGCCTGTAGTATTCCCGTAGCGCCGATGCCTGTCAGCGAATAACGATAAAATGCGTCACACGGCGTACGGAGGATGACCTCCTCGTTAATCGATCCGGTATCATGTGGATGGAAGCAGATGTCAAGCCGCAGCGTATCCGCAGGGTGAAGCGTGATCGGCAGATTCGGTATGCTTTGCAACGAGTAGTTGCGCCCCGGATCGCTCAACCCAATATAATCGATCGGGACATCTTCGTTCGAGCCGGACGGATTGACCAAGTAAACGGTTGCGCACCGCTCGCTATCGAGCGGAAGCACTCCTGCATCAAATCCCTGGTTATTACCTCGCGTGTGAAACGGCGCCTGTGCTTGCAGCGAGAGCAACGGAGTGCCGAGATCGACATAGACCGATGCTCCCGAATTATCGTACACGGCGATCAACGCACTCCCGCTGTCGTGCGAATGCAACGGTTTTACGGCGAAACAATATTCGGTATCTGTCCCCGAGAGTACGATCTCACCAAGTTGCATCGGATCGACACTATTCTCAAATGCAATTTCCGGTCGCACATATTTCCATGAGCCGTCCTCTTGTTGTTGTGTCGAACGGATTTCTACGAATCGTATCCCGTTGTTCGGGCCCCCGCTGTCGTGTACACATACAGTCCAGGGTACGCAATCGCGCCGGACGCTCACGTGCAAGCGTGACTGTCCTGCTCGCAGCGATCGCAGCGCCATCCCGGCCGGTGCCGCATATTCATAGAACCGTGTGATGCCATTCCTGTCGATGAACGCTCCGTACGGATTGTAATAGCGCATCCCGTACGAATACACCATGAACGCAGAGCCACCCTTGTCCGGTCGTAGCCCTCCCCCTTCGACAAATCTGTATGTTCCCGCAGAAAGACGGATCTGCGCCGAAAACAGATTCGACATATTCAACGTCTTGACCGATGTCGATTGCATCGCGAACGCCGTACGAAGCGATTGCCATCCCCCGCCGTCGATACTGACAAGAATCGAATCCCCGAGATAGGCGCTCCGGCGGCCGATGATATTGACATAGTCGGTACCAAGCGAGTCGTACTGGTTCGGAGGGACACACACCGTGAATCGATTGGTCCATTGCGACATCGGAACGATCGTCATCATTTCCGGCGCAGTATACGGCGGGACACTCGTCTGTGAGCGCTGATCGAACTGCATCACTGAGATCGGATGGCCATTCGTGCTGTAGAACTCTTCGTTACTACCGATTGTGACGGGCGCACTTGCACCGGCAGTGTACGATACGAGGGTTTGTGCGTAGAGGCCATTGCCATGGCTCACCACAGTATTCGTCGTATCGACAGGATCGATCATGCCGATCGCACCCGTATAGGACACAACCTCGTCTCCCATGCCGGCATGAATTGTGCTCGGCTCTACAAACGGCGCTGCAATGTATCCTGCAGAATCGAAGCACATCCTTGGCACCAGTTGCTCGACCATGAAATTCGTCGACCCAAAATCTGTGTACAGGTCGCTGCCGCTCGTTGTTGCAGCCCCATGCGCAGCGATTACAACGATCGGTTTGTCTGCTACGACAGAACTTCCTGCCTCGGAACAGAATAGTCCTGATTGAATACGAACGGTGTACGATTGACCGCGCAACAACACGATCGAGAATGGGTGGTAGCTGCCGGTAGCGCTATCTCCGCATAGCACACCAGCGCGGCGCCGTTGCGTGGTTGCGACCGGTACGATCGTAATGTGCGTGCTATCCGACGTGGCGATGATCTCGAAGATATCGCTGCTCGGTTCTTCTATTACGTGCGGATAGGTACAGACGACATATTCCTTTCCTAATGCAGATCGTGGCAACGCCAGATACGCACCGCCAGCTCCGCTTCCTTCGGAATATACCATCACCGTAAGCGGTGTCTGCGATGTGATATGACATGTGCGGTACTCTGCGATTTCACCGACACGATTCGAAAGAACCTGAGACGAATCCAGCGGGACGATCCGGGCGTGACCGGGGTGGACCGCCAGATGCGACGCAAGGTGTTCGCTCCCATCCGATGCGAAATAGCTGATATTGACTGTATCCTCCGCGTCGCTCATCAAAAACATTTTGGCTGCGTAGCCGCTGGCGATCGTTTTTCCATTCACGAGAATCGGCAGATTATCCGAGAGGATCGACGGTGCGGGCATGCCAATATAGAATTCACGCCCGGCATTCGTAAGCTGCTGTGCGTACGGCACCGCGGCTGATAGCAAGAGGCACAGAAGTCCGCTCGCAACTGTGAGGCAATTATTTGCTATAGATCGCATCTTCTTCTTAGTTACTAATTACTGCACATGCAACACAATGCTACGATGCATGCGGTCGGTTTCGAATCGTACGATATATGTACCGGCGGCAAGATTTGAAAGCGCATACCGTCCACCGCTCCACCCTGGATCAAGCCGAATGCTCCAGACTTGGCGACCGATGAGATCGTACACGCATACGGATGCATACGCCGTCAACGTCGATGACGTATTGATATGGAGCGTTCCATCCGAGAACGAAGCCATCAACCCGATATCCTCCATCGGTTCGGCAGCGACGTCATCGACTGGGATAAATCCTCGCCCCATGAGATGCGAGATACGCGGCAACTCAGGCTCGACCGTATCGGCAACCGAAGTCAGCCACTCCATCTCTGTTCGAAGGGTATCGGCACGAGTCGGGCGGAAACAAACGGTGAAGGTCATCGTGTCGCCCTGGACAATACGATGCGGGAGCGAATACCCTTTCGGATTCGGCTTCACCCGGAAGTTGCTCGTATCGTTCAGTCGGTATCCATCGAGCCAGAGTGGCGCATTCCCGGTGTTGGTCACGACCAGTGTCGAACACACTTCTGCCCCGACCTTGGTGTCATGATATCGTATATCATCCACGTGAATATATCCGCTTGTTGCAACCGCGGACAGCCGGAATGTCTGCGAGCGGCATCCATATTCCACGACGACATCGGCATAAGATGTATCGAGAGCATGCGTCGTACAACAGAGTTCGAGCCAAACGGACGAATTCGCTTCGATGCGCAACGGGAATGCTGGAAGTGCATTGGTAATATGAAATGCAGACGTGTCACCAGTTATGCGGATCGAAGTGATCTCTGCAGATCCGGTCTCATACTGATTGGCATACAACCATAAATCTCCGCAGCGTGTACTGCCGAGCGTATCGGTGCCGAACGTGTATGTGCGATTTGCCCCATATCCTAATTGACCGCTCGGCTGAGCGTAGAGAGTCAGCAAGCCGCTAACTGGCACGATCATCCCCCGACCCGAATTGTCGTAAAAGGCGATCGAGCCGAAGGCGGTATCTGCCTGCGAGCGCTTGAGCACATCGAAACAATACTCCTGTTCTGCGCCATCGAGAACGATCTCACCTTTACCGAGCGGATCGAGCAGTGGATCGAACATCACGTTATGGGCAATGTCGTTGCCTGCGCCGGTTTCATAGTTTGCGTAGTTCAATAACTCGATATAGCGAATCCCGTTCGTTGCAGCGCCAGTCGAATGCAAGCAGACGTGCCAATGTGTACACTCGTCGGTAACATCTGCACTCATCGTGGGTCGCGGAATACTCGAGTTACCGTATGACATCCCGAGCGGGGACGCATATTCGGTGAAGAAATCGTCTCCGCTTTCGTCGAGTACGTCACCGTCCGGCGAATAGGCTCGCATTCCGTATCCGTAGGCCATCATTGGGAATGTAAGCGTGTCTTCACGATAGTACGGGTGCGCTTGTCCGGCCCGAGCATTGACGATGCGATAAGCTCCGGGCCCGATCGAGAGGATAAGTCCTCGTAGGTATGGTTCGTCCGGTACGGAGACCATCCGTTTCACGGAGATTCCTGCGCTTTGTAGTGTCGTAAATGCAGCGCCGTTCACCGAAACCAGCAGATTGCCCTGATCCCACTCCCACTTCGGGACGATGAGGGTGATATACGATGCGTACGAATTCATCCCAGTCGTAGGTGGTACGACGAATGCGAATTCGCTTTTCCACCTGCTCGACGGTACGAGGCTCATCATCGAGGGTGCAGGATACGGCCCGCTCGCACCTTGCATCCGCTGATCGTACATCATCGCGCCGAATGCCTGCGTCGATCGGTACGTCTGTGCCGTGGTTACCGACGATCTGCTCACGGCCGAGAACGGATTTACAGAAAGTGTCGCGCCGGTCGTTACTTCGTTCACTGTGGTGCTTGCCGATGGATTCAGGCCGACGATGCGAATCTCGTCGCCTTCCCCACCTTCAGCCGGTTGTCCGGAATCGACAAACGGAATGCTGATCACGGAAGACGTATCCCAGCATTCGGCGGGGATCAACTGCTCCATCATAAAATCTCGTCCTTCATCGTAGTGCGATCCGACACTCCCGGCCAGCGGGAACGCGTTCTCGTGCATTGCAAGTACGGCGACCGGTTTGTCGGCCGTTACCTGGCTTCCGGTGATATCGTTCGAGGCGTCGCTGCCATCGGAATAGATTGTGACCGATTGGCCCCGGTCGAGCACCACGTCGAACGGTCTTGGTGTTCCGTCGGACCCGGCACCGGAGATCGCCCCGATATGGCCACCGGCAGTGGTTGTCGATGGCGTGATCGTCACTCGGGTTGCATTCGAAGCGGCGATCACCTGAAAGCCGCCGCGCGATCGTTCGTTCGAGACGATCCCGCCGATTCCGGCAGGGTTGTCCGTGTAGCTCATGACGACATATCGTTTGCCCCAGCACTGCAACGGCAGCGCGAGATATGAGCCGCCGGCGCAGCCGCCACTGCTATAACACAACACCGAGATCGGCGCCGTCGCAACGATATGACAGGTGTTGTATGTCGCCTGGTCGGGCGCAACACTCGTGGTGCTCATCCTACCGAGATCCAGCGACACTTGTAGGGATGTGTTCGCCGAGACCCGGTAGGAGTGCGCACCAAATTCCGCACCATCCGTGCCGATATACGATACGGTCACCACATTCTCGCCAAGACTGGTAATCAGTGCGTTTACACCATATCGCGCAGTCCCGCCGACGAGCTGCGCTTCGACGCTCGGCGTCGCAATGCCGAGGAAATATTCTCGGCCGTCGCTCGGGATGCCCAGCTGTTGAGCGTGAATTGCGGCGGCGATGAGGATGAGAACGACTGCGAACCGGTAACGATAGTGCATAGACGAAGATTGTGGTCACGCATAATTGACCCGTCAGATGCACGAAGGTTGCAATGTTTTTTGAAAATTACATGGGCATCGATCTATACAAGCACAATGCGCACTCCGAACGGCGAGCGCTTGCAACAGCAAAGCGTTCATCGCATGGAATGCGGCTTGTGCGGAGGACGTGCGGAGCCTGTCCGCTCTTCTCGTTTATTTCGCGTTCACCAGGAGAAGTAGTACATGACGTTCACAACTAAATGACACGCACCAGTTCAAAAGGTTACAAATAAAGTGTTGTGCGAATATCGATTCACCATGCCGACGGAGAGGAGCGTAAAAAATCCGTAGTTTTGTCCGACAGGAGGATTCCCGTTTGAACCAGTTACTTGCGCCCGCAGAATCGAAGCTGATCGTCGATTTCGTATTGAGCGTCGTGTTCTCACTGCTGATCGGCATCGAACTCAACAATCGCCTCGGCGAAGAAGAACGCTCGAAAGTCTTCGGCACCGACCGCACCTTCGCCTTCATCGGCACGCTCGGCTTCATCCTCTATGTCATTACCCCTGGAAGTCTGACGGCCTACCTGACAGGCTTTTGTATGATCGGCGGGCTGTTGGCGGTGTATTATTTCCTGCGGTCGCAAAACCAACAGACGTACGGCATCACTGCGATCGTGCTTGCATTCGTCGTGTACGTACTGCCGGCATTTATCATCACACAGGAGCGCTGGTTCTCGCTGTTAGTGATCGTGATTGTCATGACGCTCTCGGAGATCAAGCCGCAGATCAAAGCGTTCTCCTCGAAGATCCTCAGCGGCGAGTTTCTGACACTCTCGAAGTTTCTGGTGATCACCGGCGTAATCCTGCCTCTCGTGCCGGACCGCGAGTTCATCCCCTACATTGCCATCTCGCCGCACAAACTCTGGCTTGCCATCGTCGTGATCTCGAGCATTTCGTACATCAGCTATCTCGTCCGCAAGTTCATGTTTCCGAATGCCGGACTGTTGCTCAGCGGCGTACTCGGCGGACTCTACAGCAGCACGGCAACGACATTTATCCTCGCCAAAAAATCGAAAGAGGTACCGGGCAGCCGGTATGAATACACTGCGGCGATCCTTGCGGCAAACACGATGCTCTTTCTGCGAGTCTGGATTATTATTGCGATCTTCAATCAGCCGCTGGCATCCGAGACGGCGCCGGTCTTTGCCGCAATGATCCTCGTTGGCACTGTCGCGACATACTTCATGCACCGAAAGATCGAGCCGACAGTCGTTAACACCTCCTCGACGGGCATCATCGACAGCAACCCGCTCGAACTGCGTGTTGCGATCCTCTTCGGCGGGTTATATATGATTTTCGCGTTGCTGACAAGTTATGTTATCGCAACGTACGGGAGCTTGGGCCTGACCGTTCTTTCCTATATCGTCGGACTCACCGACATCAATCCGTTTATCATCAACCTCTACCAAACACATGCGACCACCCTGCCGGCCGCAGTCATTGCAACCGCAACGATCAACGCGGTGGCCGGCAACACGCTCTTGCATGGAGTGTACTCGCTGCTCTTATGTGCGAAGGAATTACGGCGTCCGCTGATGATCGGATACGTCGTGCTTGTAGCGACCGTGCTCGGCGCTTCGATCGTGGTGGGTGTATTGTGGTCCTGATGCAATGCGCGCTCAGACTTCCTGGGTCTGGCGCTGCTGCTCTTTGACGAGATTGCGATACGAGAACTTCCCGCGTTCGACCATGCGGATCTGTGCCTCGTCACGCGGTACGACCGATGCCGCATCGTCCGTCACATGATAAATATCCCCGTTGCGAGTATCGAAAACCCGGACATTCGTCGCAGCAGGCGAATAGATGTGCAGCCCGACGTAGGGTTCGTCGGAAGTAACATTCGCCAGCGAATGGATCATATCCTTCGGCAGGCGCATGTGCTGGCCGTTCTTGATCGTCGACTGTTCGTAGAGTTCGAGCGTGTCGCCATTGAAGCGGTAATCGAAATGTTCGACCTCGCCGCTGCATCCATAGACGACACCTTCTGCATCGCCGTGATCGTGGGCATCGCACCAGCCGTTTCGCGGCCAGCAACCGATGATCATTTCGTACTTATCGTTGAGGCGAAGGATCGTCCGTCCGTATGGCATGCTTGTATCGGCGAGTGCCACGACTTCCTCGGGCGACGGCAGGTTCTCGAGCAGGATGCGCTCGAGTGTTCCCACGGAATAGTCGGGTGCGTTATCGAGAGCGTGCGCAAGCGTTTCGATCGTAGCGGCCATAGAATGAGTGCAATGAAAGTATTCGAACGAAGATACAATGGTTTTCGAGGAAGCGTTTCCGCGATGCTGTCACGCAGTGTCCGATGGTCGTTCATCGGTTGGCCGGTAATCGCGGTGATGAATGGCCCCTACTCCGCTCTGTGCATCGAAGAGAACGGACTGCTCCGCGGTTCATCGATGATCGGGCGCGAGAGTACATCGGGTCGTTCGACACCGAGTGCGTCGTACATCTGTCCGAGGTGCATACGAAACAGCTCGTCGAAAAGCCCTCTGTCTTCGGCATAGTGATCGTCGCCAAACCACCAGAACCAGTCGCTTCCCTCGGCTTGCAGTAATGCGGTCCGTGCCTGTGGATAATTTGCGGACGCTCGGTCCGCTGCCGCGAGTACCTCTCTCGCGGCGGCGAGATATTCCCACGCGGTATTCTTTTCCGGGTGTCCGATCCAGATCTTGAAGTTGCCGCCGATCCACGAACCGGCAACGATATGCTCGATGGGCCGGATGTTCGCTTTTCCGATGTTCTCGACCGCTTCCGACATCGTGACGGGCTCGATGTCCGGATCGTCCACCAACGCACGGTACAACCCTGATACGAAGTCGAATCCGTTGCGCTCGTAATGCTCCCAACAATTCTCTCCGTCGAGGATGACGCTGACACAGGCCGTGCGAAGCACGTCTTCACCATATTCGCGCAGTATCTCCTGGCGGACCTGCCGGATGTGATTGACAAAATCGTTTACCGCATCCGTTACGTGCCACGTGTGATAATCAAAGCCCACTTTGTCCGAAAGCCAATGATCGCGGAAGAAAACGACGATGCTGCCGTGCGCCGACCTCACCATGCGCGGGAAATAGTGTTCGAATCTGCCGTATGGTCGATCGTACTCGCCAAGGGAATGATCGAGAACGGTCTCGTCGCTTGCGGCCCAGACAATCCCTTCGTCTGCCATGAGCGCGAGCGCCGCATCCGAGATGCTTCCTTCCGCAGGCCACATACCTCGCGCAACGAGACCGAACTGATGTTCATGAAATGCGATGGAGCGCGTGACGTGTTCGCGTGCATCCTCCGGCCACGAACATCGCACGTCGGGAAGCCGAAGACCGGGCATCGCCTCATGCGCGGAGTTGGTATCGCAGATTAGAGGAAGGATCGGATGGTAGTACGGAGTCGTCGAGAGTTCGATATTCGCACCTGCCGCAAGCCGCATGTGCGCGACATCGAACGTCTGCAGGATTTTCGTGTGCGCATCGAGTAGCGCTGTTTTATCCGCTTCGGTATAATCGCGATCTTTCGCAATAAGCGAAGCGAATGGTTCGCCGCCACGCGCGTACTCGCCGGTCCAGGCCAGATGGAAATGCACGATGAGGTCGCGCAGATCTTGAGTCGTGAACGTCGTACGCTCCCGAAGCTCCGTGTACCGTGCCGAGCGCATGATCATGCGTTGATAATTTGCATGAAAGCATTGCCGCATCACAAGCGCACGCTCGTCGTCGGTTAACCGATCGGTCGGTGCACGGCTGGCAGTAAGGAGCGGGTCGGTTGCCCCGTGAGCATATTCTTCTACCTGTGCGACGAGCGACGGGACGAGGTTGATCGTGGCATGCATCGCGGGGACTCTGGCCAGATGCTCGGCCATCTCGAGGTAGTCTTTCGTGGCATGCAACCGCACCCACGGCAGGCGCACAATCCCGTCGGAGCGGTAGTACGGCTGATGCTGATGCCAGAGGATCGCGAGTTTGATTGGTACACTCATAGTGATCGTTCCCCAATAGAACAGTACAGCCGCCGAGAATCGCTTCATCGGCGGCTGCACTCGTTATGAGAGAAAACTCGCTCTCGCTTACGTGCTGCTTTTGCTGAAGCGGATGATATGCAGCTTCTCGAATTTGTTCTCCGTCTTCGAGAGCAATCGCGAGATGTTCGTTCGGTGGCGGTAGATCAAGAATAGCGCAATGCCGATCGCTCCGATGATGAGCGTGTGATAGCCGTAGATATCGACCCCGAACACATTCTGGCGCACGAACATCGTCGTCGGGAACATCACTGCCGCCGTGATCGACCCGAGCGATACGTAGCCCGACGCGAAGAGCACGAGCAGGAAGATACCGACCGCGACTGCCGTCTCGACCGGCGCAATCGTCACGAGCATGCCGAGCGTCGTGTTGATACTCTTTCCACCCTTCCAGCCGGCGAAGCATGTATAGCTATGTCCGAGCACCGCCGCCGCACCTGCGAAAAAGCGGAACACGGTAATGTCCTGGAACGGCGTGTGATTATGGAACGGCAGCCCGTTGAAAATGTAGGTGGCGATGAGAACGGCGGCTACACCCTTTGCAATATCGAGTACCTGGATGAGAACCCCAAGTTTCCAGCCCAGAACCCGGAAGGCGTTCGTCGAGCCCATATTCCCGGATCCCTTGGTTCGTAAATCGAACCCGCGGAAGCGTTTACTGACAATAACACCAAAGGGGATCGCGCCGAGAAAATACCCAACGCTAATTACCAGAAGAATACTGATCATTCTATATAAATCCCTGAACTAGTAGTTGCGACTCAATAAAACACCTGTCGCGACAAGAATGTTCTGCCCGAAATGTGTCGGCAGAAGCCCCGTTTGAACGCATTATTCAGCCGTCATTCTGAGCGAAGCGAAGAATCCCTTGATGAAACCCTGTGAGGCTCCGCCGAAGGGATTCTTCGCTTCGCTCAGAATGACGGTAGAGTGATAATTGCTATGGCTCGGGAGCATCACCGACGCAGCAGCAACGCAACCCGTTCGAGATCGTCAGGATAGGTCACCTTCATCATCCGCTCATTGCCAAGGACCAGCTTCACGGCAACTCCTGCGCGTTCCAGCAGTTCGGCTTCGTCGGTCCCTTCGTATCCGCGAATTCGCGCTTCATCCATTGCCTTCAGAAGAAGCGCGCGTCGGGCTCCCTGCGGAGTCTGCGCGCGCCACAACGACGCTCGCGAGATTGTCGCTGCCGAAAATCCGTCAGCCTCTCGCTTCAGTGTATCGACGACCGGTATCGCCGCAAGTGCAGCGCCATGACGGTCGATCGCCTCTATGATTGCGCTGATTACCGCAGCGTCGATCCCGGGACGAGCGGCATCGTGGACTAGCACCAACTCACTCGCTGCGCCGATGGATAATTGTGCAAGGCCGTTCGAAACGGATGCCTGGCGCGTCTCGCCGCCAAGGACCATCTCGATGCGTCCGTCACCGAATACAGTTGCAACCTCATCTGCAATCTGCGACCGCACATCCTTGCTTACGACGAGGACGATGCGCCGCACCAGTTCGTGCGAAGCGAACACATCCAGCGAGTGACGATAGAGCGGCTTCCCGAGCAATTGCAATAGCTGCTTCGGAGCCCCGAAGCGCGTGCCTGAGCCTGCGGCGACGATGATGACGTCGGTGGTATGCATGTGAGTCGAATGCAACAGGAGACGCTCGGGGTTCGCTCCCATGCAATTGAAGTGTCTGAGCGATTACAGCAGTTCTGTTAGTTGGAGGTCGAACGAAGGGGCAACAACTTGATGCGAGCGCGATATTCGTCAATGGTAAGCAATGCCCCACTTGTGAGTGCCTCCGCATGTGCTTGTAACGAACGAATCACCGTCGCTCCCAGATGCTCAACGGACACATCCTGTGTTCGTACGTGTACCACACTGGGTCCGATCGCTCCGGTTAGCGCAAGAATGGTACCGAAATCAAGGTCGTGGGTAAAGACAATGTGCTGGTGTTCACGAGCCCATGTAAAGATCAATTGATCCGGCGCATCGAGAGGACCGATCGCTCTCCAATGAATGGCTGATATGCCTGCTGCCTGCAGCGTCTCGACCCACGAAGGCGAGAGGTTCACGTCATTGACGACCTGCATATTCAGGCATCGGCCAACGGCGTTTCGATTTCTTCCGAACGCCACGCCGCATACGCGAGCGCTTGTCGGATGTCAGCTACTTCGAGATAATCGTACACCTTCAGGATATCCGTTTCCGATTTGCCCGAAGCAAGCAATCCGACGATTGTCCCGACCGTAATGCGCATACCACGGATACATGGTTTGCCTCCCATCACTGCCGGATCAAGAGTGATTCTGGATAATTCTCGCATACTAATACATAACAGCATGCCGCGAGTGCTGTTCCCACGCGGTGCGGACCGTTGAGTTTGCACCGCGCAGGTATTACAGCGAGAACATCGTGCGCATGAGCATCTTCGGCGAACGGATCTTGCCGGCAACGACGATAGCAACCAAACCGATCAGCACCTCGGCGCCACCGCTGCCGACGAGCACCGGTCCCGAACCGAGCGACTTCGCGATCGGGATACCGATAATCACTGACAGCATCAGTGCCGGACCGCGCTGTGCGCTATAGAGCGAGAACACGCGGCCGCGATGTTCATCGTCCGTATTCTCCGTAATAGCTGTTGTGATGCCGACATAGAATGCCGAACCGATGATGCCGAAAAGTCCGAACATACACACCATCGGCACCAGCCCATGCAGCGACGTGAATGTCATCAGGACCCCACCATCGAGCAACGCGATTACGGCGATATTTACCTTCCCGCGTCGTTTCGAAATATCGAATGGATGTCTCTCCTTTGGCAATTGCGACATCAAGAGCCCCCCCACGATGCCGCCGATTCCCATCGACGAAATCAGCCAGCTGAGTTCGCGCGTCCCGCCCCCGAACGCTTCGCGGATGTACACGAAGATCAACGGAAATTGCATGCCGACGGCAAGATGAAAACTTCCCATCAAGATGAACAAGAACATCAGCGTCGGATTACCGCGCACAGCTCGTAATCCGCCCGAGATCTCGTCGACGAAGCGATGCGAGTCGCGCTGAGTCGTTGTTACTCGTTCGAGATCGATCACGAGCGCCGCCGAGAACAGGAAGCTCGCCGCATTGATGAGGAACGCGATGCGAAACCCCATCGTCCCGATGAGCAAGCCGCCGATCGCCGGACCGAGAATCATCACGAGCGACAGCAGGCTTTGGCGAAATCCGTTTGCCTGCACGATCTGGCCGTCGGGGATGTAGTGCGGTTCGAGCGCCGAACGCGACGGATCGAAGAGCTGCGTAAACGCGGCTGCACAAAACCCGCAGACGAAGTACAGCCACAACTCGTTCGCCATCGCTGCGAGGATAAAGATCACTGCGCGTGCGAGATCGGCAACGAGCAGCATTCTGCGCTTATCGTAGCGATCGATGATGATCTGCACCAAAGGCAGTGCAATCAAGCCCGCGAACATCTCCGCGACGGAAATACCGCCGATCGCATAAACATCTTCGCTGCCGGCAGAGACGGCGGCAAGAAATGCCAGATAGCCGAGTTGATCCCCGAGCCCGGAGACGAACGAAGCCACCAGCAACCGCCGGAACGACCGATGAGCCGTTACGCGCCTGACGTTCGAGACGTAGTTCGATATGTTTGTGACGACAGAATTCACGGGTATAGATATCCCGATCCTGCAACCAGGTTGTAACAATAACGTGCTGGCGTATGAGCGCGTACAAGCGAAGTGAATGTGTATCCTTCCGTAGGATGCTTCGAACCGCAATCAATGGCACGATTAACCGTTTTGCAGGAGGGTTAAGTGTATTAACTGCGAAGCGGAGGATTTGTTACAGGCCGTGGAGAGAAAAATCGGCTTCTTAGAAACTCCGAATGATCGGCATGTAGGACCATTTCACCCTTGCACGGATGAAGCGTCCGTGCCATTGTTCATACCGTAACGCATCATCTCACATCAGCACGTGCCCGACATTACTGGCCCATTCCGCCGCCAGCAGCACCGCCGGGATTTGGGTTGGATTTGATCTTTGCGATCTCGGCCAGAACTTCGTCGATATTCTTGACCATCTCGGTTTCGCCTTTCTTTTCGGCGGCGGCGCGAGCGCGGTTGAAATAGCCTTCGGATTTTTCGATGGCTGTCTTCTTATCCGGGAAGGCTTGCACCGATAGGAGGCCGGCGTTGAAGAGTCCCTTTACATGTTCGGGATCGATCTTCAGCGCCTTTTCGATCTCGTCGATGGCACGACGATAATCCTGGGTCGTCTGTGTCAGCACGTACGCATAATCGATAATAGCATCCGGATCTTTCGGGTCGCCTTTCAAATATGCTTCATACTCCGTCTGCGCTTTTTGCCAGTCGTTCGCCTCGTAGAGTGCGTTTGCATATTCTTTGTGAAATTCAGGATTTGCCGGATCGCTGGCAACGACCTTCGCAAGTGAATCCACATAGGGTTGTAGTTTCATGCGCTTTGCGAAGAGCGCAGCAGAATCGGCAGCCGCTTGCTTGCGTGCTTCGGCATGCGGGTCCTCGGCATATTTCTCCGGCGTTTTCGAGATGAAATACACGATCACACCGAGGGCGATCGTGATCATCACAATGCCGAAGAGCATCGGCGGCGGAATCTGGGGTTTTACCGGCGGGGCGCTCTTAAGCCGTTCCAGGAGAATATCTTCGGTACGAATTGGCTCGTTCGCATCCGAAGAGGACGCAGACTGACTGTCGGCAGCAAGTGGCTGATCGTTGGCTTCCAAGGAGATGCGAAATCGTATGTTATGAAGAGGCTGCTGTTCGCTTTGCCTTCATTCGGTCGTTGATCATTGCACGAAGTTCACGCGAGGGTTTGAAGGTGGGGACCCAATGAACATCGAGCGGCACCTGAGCGCCGGTACGCGGGTTACGCGCCATTCGGGGTTTGCGTTCTTTCACTTTGAACGTTCCAAATCCACGAATCTCAAAGTGTTCACCCTCCGCGAGCATTTCGGAAATGGTTTTGAAAAAGCCGTCAACCAATATCTCGGTCTCCAGCTTCGTCACGCCCGTCGCTTTCGCTACGCGATCGACTATATCCGCTTTCGTCATAACCGCAGTGTGGGTTGGTGAAGTCTATAAGTTTAACACAGATGCGCGGAAAAAGCGTTCGCCTTGTTTTCGCTCGCTCCTCCCTGCGAAATACTCCGGTGTGTATGCACGCATTCGCAGCGTATAACACGCAAGAGGCCACGGCCTCTCTGGGGAGCGAAGCCGTGGCCAATTGCGGTGGGGAAAGAAATTTGTTCGCGGTAGTTAGTTCTTCGTCGGTGGTTTCGCCCCCGCCCCGTCTGACGGAGCTTCCATCCGACTCGGCATCCCGAGGTCTGACATAAACTTACCCATATCCATATATCCCCAATGCTCCGTTATTGTTCCGTTCCTGATACGCACCCAGTCTTTCCCCATTCTGTGTCTCGATGGTCGTGGAATCGACTCCTGCCGTGGGGTTGCTGCGGGTGTAGCGCATGAACTAACGAGCGATGAATGTCGTGCAACTCTCAATTGATAGGATATCTGTTTTTATCGTGCATGATCGATGATCGATGTGATAGAAATCCTCAATATCTATCCCGATCGTTCTGTGTGTGGTCTCTAACTTCAAATATACAACGTACGAGCGATGCTTGTGGAAAAATTCTTCCCTACTTTCCGAGGATATTTTCTGAATACGAATTGTTTTCTGGGTCTAAGCAATACATCCTGCGATGGCATCACTTGACTTTCAGATCTACCCTTTGACGAGCGGCTTTCACGGCGACTCCCGACCGACGCCAAAATCCGATCTCGTGAAGGAATACGGGTACGACACATTCGTACCGTTCACGAACTCGGCATCGAACAGCGACGAAGAGATCACCTCGATCGCACGCGAGATCCGACGCGACATCATTCGCTCGCTTGTCGAAGCCAAGAGCGGACACTCGGGCGGACCGCTCGGCTCGTCGGATATTTTCGCGACGCTCTACTTCGGCGGCGTGATGAATCACGATCCGAAGAATCCATGGGCGGCGAATCGCGACCGGTTCATCCTTTCGGCCGGCCACATGTGCCCGGTGCTCTATGCGACGCTCGCCAACGCAGGATATTTCCCGAAAGCCGAACTGCTGACACTGCGCAAGCTCAACAGCCGCTTGCAAGGTCACCCGGGTCGCGATATGGGGCTGCCGGGCATCGAGAGCTCGACCGGTTCGCTCGGTCAGGGTCTAGGTATCGCCGTCGGCATGGCACTGGCCGATAAGCTCGTAACGAAGAATTCGAACCGCGTCTATGCGCTTACCGGCGACGGCGAGTTGCAAGAAGGCGAGATCTGGGAAGCAGCCATGGCCGCTGCTCATTATAAGCTCGATAACCTCTGCGTTGTCGTCGATCGCAATCATTGCCAGATCGACGGTCGTACTGATGAGGTGATGGAGATCGATCCGGTCGCCGATAAGTGGACCGCCTTCGGCTTCCATACGATCCACGTGAACGGACACAACATCGGCGAACTTCGCCAGGCATTTGCCGAAGCGAAGTCGACGAAAGGCAAGCCGACGTGCATCGTCGCCGAAACGTACATGGGGCACCCGATCAGCTTCATGAACGACGACTTCCGCTGGCACGGAAAACCACCGAAGCCGGAAGAAGCCGTGAAGGCATTGGAAGAATTGCTCTAAGCGAGAAGGAGTGTAGTAATAATGGAAACCGCAACAAAGACCAAGACCATGACTGACGTCGCAAGCACGAACAGCCAGAACAAGCATCCCTTCACGCTGCAGGGCAAAAAAGCAACGCGTTTCGGCTTCGGCGAAGGCCTTGTGACACTCGGCGAACGATACGATAACGTCGTCGTCCTCGGCGGAGACATCACCGGCTCGGTGATGACCTCCTACTTCAAAGACAAATTTCCGGAGCGATTCTTCTCGATGGGCATCATGGAAGCGACGGCAACACTCGTCGCAACCGGCCTCGCGCTCAGCGGCAAGATCCCGTTCTTTGCAAGCTACGGTGCCTTCGCTGCGCTGCGCAATACCGATATGCTTCGCATCAGCGTCGCCTACAACGATGCCAACGTGAAGATCGGCGGCGGCCATGCCGGCATCTCCGTCGGACCCGATGGCGCGACCCACCAGGTGCTCGAGGAAATGTCGATCCTTCGCGCGCTGCCGAATATGACGCTCGTCGTCCCGTGCGATTTCCTCGAAGCGAAGAAAGCCACCGTCGCCATCGGCGAACACTACGGCCCCTGCTACATCCGCTTTGGCCGCACCGACACCCCGCTCTTCACCAGCGACGACACACCGTTCGTTCTCGGCAAGGCGCAGGTCTTCCGCGAGGGCGGTGACGTTGCGATCGCCGCCTGCGGACCGATGGTCTGGGAAGCGCTCGTCGCAGCCGACGAATTGCAGAAGCAGGGTATCGACGCCCGCGTGATCAATGTCTCGACCATTAAGCCGCTCGATAACGAAACGATCTTGAAGGCAGCGAAAGAATGCGGTGCTATCGTCACGGCGGAAGAGCACCAAATCACGGCCGGCCTCGGCGGCGCGATCGCAGAGCTGCTTGTCAAAGAGCACCCGACCCCAATGGAATTCGTCGGCGTCAAAGACAGCTTCGGCGGCTCCGGCGACCCCGACGAGCTCATGAAGCTCTTCGGCCTCACGAGCGCCGACATCGTCGAAGCGGCGAAAAAAGTAATCGCCCGCAAGAAGTAATCCTCGAATTATTCGAAGTATTCAGTAGCGCCGACTGTAGTCGGCGTTATTGTTTTTGGGGCAAAACTACTGTTTGCTACCATGCGCCGGCTCAGTGGCTGATCCAGTGTGCCCAGCCTGGCTACGAACCAACCACCCCCCTTCGCGCGTTACAAACGGCTCGAATTATCGTACCCGAACGAGTCATTCATCACTGTTTTTTCGAAGTACTTACCAGTTGACCATGGTCACTTTACGTAATTCATTTCAGCAGGCCACATCATGCGTTGTTGCGGCCTTCCTGTTCCTCGGTCTTGCCGGAGGCGTTTCCGCACAAAAGAAGCACGCCTCCGCAACGGGTGCATCGCCTGTCCTTATCAAGACCAATAAAGAGAATGTCACCCTCGATGAATTCGAGAAGGCATATAAGCGGATGAACGATAAGGATCCGTATGCCAGCAGCCTCGACTCGTTAAAGGATTTTCTGGTGATCTACGGCGATTACCGCCTGAAGCTCATGGATGCCAAAGCACAAGGGCTCGACAAAGACGAGAAGATTATCAAAGAGATGGACGGCTATCGCAAACTCCTCGCGGGTCCGTTCGTACTCGATAAGTTACTGACCGAACCTGCCATCGAAAAAATGTACGAGCGTCGGCGCTATGAGGTAAACGCCGCACACTTCCTCGCGCAGGTCCATAACTGGAACAACCCGAAGGATACACTTCAGGCCTATACCCGCGCGATGACGGCATTGCAACGCTTACGCGGCGGCGAACCGCTGGCGATGATCGTCATGAGCGACCGTCAGCGCAAGTGGGCCGAATCTCCGGCAAAGGCACGCCGCGAAGAAATGCAGCAAGCCGGCAAGAATGCACCGGCCGATTCGAATGCATGGCAAGGTTCGGACGACCGCAACTCGATCAATCTCGGCGGTTCGCTTGGCTGGTTCACCGGCGGCATGACCATTCGTCCGTTCGAAGATGCCGTCTACTCGCTACAGCCCGGCGAGTACGTGCAGTATCCGGTTCGCACCAAGTTCGGCTACCATGTTGTCTATCTGATCGATAAACGGCTTCGCCTCGGCGGCATCAAGGTGCACCATATCCTTGTAAGCATGCCGCGTAATGTCAAAGACGAGGATACACTCAAGTACTATCAGAAGGCCGACAGCCTCCTGCATGCGATCAAAGCCGGCGCAAAGTTCGAGACGGTGGCAGTCGAATCGAGTGACGATAAAGGTTCGAGCGGTAACGGTGGCGACCTCGGCGCGATCGACCACGAGCAGAAACGTACCGAACCCGCTTTCGACGATGCAGCATACATGCTCAAAGATGGCGAAATGTCCGGTATCATCCGCACGAGCAAAGGCTATCACATCATTCGCCGAGACGGCATCATCCCGGCAAAGTCGTTTGCCGAAGAAAAAGATTTCCTCAAGAAGCTCTACAAGCAGTACTATTTCAACGAGGACCGCGACAAGCTTCTGGCGGCAACGAGCAAGCAGTTGAACCTCCACGTCGATTCGTCGTCGATCAATATCTTCATGTCACGCGTCGATTCGAGCCGTACGTCGGTCGATAGCAACTGGGCTGCAAAGATCACACCCGGCGAATTGCATCTGCCGATCTACACGATGGGCGGCGCATCATGGTACATCTCTTCGCTCGTCGATTCGCTGAATTCGCAGAAGGGATATCCGCTGGCACGGAATCAGATCAACGACTTCGTGACGCGTCAGATCGACGAAGACGTGATGAATTACCTTTCGAAGGATGTCGAAACCAAGTACCCCGAGTTCGACCAGATCATGGCCGACTATAAGAATGGTATCATGCTCTTTGAACTCGAGAACCGCAAGGTCTGGGGCGCGATCAAGCCGGACAGCCTCGCCGAACTGAAGTTCTACAACGAACACAAGACGCGCTTCATGTGGCCCGAGCGCATCGACGTGTCGGAGATTTACGTGCTGAGCGATACGCTTGCAAAATCGCTCTATAAGCGCATTCGCGACAATGGCGAGAACTTCGATTCGCTTGCCGCGAAATACACCGAACGTCCGGGCTATAAAGAGAAGGCCGGCCATTGGGGGCTGCTCATCAAAGACGAAAACGAGCTGTCGCGCAAGTCATTCTCGTTGGCAGTGGACGATGTCTGCCAGCCGTTCTCGAATCAGGCGGGATATTCCATCGTGAAGATGAACCGCCGCGTCCCGCTGACGCAGAAGTCCTTCCAAGAAGCACGCCAGGAAGTGGCAAGCCAGTATCAGGACGAGATGTCGAACGAACTTCGTCTGAAGTGGGTCGAAGAACTCCGGACGAAGTACAAGCGCGATATCAATAACGCCGCACTCGAAGCAGCCGTCAAAGCACATTCCGCCGCTAACGCGCAGACCAATTGAGACGTACACTCCTACTCCTTGCCGCGCTTGCCGCCCTACCAATTGCGGTTCGGTCGCAACCCGGCGCGCTGCATGACGGCGATGATATCGACGGCGTCGCCGCAGTCGTCGGTAAATATCCGATTCTGCGCAGTTCGATCGACGCACAGGTGCAGCTTGCGCTCATGAGCTCGGGGCAGCATTCGGCGTCGGCCGATACGATCGCCTCACTTCGCAAGCAGATCCTTCAGAGCGAGATCGACCAGAAAGCGATGCTCGTCAAAGCCGAGGCCGATACGCTCATCAACGTAACCGAGAGCGAAGTGGACGATCAGATCAACGATCGCATCAAGCAGTATCAGCGGCAGTTCGGTTCGCAGCAGGAGATGGAAAAGGCATTTGGGAAAAGCGCCGAAGAAATTCGCCGATCCGCTGACCTTCGCGAAAAAGCCCGACAGCAGCTCTTTGTCGATAAGCTTCGCCAGGAGAAATTTTCGAAGCCGCCCGTCATCTCCCGTCACGATGTGCAGGAATTCTATGCGTATTATAAGGATAGTCTTCCGTCGGTCGGCGAACAAGTCGAGCTTGCCACCATCGTAAAGCTCATCAAGCCGAAAGCCGGCGAACAGGACCGCCTGCGTGCTTTGGCCAAAAAGCTCGTCGATTCTCTGCGTGCCGGGGCGTCGTTCGAAGAGTTCGCACGTCGGTACTCGCAGCATCCGACCGCCTCGGCCGGCGGCGACCTCGGCGGACCGTATCCGCGAGGCACATTCATCCCCGATTTTGAAGCGGCTGCGTTCAAACTGAAGGTCGGCGAAGTCTCCGACCCGGTCGAGACCGATCAGGGGATTCATATCATCAAGCTGCTCGAACGTCGCGGAGAGGATATCCGCGTCGCGCAAATCCTGATGAAAGCAACCGCCTCGACTGCCGATGAAGACTCCGTCCGCCGGCTCGTCAGCGATCTTCGCGATAGCATCCTCAACGGCGCCGATTTTGCTCGCATTGCCAAAGAATATTCCGACGATCAGGAAACAAAGGAAACAGGCGGCTACCTCGGCAAAATCAATCTTGCGGACCTCGGCCCCGAACAGCGCGGTGTGCTCGATTCGATGAATGCCGGCGACATCTCGCGCCCGATGAAGATCAGTTTTTCCAAGACAATCACCGGATATCAGATCGTCAAGCTGTTCCGTCGAATCCCATCGCATAAACCGACCGTTGACGGAGACTACCGCGAACTCGAGTATGCGGCGACCCAGTGGAAGCAGATGAAGATGTACCAGCAATTCGTCGCCGACGCCCGAAAGGACGTCTATATCGAGATTCGCAAGTAACCACACCGGGCTCCGACGATCTGCAATCAGTCCCGAACGTCGGCCCCGCAACAATCCGCGATCTCGAACTGGATATATTTGTTTTTGAAGGTGCTGGCCGCAATGGTTCAATTCGCCCACTATGCTGTCATCGTGGAGAGTTGTGCATAACCGCCCCACTGCACGGCCCAAAGTACAGAAATCTGAGCCTCCGAGCATTTTCTGACTATTCGTACAGAAAATGACACAATAAAGTGAAACCTTGTCCGTCCTTTTGCATAAGAGGGTACCAACATATGCAAAAAAACGCCGAACATACATTTACCAGATACCAAGCTTTTGTCGTCGCGATTCTTGCGATCCTGCAATTCACGGTGATTCTTGACTTCATGGTGCTCTCGCCTCTCGGCGTGATCCTCATGAAGACACTCTCGATCTCGCCGTCGAAGTTCAGCGTCGTCGTCTCGGGCTATGCGTTTAGCGCAGGCGCCTCGGGTCTGCTCGCCGCGGGCTTCGCCGACAAGTTCGACCGGAAGAAGCTCCTGATGTTCTTTTACGTCGGCTTCCTGCTCGGCACGGTGCTCTGCGCCCTGGCGACGGATTTCAGCTTCCTGCTCGTCGCCCGTATCATCACGGGTATTTTCGGCGGCGTGATCGGTTCGATCAGCTTTGCGATCATCACCGATCTGTTTGCGATGCAGGTTCGCGGCCGTGTGATGGGCTACGTCCAAATGTCGTTCTCTGCAGCGCAGGTTCTCGGGATTCCCGCCGGCCTTCTGCTCGCAAATAACTTCGGCTGGCATTGGTGTTTTTGGATGATCGCTGTGTTCGGTTCGATCGTCGGCATTGTGATGCTCTTTTACATGAAGCCGATCAACGAGCATTTGAAATTGCATCAGGACCGCAACCCGATCCATCACTTGATGGCAACGATTTCAAAGCCGCGCTACCTCTACGGATTTCTGACGATGTCGTTCCTTGCATCGGGGGGCTTTATGCTAATGCCGTTCGGCAGCGCGTTCGGTACCCATAATATGGGCATTTCGATCGACGCGCTTCCGATGCTCTATCTGATTACGGGGGTGTTCTCGATCCTGATCGGACCGCTTTCCGGCAAACTCAGCGACAAACTCGGCAAGTATAAAATGTTCATCGTCGGCTCCGTCGCATCGATGATCATGGTCGTCGTGTACACGAACCTCGGGATTACCCCGTTCTGGCTCGCGGCGGTCTTCAACGTGCTGCTCTTTGCAGGCATTACCTTCCGTATGATCCCTGCTTCGGCGCTCATGACCGCGATTCCTGCGCCGGAAGATCGCGGTGCATTTATGAGCGTGAACTCCGCCATCATGCAGATCTCCGGCGGCGGCGCATCGGTGCTCGCGGGGCTGATCGTCACCGAATCGAAAACCGGCATGATCGGTAACTACGATACGCTTGGGTATGTCGTTGTCGGCACGATGGTGGTGATGATCGCAATGATGTACTTCATCAACCGGTCGCTCGAGGGCGGCCCTACACCGCCGTCGAGCAAAGAACCGAAGGAAGAATTCGCCCCGGCAGAATTGGCGCCTGAGATGATGTGACGCTCGTCACGAAGTGTAGGGTTCTATTACCGTTATCATTCTAATGTCATTCTGAGCAAAGCGAAGAATCCCTTCGGCGGAGCCTCACTGCGTTTCATCGAGCGATTCTTCGCTTCCGCTCAGAATGACACTTTCTAACTCCGTTTCAAACTGAACCGGCACCGAGGCGCCCCCCATCCGAACTCCCTCCCGCCGCGTCTCGTTAGCTATAGGCTAATAAGGATACAATACCGATTTGAGCACAATTTCCAACGGACATCCCGGGCAGATCGCCTACGACGAATACGATCTGGCCAACGGGTTGCATGTGATTCTCTGTGAAGATCACAAAGCGCCGATCGTCTGCGTCAATATCGCATACCATGTCGGTTCGAAGAACGAAACACCGAACCGCGCAGGGTTTGCGCATCTGTTCGAGCATTTGCTCTTCGAAGGCTCGACCAATGTCAAGCGAGGCGATTTCGATAAGTACGTCACCGAGGCCGGCGGCTACAACAATGCCTACACCACCGAGGACAAGACGAATTACTACGAAGTCCTGCCCTCGCATCAGCTCGGCCTTGCGCTATGGCTCGAAAGCGACCGCATGCTCGGTTTCGTACTCGGCGAAGAAAGTTTGCGCACGCAGAAGGACGTCGTCAAAGAAGAAAAACGCGAACGCTACGACAACACACCCTACGGCTCGCTTTCGGAGCGCATGATGCGTCTTGCGTACACCGACTTTCCGTACCGCTGGACCGTCATCGGTGACATGGACACCATCGAAGCTGCGACACTCGACGATGTACGGGATTTTTACACGACCTATTACTCCCCCGCGAACGCGACGCTCGTCGTCTCGGGCGACTTCAAGAACACCGAAGCGAAGCGGTTGATCGAACAGTATTTCGGTCCCATCCCGCGCGGCAGTCGTGACATCGTCCGCCCCCTCTTTGGCGATCTGCCGCAACAAGGCGAACGCCGCGAACTCGTGACGACCGAAGCCGTCCCGTTACCTGCGGTATTTTATGCATACCGCATGCCGCCAGAAGGAACACGCGATGCCATCGCCCTCGATCTGGCAACGGATATTCTTTCGACCGGCAGAAGTTCGCGTCTCTACCAGAAACTGGTGTATCAGGGGAAGCTGGCGTCGGAAGTGTCGGCGTATGTCGATCTTCGCGAAGCGCCGGGGTTGGTGTGGTTTTACGCTGTCGCCAACGAACCCGACCAGCCAATCGCCGCGATCGAAGCGGCGCTCGAAGATGTGATCGCATCGATGCGCTCCGAACTCGTCTCGGAGAACGAGCTGCAAAAAGCAAAGAATAAGATGGAGATGCGCCTCGTGGCAAGCCGAGTCACCGCCAGCGGCAAGGCAGACCAACTTGCCCATGCGCGCACGTTCTTCGGAAATACCGACCGCGTGAATTCGATCGTCGGCGAATACACCAATGCGACGACGGAAGATATCCGCACGGCGTCGGCTGCCTGGCTTAATCCCGACCAACGATGCACGGTGGTGTACCTGCCGCCGAAGGATTGATCGCCAGCGTACACGGAAGTGTACCCTTAAGCACTGTAGCTGACGTAATCGTGCGGGCACGCCGCAGTGTGCCCCACCGTAAATGACTTTCTTGATGACAACTATCGATCGTACAACACCACCTGCCCCGGGGCCGATCACCGAGATCCGCTTTCCGTCATTCGTTTCGACAACGCTATCGAACGGCATCCCGGTCTATCTTGTCGAAAACCACGAGCAGCCGCTCGTGAGCGTCACGCTCTATCTTGGTGGCGGATCCTCGCGCGACACGGCCGCAACCCAGGGCCTAGCGTCGATGGCGGCGGAGATGCTCAATAAGGGCACCGCAACGCGCAGCGCGACCGAGATTGCCGAGACTATCGACTTCGTCGGCGGTTCGCTCGGTGCAAGTGCGTCGTGGGATGCGTCGGTCGTCTCGACGTCGGTACTTTCCCGGTATCTCGATACTGCTATCGGACTGCAATCGGATATCGTCGCGAACCCGGTGTTTGCCGACGAAGAACTTTCGCGTATCAAAACGCAGCGCATTGCGAATATCATGCAGGCCAAGAGCGACCCCGGGTATCTCGCCGATGTCGTATTCTCGAAAGGAGTGTATGGCGATCACCCTTACGGGTTCGAGGCTGCGGGGACGGAAGCCTCGGTGAGCGCGATGCAGAGCGCTTCGCTACGAGAGTTCTATGCAACGCTTCGCGCACTGCCGGGCGCATTTTTCATTGTTGCCGGCGATGTCACCGAAGCGCAGATCGTCGAAAAACTTTCGGCCGCCTTCGGCTCGGCGCTCCGTGGCCAGTCCGCCGTCGGCGCCAGTGCCGTCACGAGCATACCGGCGCTCAACCAGGGCCCGAGAATCACGCTCGTTGAAAAAAAGCAGGCGGTGCAGTCCGCTATCCGCGTCGGCCACCTCGGTATTGCGCGTAACCATCCCGACTACGTGCCGCTGTATGTCCTGAACATGCTGCTCGGTGGGTACTTCAATTCGCGCATCAACCAAAACCTTCGCGAGCGCAACGGGTTTACCTACGGAGCGCGCAGCTACTTCGATGCCCGGAAACAAACCGGTGCGTTTGTCGTCAGTACCGAAGTACGGACCGACGTGACGGCAGCGGCCGTTCTCGAGATCCGCAACGAGATCGAGGCGATCGTCACCAAGCCGGTCGAGCCGCATGAACTGCAGATGGTCCAGCAATATATCATCGGCAGTTTTCCGCTCTCGATCGAGACGCCGCAGCAAGTGGCCAATCGCATCGCGTCGCTTGTGCTTTATGATCTCGGCGCTGATTACTACGACCGCTTCCGCGATCAAGTCGCTGCCGTGACGGCCGATGACCTGCTTCGTGCTGCCAAAGCGCATTTGCATCCTGATGCACTCGTAATTGGTGTCAGCGGCGATGCCAACGCGCTCGAAACAGAGTTGCGGGCATTCGGCGAAGTTGATGTGAAAGAGAGTATTTAGAATGTCAGCTCGAAGACGTCGTGCACGCGCGGCGACGGGCGACGACATCTGCAATCACGATCAGTTAGGACACGTGGATAAACAATTATCGACCTCCGTGAAGAACGCATTCGAAGGAAAAGAGCTGGAATACGCCCAGGAGCTTCTCAAGAAATATCGCGACGTAAAATCCGAGATCGCGAAGGTCATCGTCGGTCAGGATCAGATCGTCGACGAACTGCTCGTCGCATTGCTCGCGCGCGGACATTGCCTGCTCGTCGGCGTGCCCGGTCTTGCGAAGACATTGCTGATCAGCACACTCGCCAAAGTGCTCGACCTTGAGTTCAGTCGCATTCAGTTCACGCCCGATCTGATGCCGACGGATATTACCGGCACCGAGATTCTCGAGCAGAACATCTCGACCGGCGCAAAGGAATTTCGCTTCATCAAAGGACCGATCTTCGCGAACATTATCCTCGCCGACGAGATCAACCGCACGCCACCGAAGACGCAAGCGGCACTGCTCGAAGCCATGCAGGAGCATTCGGTCACGGCGGCGAATGTGACCTATACGCTCGAAGAACCGTTCTTTGTGCTCGCGACCCAAAATCCGATCGAGCAAGAAGGGACGTATCCGCTTCCCGAAGCACAGCTCGACCGTTTCATGCTGAACCTCTGGCTCGATTACCCGAGTGCTGCCGAAGAGGCACAGATCGTCAAGAGCACGACGAGCGAGTACGTACCGAAACTCAACAAAGTATTATCGGCAGGCGAACTTATCGCGTTTCAGGATCTTGTGCGCTACGTACCGGTCGCGGATAACGTGATTGAGTACGCCGTACGCCTCGTGGGTTCGACCAGACCCGGTACGAAAAACGCCGGCGAGTACGTAAAGAAATATGTCAGCTACGGCGCCGGTCCAAGAGCCTCGCAATATCTTGTGCTCGGCGCGAAAGTTCGCGCACTGCTCGACGGTCGGTTTACCCCTGCGCAAGAAGATATCCGTGCGCTCGCGATCCCGACGCTGCGTCATCGCATCGTGCTCAACTTCAATGCCGAGGCCGAAGGCCTCACGCCGATCTCCGTGATCGAAAAACTCGTGAAGGAGGCCTAAGCTTCGGATGCGCCGCTCCTCTCTTCTTGTGTTGATTGTCGTGTTTCTCAGTTCATCGCTTGCCGATGCCAGAACGGTCGCATCCGTGCGCCGGTATTGGATCGAGTTCAGCGACAAAGGCATCGAGCGTGAGTCGTTCGTCCCCGGCAACCCTCTCTATGAGCGCACGCTAGCGCATCTCTCCGCCCGGGCCCGTGCACGGCGCGCACACGCACTCGGTTCGGCGTCGCACATCGTCACCCTTGAGGATGCACCCCTGAGTAGCACATATTTGTCGCAGCTTTCACGACTCGGTATCGTCCCGACACAGCAGATTGTGTGGGAAAATGCGATCAGCGCCGATCTGACACCGGCACAGTTCGATGCCGTGCGCGCACTGCCGTTCGTTCGCTCGGTGCATGCAGTGCTTGCAGCCCAACCCGCGACGCTCGAATCGCAACAGGTGTCGGTGTTTCATTCGATGCCCCAGCTTGCTACCCAGGTAGTGACGACACAAGATTGCAGCTACGATAGCGTCATCTATCACTACGGGTACTCCGACATTGCACTCGGGCTTATTAATGTGCGCCCGTTGCATGCGATGGGCTTCAGCGGTGCAGGAGTCAATTACGGCATACTCGATTGCGGTTTCAACTGGCGCGAGATGCGCACGACAAAACACCACCGCGTGCACGGCGAGTACGATTTTGTCTTTCACGATTCGGTCACCGCAAATCAACCCGAGGACTGGCCGGATCAGGACGGTCACGGTTCGCTCGTGCTTTCTGCGGCAACCGGATATTTGCCCGACAGCGTGATCGGTCCCGCATACGATCCCGACGTGTGGCTTGCAAAGACGGAAGATCTGCGAAGCGAGACTCCGCGCGAAGAAGACAACTATGCGGCGGCGCTCGAATGGATGGAATCGCAAGGCGTCGAGATCACCTCGTCGTCGCTCGGGTATCGCAACTTCGATAGTGGGTTCGTTAGTTATAACTATGCCGATCTCGACGGCCGCACGACAATCTCGAGTCGAGCCGCCGCACGTGCTGCGCACCTCGGCGTGCTCGTGTGTACCGCATCGGGTAACAACAAACAGACCGATCCGCCGTCGCTCATGACGCCCTCGGATGCCGACAGCATCCTTTCCTGCGGCGCGCTCATGTATAACGACACCATCGCGGATTTTTCGTCGAACGGCCCGAGTGCCGACGGCCGCATCAAACCGGACATCAGCGCACCCGGCGTGTGGATCGCAACGATCCATCGCGACGACTCGCTCGGATTCGATACCGGCACGTCGCTCGCGACGCCGCTCGTCAGTGGCGCATGTGTGCTTATCAAACAAGCGCACCCCGAAGCAACCGCCATGCAAATCCGCGATGCTGTACTGGCCTCCGCCCGGCATGTCGTCGATTCGCTGCCGAATAACGTCTATGGCTACGGCGGAATCGATGCGTACAATGCTGCGCTCAAGCTCGGGACAATTATCGGACCGCTGAAGCTGCATCGAATAGACACCACCTATTCGGTCTGTGTCCCGATTGCTGCAAACAACGGCATTCGTTCGGCACATCTGGTCTATTCGCTGGATTCCGGCTCGTTCTCTCAGAGTCTTCCGCTCTCGCTTGCGACCGATTCGCTGATCTACAGTGGCTCGTTCGTGGGCTTGAAGCACGGCACGGTCGTGCAATTTTACGTCGAGGTATTTGACGGCGCAGATACGGCAACCCATTCTCCTCGCACTGCAACCCATGACGTGTACACGTTTACGGTCGGCGACTCGTCGGCAAACCAGCCGTTCCTCGACGCGACGATTCCGCAGTCACCGTCGTCGCTTGCAGTATATCCGAACCCCGCAAGTGATTATGTGATGATACGAACCGTCTCGAACGAATCGACGGCGTTCGAGCTTGGGGATGCGGTCGGCCGCGTGGTCGCATCGTTTACTTGTACGCCAGGTGAACACACCACGCGTATTATGCTTGGTTTGCTTACGAGCGGCACCTACTATCTGCGCGGACGCAGCGCATCGGGAATTGTCTCCATGAGATCGATCGTCGTCGCGCGATGACTTTTCTGAATCCATACGTCCTCTTCGCACTCGTAGCGGCAAGTTTTCCGGTACTGTTTCATCTGTTTGCTCAGCGAAAAGCGCGCCGTGTCGAATTCAGCTCGATTCGGTTTCTCAAGCAGCTCGAGAAGAGCTCGATGCGCAAGGTAAAGCTGCGCCAGATCCTGCTGCTAATTCTTCGTACGCTGCTTATCGCATTCCTGGTGATGTCGTTCGCGCGGCCCGCACTGCGCGGATTTCTCGGTGGGTTCTTCGGTTCGTCGCGAGCGAACACCACAGCGATCATCCTCTTCGATAATTCGGCGTCGACTTCTCGACGTGACGCATCCGGCATCTTCTTCAAACAGGAACAGGACGCTGCCATCAAGATCGCCGATGCACTCGAAGACGGCGACGAACTCATCATCGTCCCGCTCGCGACCATCGAACGCGGCAAAGCCTACCGCCGATTGCACGATCCGCAGGAAATGCGCAAAGCGATCGGAGAAATCATGATCTCGGATGCACGGGCGAAGTTGGCCGACGGTCTTCGCGTCGCGGCATCGGAGCTTGCCCGATCGGCAAACGTCAACCGTGAAGTGTACCTCGTCTGGGACGGACAAACGCGCAACCTCGGCGATCTGCCCAAGTCCGATACCGCACTCCGTCTGTTCGACGAACGCACGAATCTCTTTGTCACCACCGTCGGGACCGCTGCGCCGGTGCGCAATCTTGCGATCGACTCGCTCGTCGCAGTGACCACCGTGTTCGAGCAAGGTAGGCCGATCGAATTCAATGCGTACGTACGCAATACCGGCGACGGAGCAGTCGATAACGCAGTTGTCTCGCTCTTCTTCAATGACGACCGCGTTGCACAGCGATCCGTTACATCGATTGACGCCGGCAAGACGGAAAAGGTCGCGCTCGGCGCACTGCCGAAGCAGACGGGTATTCTGAATGTACGTGCAGAGTTGGAGGACGATGCTCTTCCGTTCGATAACAAGCGGTATTGCTCGATCACGCTTCCGGCGACGAGTCATGTCGCCATCTTTACCAACACCGCTTCGGACGCCGACTTCATGCGACTCGCGCTCGAAGAAACGCTTTCGGAATCCGGCGCCGCGCCGTATGCGATCGAGGTGCACCGGCTCGAAGAACTGCGCATGCTTCCTTCACTCGGCGCGCGGCTCGATGCGGTGATCGTTCAGCTCGGTGCCACCACACCGGATGCGTCGGATTTGAAAGCACTCCGCGCATATCTAAATGCAGGTCATGGTGCTGGGATCGTGCCGGAGCCCGACCTCTCGCTACAAGAGTATAACACGTCCGTCGCTCCGGCGCTTGGGCTGCCGCAACTCGTCTCGCTTGACGGATCGCTCGCTGCAACCGACAAGTATTCGAGCCTCGCGTCGTTCGATCTGGCACATCCCTTCTTTGCAGGGATGTTCGACCAGAACTCGAATCCCAACGGCCGCGGGATCGAGTCGCCGAAGTTCTTTCGTTTCTTCCGCTTTGCAAATGGCGGCGTACCGCTCGTCAAACTCTCGAGCGGTGCCGCGTTGCTCAGCGATGTCGGCGTGGGTAATGGCCACGTACTCTTGTTTGCAGTACCCGCGACATTCGCGTTCAGCGATCTTCCCCGCAAGCCGATTTTCTTACCGCTCATTCGGCGGACGGCTGCATACCTCGCATCACTTCGCGGACGAGATCAGAATATCGTCCCGACCTACACCGCAGGCGACCCGATCGACATTTCGCTTGCGTCTGCCGCAGGAATCCAATCGGGCGAACGTCTGCTCGTTCGCGGACCGAACGGATTCGCGCAGCGCGTGGAAGTGACCGGCTCCGCAAGCGGCACGATGCATGCAGTAGTCGAGCAAGTGCCGTATGCGGGAATCTACTCCGTCTTCAAGGACGCCGATGCGGCGACGCCGGTGGCTGCCGTTGCGGTGAACCCCTCGACGGGCGAATCGTCAGTGAGCACAGCTTCCCAAAGCGAGATGAACTCCGCACTCTCGAGGGTTGCCGCATCGAAGGCCGCGCTCCATACGCTCACGGCATCCGGCAAGGACCTTGCCGAGGCGATCCGTCGCTCGCGCTTCGGCGTCGAGCTCTGGCAGTTATTCCTCGCGCTAGCGATCGTTTGCGCCGTCGCCGAGATGCTAATCGCGCGCGAGGGGAAACACGAATAAGGCAGATTAATAGTTGTTCGGGCGGATACAATGATCCGCCCGAGATCTTATCACTCTTCCGTGATTGTGAATACTGGCCGTTGCCGGCGCTTCTTGTCGGTCACCGTTGCGTCGCTCTTGCTTGGGTTCTGCTTCGCGGCGCAACAGGGACGAATCGGCGCCGAGAGGCCCGCCGCCTGCAGCGACATCGTGCAGATGAAGAGCCCGGCCGCCGAAGCGAGCTTAATGCGCTGTCTCGTACTCATACTGCGGCTCCCATCCGTTCTCTCCGTCTTTCAAGAGTTCGAAGAAATGCCAGATCCCCGAGTACATATCGGTCGGCCCGAACTCGTCGTATGCGATGCGTGTGACGGAACCGTCCGCCTCCCGGTGGAAGGTTGAATATCCCGGTTGCGGATAGCTCTTGCCGTCTTTCTCATAGGCAAAGCCCATGTCCTTGGTGAACTGCATATCGCGATCGGAGAACATTCGCAGGCGCCATCCACGGCTGGCAGCAAACTCCTTTTGCACTTCCGGCGAATTCGGCGAGACGACGGCGAGCGCCGCACGATTCTCGATATGTTTCGATATGCCGTTGATCTCGTCAGCCCAAAGCGTGCAGTAGCGACAGCCCTTCCCCATGTTATGAATGAGGATGAGATCGTCCTTGTCGCCAAAAAGATCGGCGAGCGCAACTTCTTTGCCGTTGCCGTCGATCAGACGATAAGAACTGCTGACTGTTTGTGCCGACGAGCGCAGGATTTCGATGATCTGCATACGGCGCTCGAAGATCTCCTTCTGGATCGCTTCGACCTGCGGATTCCCGTAGAGACCGGGGTATTGGTTTTGTGCTGTTTTCATTATCGTATCGTTGAAGGTGGTGTAATAATAACGATACAAAGATACCGGGACCCTGCCCCTCCGTGGTTTCGGAAAATTGCTATTTGCCGACCATCTCGTTGTCGTTCGATACGGAAGCAGGCGGGTTCTTTCGGTATTTTGACGGTGGGACGCCGTATTCCTTGCGAAAGGCGTCGGAGAATACGGGAAGATTCTCGAATCCGACCCGGATGGCAATATCGCCGATGGGGGTGTCAGAGTTTCGCAGCAGCTCAGCGGCTTTCGAGAGTCTGCGCAACAGAAGGTACCGGTACGGTGTCACTTCGAACACGCTTCGGAACAATCGCAGGAAGTGATACTGCGATACGCATGCAACTTCGGCAAGGTATTCGACCGTAATATCGCGCTCGTAGTGTAAGTCGATATATGCCTTTGCTTCGGCGAGCCGGTAATAGACGGAATGACGAGCATCGGGGCGTTGCAAGGGGACGCGCTCGACCTCTTCGGCCATCGTTCGGCGCGCGCGCATCGCACTTTCGAGGATCAACTCGACTCCGGATTCGAGCGGTGTACGCTCGTCATCTTCCGTTGCACGAAGCGCAGGCGCAAGCGTTCTGTAGCGCCGAAGCTGTTCGATGAACGGGTTATACGCTTCCGAACCGAAGACGATCACTGCATCCGCGCTCGCGCCGTCGTCGCTGCGATCGATGAGCGACTCCATCTCTTTCGCTAACTGCTCGATCTGTGTTCGGCGATCCGGCTCCATGAACGCTACCGTTTATGCCCGGCCATATCGACCAAAATCGGAGAGCAGAAGATCGTATCGGGATTCTTGCGGTGCGCAAACCAATCGGCAAGCATTGCATCGCCCATTTCTTTCGTCGTTGCACCGGAGGCGACCATGAGATCCATGTGTTTTGTAAAGAAACGGTGCGCCCACTCGATCACGTCGCTATCCGGCCCACCGGAAAGGCAGTGCGGCGCATAATCAAAAAGATCGAGCCCGTTGGCGCGGAAGATATGTGGAATTCGTGCAGCGATGAACGCATCGCCACCGCCAGCCGCCCAGTGACGAATCACCGTCTGGAGCATATTATCGAACGCACCACCGTTCGGATAGAGGCCCAAGCCGGAATACAGATAATCCTGAATTGCCAGAACACCGCCTGGCTTGAGTGCGCCAACCAGATTGCGCACGAAGGCATCGGCATCCGGCACGAAGCCGATCACCCAACGGACGAAGATGAGATCGTATTTTTCCGTAGGAAGTGCAGCCGTCTCGGCGGTACCATGAATGCGGTGGATATTGCTCCACCCGCGCTCTGCGGCTTCGTCTCCAAGATAGTCGAGATAGTAGTCTGCCGGTTCGAGGGCGGTGACCGATCCTTCGGCACCGACTCGTTCGCGCAGATCCATCGTCACAAACCCCGGCCCCGCACCGACATCCAGACAGTGGAATCCCGTGCGCATACCGACGCGATCGAACAACGCGTCGGTCACTCCCTTCCAGACGCCATGCTGGAAGCGCAGACGTTCGAGTTCTTCTTGATTGATGCCGAGGATGTATGGTTGGGCAGGCTGGCTCATGATATGATTTTCAGAACTTTTTAATGATCGAATGGGTACTAAACCTTCAGTGAGCTGAATTCATTCTACCCATACACCATGCGCAGTGTTCTTCTCGTCACCGTGTTGTTGTCGTGCGTTGCATTGTTTTCGTGTTCCGATTCGTCGAGCAACGGATCGGCTGCCCAAACAGGAGTGATCATCCCGATGACAATCGGAAACTACTGGGTGCTCGATAGCACGCTCTACGATGCGTCGGGCACATCGCATGCGGGCGGCACGGATTCGATCAAGATCAAATCCAGCACGATCAGTCCGAAGGACGGCAGCACGTATTTCGATTTGAAGTATTATTGGCTGATGCCGACGAATGTCGGTGTGTACATTGCAGCACCGCCGAATTTCTACAGTGCGTATCGCTATTTCAAATATCCGGCAAACCCCGGCGAAATCTTCCGCGACCATACGGATTATATGACCATGCCGTTTCCGATCACTTCAAAGCCCGATTCGATCGCAACGATGGTGTCGAACTATGTAGTGCAAAAGAACAGTGTATCGGTCACCGTCGCGGCTGGTACGTTCAACTGCTATGAGTACCAGACTGACTGGAAAGAGGTCCGAGGAAATGCGACCCTCCAGCGAGACATTTATTATCTGTGTCCGAATGTCGGATACGTCCGGATCGAACACTATTCGATCCAAGGGGCGGACATTTCGGCCCTGCATTTGCGTTCACGAGTCGATCTGCGTTCGTACTCCGTTCACTAACGAAGTACCTGCAATTCGGCGATCGACCGGACCGTCGGATACTGCGACTCTTCGGGGGCGCCGGTCGGTTCGCGTTTGACCCAAACGGAGTTGATGCCGACACGCCGAGGTGCACGTACATCCCATTCCAAATTATCGCCGATCATCCAAGCGCTACTTGCGTCGGCATCCATCGTCACGAGGGCATGAAGGAAGATGCGCTCGTCCGGTTTGCCGATGCCCACTTCCCCTTCGATGAAAATCTGCTCGAAGTAGTCTGCGAGCGCGAAGCGTTCGATCTTGCTTCGCTGCATCCAGCCCATGCCGTTGGTGACGAGCCCCAGCCTGATACCTTCCGAACGCAGCATTGCGAGCGTATCGAGCGCCCCGTCGATGACATGCATTAACGAAGCATGATGCGCAGTGTATGCATCGCCAAGCTGGTCGGCGAAGTCGAGATCGTCTCGCTCGAGCCGCTGAAACGCCAAGCGCGCGATGTCGCGACGGGCCTGTGGGATATCCTGCCGAGCAACGCGGTGTCGTTCCGGATCGCCCCAGAACCACTGACGACTCTGCTCGAGCGCATCGAGCAACCGTTCATGTTCCGGAGTATCGAAATGAGGTTTCGTCGCTTCGAACCAAGCCTGATTGGCGTGGACGTCCGATGCGATGATCGTATCGTCGAGGTCGAAGAGAACAACGGATGGTGTGTGAAGTGTCGTTGGCATGTGCATCGAACGATACGACGGAATGTGCGGAAAGTTTTGTGTTCGTGGATGATCGTAACCCCATCGTTGCCTTCGCGACTATGGATTGCCAAGAATTTTCGTATATTTGCACTTTAGACCACTCCCTGCCACGGGAGAGGCATTGCTGGATCGATCCTTCAAGCGGTCGTGTGGTGAGCCGATGCCCCCCGGTACACCGTATCGCTCGAATTGTACTCGAAGAACTCAACGGGTGCGGGCTCGATGTCCGAGAGCGAAGAGTGCACTTACTTCACAGTACAGATATCTGCTCTCGAGAAGCAGGTGCTTCGATCGCGACGACACATAGAAGAGCAACATGTACGAATGCTGAACCGACACAGACGATCATATCGCGACAGAACCTATCGCTGCGCGGGCACAATTGTCCGAGGAGCGAGCGTGCTGTGCTGGGGAATATGTACCGTGTTCTGGTCGATCTCGGCGTGCGCACAGACGGCGGATACGCTCGTCGTCCGCGACACTGCCCGAAAGTACGTGAATGCACTGATCAGCCCACGAACGAGCCTACAGCGCACCTCCATCGAGCATGCCAAACCACGCCGTGCCGGGACATCGGAACTGACGATCGTTCGAGAGCAATACACGACCGAAGCGACGAACCCGCATTTTGTGCGCGCTTCAGTCGAAGCCGTAGCTCTGGGCGCAGATGGCGCCGAAAGTACATTTGACACGCTTCGTGTCGAAGAATTTCGGCAGGTGCGTGCACATCCGACACTTGGGTACATTTTCTTCGATGCCAATTCATCTGAAATACCTGCTCGATACGAGCGAATGTCCCAACGCGAAGCCTCGAAGTTTTCTTACGCCGATCTCTACGACCGCGAGGCGATGGATATCTACCACAATATTCTCAACATCGTCGGTAAACGACTCGTCGAACATCCCCGAGCAACGCTCACGCTCGTCGGCTGTAATGCCGATATCGATAACGAAAAGGACAACCTTCCACTCTCGCGAGCGCGCGCCGAGGCGGTCAAGAATTATCTGAATGCCGTCTGGTCGATCGCACCGTCACGCATCACCACAACAGCCCGCGATCTGCCGGAACGACCGTCATCTGGGAAGAGCATCGAAGGCCGGGAAGAAAATCGGCGAGTAGAGATATACTCCGACGATCCGGAGATCACGGATGTCTTCACGGCCATTGATACAACACTCTTGCCGACGCCGCCGGTCATCCGCTTGCGGACGATGTATCAGTCTGCATCGCCACTACAATCATGGTCGCTCACCGTTCGCCAGAAGAACACGGTATTGAAGCGATATGCCAACGGTGGTGCGCCGCCGCGGAACATCGATTGGGATCTGCAAGACGACGAACGCAGCATCCCGCGTATGAATGCGCCGCTCGATCTGGAACTCATGGTAAAGACGACAGCCGGCGATGTAGCCAGATCGTTGGCGACAGTACCTGCGCTGACACACACGCTCAAACAGAAAGCGCTTACGCGCGCGCTCGATACGATGATCGATCGGTATAACCTCGTACTGTTTGATTACGGGAAGGCTGAATTGACGCCTGAACATCAACGCATTCTTGCATCGCTCAAATCACGATTAACACCGGCATCGCATATCATCATCGAAGGATTCGCCGATCAAAGTGGGAGTAACTCCACAAACAGCCGCCTGGCATTGGCTCGGGCCGCGGCAACAAAAAAAGCACTCGCTCCTGTCGATGCAGTCGTGCGCAGCAACGCAGACGCTCGCCTGCTCTTCCCGAACGATACACCCGAAGGGCGATTCCTCTGCCGAACCGTACAAATAACCGTCCTGACCCCGTCAAATGCCCTTCGGTGATCTCTAACGCGTTCGCAACTTTTCGAATGGTCCGGGGTTCGTAACTATATGAAGCGGATTATTCCAATGATGTGTATCCTCCTAACGTACAATGCGATCGTTGGTTGTCGATCGAATGCAACTGGCCCCGCCATTGCGGCGACCGATAGCATGATCTTCCCCCTTGCTCTTGGGAATAATTGGGTCTATCGCGAACAGTATCTACTGCCGAATGGACGCCCGGATACGACAGCAGGTCTTGGCGTGACGGGTTCGCATACCACAATGGTCTCGATCACACATCGATCCTTTCTCGATGGCGACTGGCAATATTCCATCGACGATGGGACGGTAGTGTATGACGGGCCGATGGTCACATACTTTAATCGGTCAGACGGATTATGGTATCGACAATCATCGAATGGGTTCGATACTTCCGCCTTGATCATTCCGTTTCCCGTCTCGAATGTCGGAGTGCCGCTCGAACAAACACGTACGCCGCGGATCGTCTTCGATACCGTCAAGCGTATCAACCGGCAGGATACCGAAGTCTTCACGTTCACTTGTGTGAGCCGGGATACCGTTGTGACGGTTGCTGCCGGGACATTCCATTGCTACGAGTATCGTCAGGAAGCCGGATATGCTTCACAGCACGAACCCGACTGGAAAGAAGATGCATTCTATGCACCGAACTACGGGCAAGTCTATGTTGAAGACCGCTACCATGACGAGCACGGACAGTTCTTCGTCGGCCACCGTCTGACATTACTCTCGTATTACCTCAACCGATAGCCTCTCGATCGCTGGCATTCCTTTCGAACGCGAGTTGTTATAGGGTGTGAGAAAATCCGCACACTATGCTACGCTCTCGTTGCATACTCCTAATCGTTCTGGCGGCAACGATCTCCACCCCTGCAATTGCCCAACAGAAGACCGATACCACCTCGACCGTCGTGACACGAACGATCGAAGAACCGAAACTGCAATTATTTTGGGCGACCATCGGCGGTGGTGGCGTCGGGCCTGGGCTCGGAGGCCTCCTGAAAACGACTTATCTATGGGGGGCACACAGCATCAGCGCGAAGGTCCAGGCAGGAGCAGAACTTAACCTCTGGAACGGACCGCAAAACGACGTCACCGAATACAGCATCTATTACGGACGTCAGTTCGTGACGCCCTGGACGATGATGCGCATCGCCGCAGGCCCCGCGTATTTTTCGCACACCTTTGAAAACACGACCATTCATCGTATCGGCATGGGTGCCGAAGTGGAGGTGATGGTTAAGATCTACTTTTTCGGGTTCGGGTTCATGACGTCGGTGATGGCAGCTCCGGACATTCTCTACGGCTCCATCACCGCGAATCTCAGTCTTGGAAAATTATTCTAAGGCGAAACACCGCTCAAGACGGTCATCTTGTTCGTCAGTGTCCACTTGAATGTTCATTCTTGTACAACAGCCGCTTCGCATCCGCGAGCAACTGCATCGTATTGAGATGGAGTAGGTTGCATCGGGATAACCGAGTCTGGCATACTCTTTGTCCGGCATCTTGATACGTCCTGTTCCCCAGAAACGAGGGACCCCTATTCACGCAGCAACAGGAGACAGACAACTATGAGTAAGATCCATGTCAACGACCCGGACGATTTTGCCACCTACCCCAATAATCGAATCTGTGCCATTGTCGACGAACGCGACGACGCGAAGCGAGCGCTCGATGCATTGCTCGATAACGGGATCGACACCGAACACATCGGCATCCTCTATGGCGAAGCCGGAGCCGATGTGCTCGATGCCGAATCGACACACCACGGAGTGCTTGCCAAAGTCGCACGGACGATTCGTTCGTTCGGCGATGTCGAGAACGAATCGATGCATCTATACGAATCTGCGTTGCATACCGGCGGCTATGTGTTCGCGATTCATGCACGGACCGACGACGAGAAAGAGCGCATTCGAACAGCGCTCGGACTTGGCAATGCTCGCGAGATCAATTTCTTCTCCACCTGGTATGTTCAGGCGATGAGAGGCAACTAAACCCCCCCCCCCCCCCCGCAAGCTCGCGACGCCAACGAATGGCTCATCCCGCAAGAAGCCGGCACTGCGCCGGCTTCTTCTCTTGTTGAATTGTTGTATATTTGGTCTACTACCATCATTTATAATCCCAATGAAATCAGCAATTCTGATCCTGTTTCTGATCCCATTGCTTGCCGCATGCAGCAGTACGAACACTCCGGTGACCCAATCGAACAACGATTTGATGCCGTTAGCGGTCGGCAATCAGTGGACGTATCACGAGTGGCGGACCGATTCGACGCATATACTGCGTCCGCAGGAGGATTTTACGATCACGCTTCTTTCCACCTCGGTCAGAGGGGGGAACACCTACTATCAATCGGATCTCGGCGCACGATATTTTTACACATCGCAGGGATTGTGGTCGGAAACGAATGGTGTGCTGAGCCCACATTTTTATGCAAAACATCCGGTGGTTCTGAACGAACAAATGGCGCTCGACTCGGTCGCCATTACCGACGAACAATCGCCCGATCCGCTCGACCTTGCCATCGGTACTCAATCCCTTACCGGGGAAAACGTCCCTTACACAACGTCATCCGGCACTACCTATAACACGGTGCAGTATCGCCGTACGTATCGCGGCACGGTTCACGATTCCGTCTATCTCGTCGAACTACAGTACTTCCAACTCGGGACAGGACTCGTCATGCACTCATACTTAGCTCCCGATGCTGCCGGGACTCTGCAAACAACGGAGAAGTGGGAGTTGGCAAACGCAACGGTGAAGTAAGACCCGAATTCCGATTGCGTATTAGGCGCCAAACTGCCGCAGGTGGTGGTCGGTGTGCACGTACATGACGCGCCCCCAGTTTACGTTGTTGAAACGCCCGCCGAGCGGGTGATATTCGACATAGGAACCCGCCGCAAGATACCGGTCCATCGCTGCTTTCAGATCGGCTTTCTCCGCTTCGAGTTCTTCCGGATCGATCTTTCGCGCGACCATATCGAAGGACGGAAACGTTTGGATCTTGCCTTTGAGCGGCGTCATATTGAGCAGACCGAACTTCCAGATCGGCCGCAGGAGTGCGGGTGCGGCGAACGGCTCGGAGACCTCGCCGATCGCAAGCTTGAAGCCCATTCCCACGTGGCGAAGAGCCTGCCTCACGTTCATCTTCCCCCATCGGGGAACGCTCTCGGTTGAAAGCGAATCAATGCGTGTGCGCAACTCCTGTTGCACGGCTGGATCGAGGTAGGTTTTCTTCGGCATGGGGTATCTGTGTGAGTGATACATACTCTACACGCCTCAACGGAAAGTAGTGCCATATGCCATAATTAGATAGGATCTAAGTTTAAAAGCTGTCATTCTGAACGAAGCGAAGAATGACTATCGTTATAAGTTGCAAAGTCAAAACTAAGCCACCACTCATAATTAGAGGGTATATTTGTTCAGCTATGCGTACGGTGATCGTTCTTCTATCAATTAGCCTGACCATTGGGGGCTGCGTCTCCACCCACGTTACATCACTCGTCGATCCATTGTATCGCGACTCCTCGTATGCGCGGATCTTGGTGATCGGGAGTTTCCCGACAATCGAAGCCACAAAACTCGCCGAACAACATTTGGTACGGGACCTTACCGATAGCGGTACGTTCGCAATCGCGAACACCGAGATCCTTCCACCGCTCAGGAAATATTCCGATAGCGAGATTACGCTCATCTACAGGAAATATGACCTTGATGCTTGCGTCGTCATATCCCCGACGTCCGAGCGGTCGAATCTGGTATATGTTCCCGGATGGACACACATCGACAATTCCATTCACCAAAATACTGTCGGGACGTCCGTTACCACATCCGTCAATTCGATCCCCGGCAATTACCAGCAGACGAATTACATCGGCACCAAAGCGGAGTTGCGAGATATCAAGACGGGAGCGTTGGTGTGCCGCTGCGAAACGAATTCAAAGCACGTGACTGAATATGCGACGTCGTCATCCTCCTCAGAAAACGACTACGTCATGAACTCAATCTGCGAGAAGATCGTCGGAGAATTGGAGAAGAATAAATTGCTGAAGCACAAATAGAAATGCCGACTCGTTCGCCGGGGCTATTGTACCGAAGACTACTATACGACATACGTCCCGATCTGTCGCGTGAATGGGTTGAATGTTATCCCCGAACCGCCACCATTGGTTGAAACTCATGTCTCATTCTTTCCGTCCTTCGGACGCTACGCAAGTGTCTGCTTCAGCAGACTGAAAGAAATGAGCCCCGCGTTTCAACGCGGGGCGAGCTTGCGGCCACAACCGTATTTCGTGAGATCACTGAGACCAGTTCCTATTGTGGTGAGTCACTCAGAACGATTCCTTCGCGAAATGTTTTTTTATCTAACCAACCGCCGATCCAAGTGCCCACTCCTACGATCGACCTTCGCGATGTGATCCAGCAATGGATGAGCCGGAAGATTAACCGCGTCAAGCAAAGTAATCGTACGCTAACAGCAGCACTTGGAGGATTCGAGATATTACTATTCTACTACTTCGCACAGCGAGGATTCGATGCCATTGCCGTCGTAACGATACTGGCCGGGTTAGTTGTCATCGGGTGGCTGATTTATACCGGGTGGAATCAAACGAAGCGCACGGTTGCCGAACTCGGCGATGCGAATGTGGACGTCTGTCTTCAGCACTTGGGCAGATACGGTGAGATCGATGAGATTGTAGCTCAACTCGAGCTAGAGCTTTCCGCGCCGATCCTCACCGGACGCGAAAAAGGCCGATCACCTTCGTTCTTTCTTACAGAACATTGGCTTGTCAATTTTACATTACTCCCTCACCAGTTTGCGTATATGTACGGGGACATTTGGCGGGTGAGCGGCTCGTACAAAGGTACACCAAGAGGAACGCCGCTTGCATTCTTCTTTGTCATCCACTTCAGTTCGACACAAATGTATGTCCCCCCTCTTGCATTCGAGGACCAGGTAACCTTGCTGCGATATCTGCGGCTCAAACGACCGGGCCTACAGTTCGAATGGCCACAGATTTACCGTGAATACTTTGAATCAGTCCTTGAAGCTGCCATGAGAGCTGAAGAACAAGCCGCCATGGGTTGAAAACCCATGGCTAATTTCTTTCAGTCCGTCGGACGCAACCGCAAAATGAAGAAGCCGGCCCATCGCTGAGCCGGCTTTTTTATACGTCAAGACGCGTAACCCCGTCTATCCGTCAGATTAGTACATCCCGTCCATGCCGCCACCGCCCGGCATCGGGGGCATCGGCTTGTCTTCCTTCTTCTCGACGATCGTTGCTTCGGTCGTCAGCAGAAGGCTCGCGACGGAGGCTGCGTTTTGCAGCGCGCTGCGCGTGACCTTCGTCGGGTCGATAACGCCCGACTTCAGGAGGTCTTCGTACTTCTCGGTCAGTGCGTTGAAGCCGTAGCCGTCCTTGTTGTTCTTCACCTCGTTGACGATGACCGAACCTTCGAGGCCGGCATTGGCAACGATCTGGCGAAGCGGCTCTTCGACCGAACGCTTGATGATCTCGACGCCCGTCTTGACATCGACATTATCGAGGCCCTTGATGAACTTCTCGTTGAGGCCGCCGAGCGAACGGATGAGTGCGACACCGCCGCCGGGGACGATCCCCTCTTCGACGGCTGCGCGCGTGGCGTGCAGTGCGTCTTCGACGCGTGCCTTCTTCTCCTTCATCTCGACTTCCGTCGCGGCGCCGATCTTGATCACGGCCACACCGCCGGCGAGCTTCGCAAGACGCTCCTGCAGCTTCTCGCGATCGTAGTCCGACGTGGTCTTGTCGACCTGGCTCTTGATCTCGTTGATGCGCTTCTTGATCTCGTCCTTCGAACCCGAACCCTCGACGATCGTCGTGTTGTCCTTGTCGATGGAGACGCGGCTTGCCGTACCGAGGTAGCTGAGCGTTGCGTTATCGAGTTTGAAGCCCTTCTCTTCGCTGATGACCGTGCCGCCCGTGAGGATAGCGATATCCTCGAGCATGGCCTTGCGGCGATCGCCGAAGCCCGGAGCCTTGACGGCTGCGACCTTCAGGGTACCGCGAAGCTTGTTGACGACGAGCGTTGCGAGCGCTTCGCCTTCGATGTCCTCGGCAATGATCAGGAGCTGACGTCCTGCCTGCGCGATCTTCTCGAGGATCGGGAGCAGGTCCTTCATCGAGCTGATCTTCTTGTCGTGGATCAGGATGTACGGGCTCTCGAGCACCGCTTCCATCGTATCCGGATCGGTGACGAAGTACGGCGAGAGATAGCCGCGATCGAACTGCATACCTTCGACGACGTTGAGCTCGGTCTCGATGCCCTTCGCCTCTTCGACGGTGATCACGCCGTCCTTACCGACCTTCTCCATCGCTTCGGCGATGAGGTCGCCGATCGACGGGTCGTTGTTCGCGCTGATGGCGCCGACCTGTGCGATCTCTTTCTTACCCGAGATCGGGCGCGACATCTTCTTGAGCTCTTCGACGACGTTCGCAACCGCGAGGTCGATACCCCGTTTCAAATCCATCGGGTTCGCACCGGCCGTCACATTGCGAAGACCTTCTCTAACTATAGCCTGTGCAAGTACGGTAGCGGTCGTCGTGCCGTCACCGGCGACGTCCGACGTCTTCGATGCGACTTCGCGCACCATCTGTGCGCCCATGTTCTCGATCGGATCTTCGAGCTCGATCTCCTTTGCCACCGTGACGCCGTCCTTGGTCACGTTCGGTGCGCCAAACTTCTTGTCGATGACGACGTTGCGGCCTTGCGGTCCGAGCGTCACCTTCACAGCGTCGGCAAGCTGATCAACACCGCGCTTCAACTTCGCGCGAGCGTCTACGTCAAATGTAATGATCTTTGCAGCCATTTCGGTAATGTAAAATTAAAAATGTAAAATGTAAAATGGAGGAAGCACCAGTGTCATTGCGAGGAGGGCCGTAGGCCCGACGAAGCAATCTGAAATATTGGGGATGTGTCCCTGGTTCAAGATTTTAGATCGCTTCGCTTCGCTCGCGATGACATTCGACTAGTTACTTCTTTTTCGATCCGCCGACGACAGCGAACACATCGCTCTCGCGCATGATCAGGAGGTCTTCGCCGTCAACGTTGACTTCCGTGCCGGAGTACTTTCCGTAGAGCACGATATCGCCGACCTTCACGGCCATCGGGACGAGCTTTCCGCCCTCGTCATGCTTGCCGCCGCCGACGGCCAGCACTTCGCCCTTCTGGGGCTTTTCTTTCGCGGTATCCGGCACATACAGGCCGCCCGCCGTCTTCTCCTCCGCCGCAGCCGGGCGAACGATCAAGCGATCATGAAGTGGTGTTAGGTTCATAAGTCGTTATGAATAATATAGTTAAAGTATCCTAAAATTTGTATGACCATTCAGGTCTGAGAGGCAATACGATATTAGCACTCTCTGGTTTCGAGTGCTAAACAGGGGGATAATTTTTGGGGTTCCGGACATCGCCAATGGATAGATTCGTGGGCGGGATCGGAGCTGTGATCAATACTTGGCAGCGTACAACCTCAACCATCGCCCACGAATAAATTCGTGGGCTAGTGTGTGGTCGTCGCCGGGCGACTCAATGCAGATAGGAATCGGCTTCAGCCGATGAACACATACTAGCCCACGATTTCAATCGTGGGCGGGGTCGGGTGCAGATCGAGATTGATCGAAGAAAACCGACCGTTCGTCGAACACAATATTATTCGCTCGAAGAAATGCAACATACTCGTCATGAAACGAGATATTCATATGGTGCTCTTCCTGATTTGCGATGTACTCAATGACCTTCTTGAGTTGCGAAGTGCTCACGCTGAACTCTGCATATCCGACTTGCCATGCAAATGACCTCAACTCGGGATACTCGTCGGAGAGCCACTTTGAGGATGTCCCCTTTAAGGTTTTGACGGTCTTTGCAACAGACTCAGTTGACGGCAGTGAGATCAATGCATGACAGTGGTCCTCGTAACCACCAATAGCGATCGAATCGATACCGTGCTTCTTTAAAATCCCGTGCATCACCTTCCACAAACGTTGGCGAATTTCGACTGTTAGCCACGGCTGGCGGTGCCTTGTCGAGAACACAACGTGCACAAAGTGCGCATGAAACGAGTGAGCCATGTGCTAATATACGATGGACAAGAATCCCCTCCACCACCTCACGCCAGCAGCGATTGGTTATCGGACTCGCTTCGGAAGGGCCGGACTACCGAGGATTCTCGTGCACCCCGAATTTCTTGTGCTTATAATCGATGATAACCGTCTTGTTCAAGAATAGATAATTTCCTGCGGTCGCGTCGGTATGTTTGTCGATTCCTAATCCTGAATGATTTGCGTACACCTTCACATTCGAACACCGCAGACCGGCGAGTTCGAATGTGTCGTTCATCAGTTTTCCCGTTACAGCGTGCGATGTGCCCCACGACGAGATCGTGATCGTGTCGATATCCGGTGAGGTAGAGAACGTGGAAATATTCTTTGCTTGCGTAATGAGCGGGAATATGCTCGATCCGTTGTCGAACATGATCCTCAACGATTTGCCGTGCAGCTTCATCGGCAGAATCACTCTGCCGTCGGGATCAAATTCCGCATCGATCAGATCGTGGTTGTATTCGTTCGGAACATGGTCGCAAATCGCGAAGCGGGAATTTGGATAATCGATCAACAGCACGGTATTCTTGAAGAAATCACTGCCGATCGTTCCGATGTGGATCGTGTCCCCCGCGTCGGGCTTCTCGATATGTTCTCCATACTTCGGATACACAAAACCGGTGGTGTTTCTTGCGGTGTATCCGCCGAAATGCAATCGAATATTATCAATATACTTCCTGCTGTTCCAAAACTCGAGCGGACTTTTGAGTCGCTTTAATTTCTCCTTTGCAACGGTATTGACTTCGGCTAACGCCCCGACGGTATTCTCATACACCCCGGTCATGTCGGCTCCGAGATCGAATTGGAACGTGAAGACGTTGGGAAGTCCTTCGATCGTGCAGGGAATATCCATCGCCGTTTTCTCGACATACTTTCCACCGAGCGAATCGCTCACCCATTCGAACGGCGCCCACACGATCTTCGAGGTTTCGTGGCTATTGGTTGTGATCTCCCACTCCCCATAGCCACTCTTGTCGGTCAGAACAGAAATTCCGCACACCACCAAGAGCAGTGTTGTAGCTACAGCCGATATCGTTGCCGATGTTCTCACGTTGATGTGTTGTCCAAGCAATACCAACAACTACACATCCTGAGACCTCCGTTGCTATACCACGTCAAACCCGAGCGGCGACTGGTCTTCGGGGTCGTTCTCGTAGTTGATGTGGATCTCCTGGCCCGCGGGGATATCGCGCAGGGCGATGTAGGTGATCGTGTCGTCGTCGAACTCGTAGTCGGCGTCGGGGTCGAACGAGTGGTTATAGAGCGATCCATATCCGAGGGCGATGGCAACCTGATCTTCGTCCCAATAATAGACATAGTATTCACCGACGTTCGAGTGATTCTCCGGATGAAATTCGTCGGAGCCCATCAGCAGGACGGGTGCGACCTCGATCACCTGCCCTTTCTTGATATCAACGTTTGCAAAGACTCCGCGCCCCTTGCCCGGGGACGAATCCACATAGATCAGCGTCGATGGTTCGATTCTCATACGTATCGTGTCGTCGGCAAACCAAGAGTTTGCGTATCAATTCAAACGGGTGCAAAGATACGCAATGCACGAAGCCGTTGACCCTATCGTGGATGATACAGTCTATTTTGTCGCGGGGCGTCCCCACCACAAATGTCCGATCGTGCCAGGTTGAAACCCAGCCGCAGCCGTTACCGTCGCACTCGCAACGTCGTACGTAAACGATTGCCCGATGAACTGGGTACCGGCAAGATTTGATTCCGACGTGCGCAGGATGAGCGACTTGCTATCAGGCGACCAATCGTATGCAGCCAAGCTCCCATTTACTAACTGGTAGGGCAATGATAGTCTTGTCGATGATTTCGATACGAGATCGTAGACGACCGGCGTACAGACACTATAGGAATTATTGATCTGCGTATTGGTATAGAATGTCTCGTAGAGAACATAACGCCCTGACGGTGATACTTTGACGGACGTCGGCTGAATGGACGAATCCGAGACCAGCGTCTCGCTCACGCCGGTTTTCGGATCGTATCGCTTCAGTGCGCGCATACTTGATGACGCCGTGGCGCCGATATAGATTAACGTACCATCGGGAGTCCAATCATATGAGTGTGGGTCCGGATCGGCAGCAACACTTGCCAACAGTACCGTATCGGGCAACGGTCGCAGCACAGCGCTCTGTACCTCGGCGATGGTGATATGAAAGATCGAATTATCTACGTATGCGATAGCGACTTGTTTGGAATCGGGCGAGAAGACGGGTGTTTGCATCCAGTACCACGACAGCGAGCCGTTCGGCGATGCTTGCATCTTGGTCTCTTGTGCGGAGGACAAATCGCGCACCCGCAGATCCGATCCGTCGGTCGTATAGAAGAGCCGATTTCCGTCGGGAGCAACCGCAAGATCTCTCGGATATCCGCTGACACGGAACAGCACATGCGGTGTAGTATCGACGACACTATATTTGACGAACGCGATCGAGTCGCCGTCGGTGCGCAATCCGATAATGTTACCGTCGATCGGACGTGCAACGAGCGTCATATTCGGACCAATCATCTTCGAGGTGCCGTCCGTCTGGAGCCAGTAGATACCTACCACAGAGGAATTACTGGAAGATGCAACGTCGTACACGATCGGACCGCTCGGCGTCGTGCCCGTCTGAGGAGCATTCGACGAAGAGCATGAATATAGAACAGCGGACAAAAGAAGAATAGCGAACGATCTAATGATGGACTTCATAGTGTACCGTTAGAATGGATGTCAGAAAAACACATTAGGATCGGTGTTGTTCCGCCGCGCAGTCACAGGTAGTAGCTCAGTCTGAAATTGTCTAAATACCCGTCATTCTGAGCGAAGCGAAGAATCCCTGTGGCGGAGCCTCACTGCATTTCATCGAGGGATTCTTCGCTTCACTCAGGATGACACTCGGAATACAGTCGAAACTGAGCCACTACTCGATCACCCCACGTTTACCGCACAACTACGAACGAGCCGGAAACCCAATGGCTCCCACTCTGGATTCGCACATAGTATAATCCCGATGCAAGCGTCTCTATCGGTATTGTCGTCGTGAAGTCCGAACCAAGGGCACGGTCACTCGAACGACGAACCAATCTGCCGACTGCATCCCGCACCTCAAACACCACCGTACCGCTGGTGTGCGCTCCATACAACGATACCGTGATGACGTTCTGACCCGGCCCAACCGGATCAGGCACGATCGCGAGCCGTGCAGTCGGCATTGCGGAATTGCTTGCAACACCGAATGTTGGGTCATACCATATTTTATAGATCGCCGGTGCACTGTGAGCCCCGCCTTCATCGGACGCAACGTAGAGCGCGCCGACACTATCGAAAAATACGGCACATGGCCGCGCCCATCGCTGATAGTTAAGCGAATCGGTCAGGAACCCCGTTGCAAACTCCCGCACACTCCAACTCCCGTTCGATTGCGCACCACGGAGGATTGACGAGCCGTTCGCAATGAATCGTCCATCCGCCGCATGATACGAGCCATGCAACGCAATGAAGGCATTCCCATAATACTCGCTCGGAAACAGGGTCGCGCGATCGATCGCTACGCCAAGAGCCGTCGAGTGTGCAGGGACGATCATCTGAGGTACATACATTGACGCAACGAGCACGGAATCCGCATGCGTGACGGGCAGCAGTGCTTGATACTCTGTACTAGCGTTGAAATCGTCCCACTGGTGATCGCCATACGCAATCGGCCAGCCATAAAACGCACCGGGTTCGATCTTCGCGACAAAATCGCCCGGAAGGTCCTCGCCGAGGCTATTGCGCTCTGCAACCGCAGCCCACACTGTGCCGGTCATGGGATCCTGCGTCAACCCGACCGCATTCCGTAGCCCGGACGCGTAGATCGATCGATGCGAACCGTCGAGATCGAGACGCAGAATTGCAGCGCGGTTGCTGTCATTCTCGCGGCATGCGTTGCACGGTGCACCCACGCTGAGCAAGATCTGCTTGTGTATTGTATCGAAGAGTATTGTTCGCGTATAGTGGTTCGGAACTCCCTCTGCGAGGTACGGGACGTTGTCGATGAAGCGTGACGAATCGGCATAGCGTCCCTCTGCATTCGGATGCTCGTACTTCATCACATATCGCTCGGCGGCGGTATAGAGGGCACTATTATAAAAAGCAAATCCATGCGCACCGCCATCGCCGCTTGCAAGCACGATCGACGTGTCGGCAACACCCGTTCCGCTTCTCTCGAGTAACGCATAGATTATCCCCGCTCCCATATCCGAGCACGCGATGTGGCCGTTCGGGTCGATTGCAAGCGAACGAGGATGAAAATTCGGTGCGCTGTAGTACACTTCACAGCGAAAACCGGGTGGGAGATTGACCGTATGGACCGAATCGAACAGCGACTGAAATCGACCTGCGACGATGAGATCGCTCGACACAAGCGAATCGCTTGCGGTCTGTGCGTTCACCGACATCGCAAGACACATCACTCCAACCACACACCACAGGGCACAACGCATACACGATCTATGATTGAACACAACAATACCAACACCGACAGATCGAGAAAGTCGCACCCTGCGTACTCGACGCTTGTAGTGCCACTCTATCGTATTTTGCATGTATGAACACGACCGATATTGTTGGCTCCGCAGGCGTATTTCTATTGCTGGTGGCATTCTTTCTGAACCTGATGAAGAAACTGCCAACCGATAGCCGTCTGTATTCGCTCCTGAATGTCGTCGGTGGTGCACTGGCTTGCACCGCATCGATCATGTTGCATTACATTCCGTTCGTCGTGTTGGAGGTCGCATGGACCGTCGTTGCAATGGGCGGATTATTTCGACATGCCAAAAAATAACAAAGCCTCCGTATGTCGGAGGCTTTGCCTGTGTTAGAGATCCACGCTCTTCCACATCTCGCGGTACGATGACTCGCAGAGTGGTTTGAATTTTTCGTACCAGCTTTTCCATGCCGGGTCGCTCATACCTTTTGCCATCTCGGATTCGTACATCGCAAGATTCGGATATTGCGTCTCGAGCACCATGCGATACGCCTGCCCTGTCAGATCGACACTGACCGACATCGGCGTGCTGGTCGCTGCCTTCATAACCGGTGCGATCTCCTTCATTGTGGCAATCGCATCGCGCGCCATGCCGAATTTGAGCTGGAATACATCTCGGACAATGACCATACTACTGCCTCCTCTGGATGAATGTGAATGATCTGCAAAGATACAGTGAAATTTCCTCTGTTCCAAATCCTCGTGCAACCGCGGTATTATCAATATGTTACCGCATGCCAACATAGAATTAATATATGATGAGGCGACATCCCGGAGCCACAGAATGTTTTGAACGCGTGGATTCACTTACTTCATATTACCACTCCCTGCTGCGAACTTATCGCAACACGCTCGATGATGCGTTATCATCGGCGAACGAAGATGCCGTTCACGACCTTCGAGTAACAACGAAACGCCTTAACGCTATCTATCAACTGGTCTCGTTCGTTGATCCGCAATTCAAGGCACAGAAATCCTTCCGGCCGTTCAAAACAATCTTCGATTCGTTCGGTAGTGTCAGGGACCTCGATATCGCTGCAGCAGTCGTTCACCGTACAAAACGCCTCCCCGGGTCCACAACTGCACGACTGGAGCAGTACTTGGTATTACGCAGAGATAAAACGCTCGATTCACTTCGTTCAACGATCAGAAAGCAGAGGAAGCTCGGCGAACCGTCATCTTCCGTCGAAGATATCCTGTCGTCAATCGACGAGAAAGGACTCGGTAGGTTTTTACGGGGGATACAATCCGAAATTGGTGAACAGACAAGGCACGATGCATCGGTTCGCCGACTACATCGGGCACGGAGACTCTATAAAATATATTTGTATCTGAGTGAAGCGGCAGACATGCGTGGCGCCGCACATCCTCTGCGGTTGGAGCGAATTCAATCGACGCAACGCTCGCTCGGCAAATGGCACGACCTTGTAATCGTGATTGAGTGTCTTGAGGAACTGCGCAAGCATGTGCCGATCTCGAAATCGGATTTAACAACAGTGATCAACGAGATCAAAGCCAGGGAACGGAGAACTCGCAAACGAATTCTCAAAACAATCGCAACACAGAAGATCCGGAGCACGGTTTCATAACCAACGGTATACTCACTGCCGGTGTCCGCCCTCGACGTTGTAGCTCAGATTAAGACCTGCATTCCTATTGTCATTCTGAGCAGATTCGCTTCGATCAGGGTAAACTCCACGAAGAATCCCTTGATAAAACCCTGTGAGGCTCCGCCAAAGGGATTCTTCGCTTCGCTCAGAATGACAACTCCTTGCCGTTTCAAACTGAGCCACGATCAGTCCTCGACGGTAGAAACTATTGTATATCCACTATGTTCAAAGTAACATAGACGGTCAACGGAGGATAGTATGAGACCGAATGTACTGTACGGTGTGATTCTTATTTTTTGTGCTGGCATATTCTTGTCCTGTTCGAATAGCAACGGACCGGCAAGCGGTGGAAATGGAACGCTCGCACTCCATGTGCTCACGAACATCGGCGGCCCTGCGGTCGGCCCTTTGGCAGGCGCACCGATCCAGATCGAAACACTCTCGGGTACTGTCGCATCGACACTCGTGAGCGATTCGAGCGGTAATGCTACCACACAGCTTGCTAGCGGCGCGTATATCGTTCATCCGCTCGTCGTTCCGTCTCGACCGGATTTCTATCATCCCCCGACACCGACCCGAATCACGGTCACGACAAATGTGACCCTGTTTGATACTATCTACTACACCAACCCGATCGTTCGCCCTTCGGGGGGTCATGGTTCGACGTGGTGATATGGAACGGTGGGATACGCTGGCAGTCATTACGATCGGAATTGCGATGTTCGGGATGGTCAGTGTTGTCATCCGTTGGCTAAACCCACCGCTGAAGCCGCCCGAAGATGAATGGGATAAGTGGTCGAAGCTGTGAAGCGCATTTATACAGTGTAGTTGAGATTCAAATATCCATCCCCGTCGCCCAGAATTTATGAGCAGTGCGCTGCATACCCGTCTATTCTCCGTTTCCGTCTTTGTGTCTATCGTAGCGACGCTATTGTTTCCACACAACGTGCGCTCGCAATACCAGAACGAACCGACAATGCTTCGGACCTTCCAAGACACCCGCAATCTCCTACGCGAACCACTCGACGAAGCGAGCGACATCGACGGCGAAGCAACGCGCTTTCGCAGATGGGAATATCGCATGGTACCGCGACTTCTGCCCGGCGGATACTTCCCGAAACCATCGATCCTGCTCGACGAACTCGAACGTTACCAGCGTTCGCACGAGCGCTCGAATGCACTGCCGGCAATGCAGGGCGGCAACTGGCGTGTACTCGGACCGAGTTTGTTCGATGCACTCGATAACAATAACGGAGCCACCGGACGCGTGAGTGTCATACGCTTCGCTCCGAACGATACCAATACGATCTTCGTCGGTACGCCCGATGGCGGGGCGTGGCGTACTACCGACGGCGGAACAAACTGGAAGCCGCTCACCGATCGCATCCCGAATCTTGGTGTCTCGGACATTGCAATCGACCCGTCGAATCCCTCGAATATCTATCTTGCAACCGGCGATGCAAAAGATGCCGGCATGTACGGCAACCCGTATTCGTATGGCATTCTCAAAAGCAGCGATGGCGGTGCGAGCTGGGCAATGTCCGGCCTGAGCTGGGATGTGTCGGAGCGCGTCACCATCCCTCGCCTCGTTATCTCTGCGGCTGACCCGAAGATACTGCTCGCCGGAGTCTATGGCGGTACACATCGTGGGATTCAGCGATCCACGGACGGTGGCGCGACATGGTCGCAGCGTGACGGTGGTTCGATATACGATATCCAGTACAACCCAGCAGACCCATCGATCGTCTATGCCTCCGGCTATGGTAACTTCCGTCGCTCGACCGATGGAGGCAGCTCATGGACGACCGTCACCTCGATCCTGCCAACATATACCGGCAATAATGTGAGTCGAACTGCAATCGGCGTGACCCCTGCCGACCCAAACATCGTGTACGTGTTGTATGTCAGTCACACGAACAATCAAATCTACGGGCTCTATAAGTCAACCGATAAAGGCCTGACGTTCACACAGGTATTTCAAAATACGCCGACCGTCTTCGGCAACTACGGCGAGTATAATCTTGTCTTTAGCGTCTCGCCGAAGGATCCGAATCTCCTGATTCTCGGCGAACAATATCTTGCAAAATCAACTGATGGCGGTCTCACCTGGAAGCCGATCCATATTCTGATTCATGTCGACAATCACGCGCTGCAATTCACGCCCAGCGGCGCGAGGATGTTCAGCGGAAACGACGGTGGTATCTATCGTTCGTCCGACGGTGGGAAAAACTGGACGGACCTCAATACCGGTCTTGTGATTACACAGTTTTATCGAGTTGGCAATTACGACGCTCCGCCGAGTCTTCTCTATGCCGGTGCACAGGATAACGGGATCAGTCACGAACAATCAACGATATGGTCGCATGCGCTCACTGGCGCAGACGGCGCCGAATGCGTGGTCGATCCATCCAACCCCGATACGGTCTTCATGGAGTTTCAACAGGGATATCTCTACCGCTCGGATGATGGCGGACAAACGGCGAACTACATCGCTCCGGCCACGAACGGACATTGGATCACGCCGATCGTGATGCATCCGAACGATCCCGATCAAATCTACGCCGCCTACCAAAGTATCTGGCACACGAGTGATCGTGGCGAGACATGGGCCAAGACGTCCGCCCCCATCGTTTCCGGCGACAACATCAAGTCGCTTGCGATCGCGCCGTCCGATCCTCGTATTATGTATGCGGGCACGTACGTCCGGCTCTTCAAATCGACCGACGCGGGGACGACATGGAACGAGCTCACGTCGAACACGCCAACCAGCGATTCGATTGTGCTCACGAGTATCACCGTCAGCCGTACCGACGCGAATAAAATATGGCTGACGTATTCCGGGTTCATCGATGGTCAGCACATGTATAGCTCGACTGACGGGGGTGCGACATGGAAGAATATTACTGGCTCGCTCCCGAACGTCCCGGTCAATACCAGTGTCTATGATAACAATTCGCAGGATGGCATCTATATTGGCACGGATCTCGGCGTGTATTATCGCGATGCGACGATGAACGATTGGGAATCGTTTAACACCGAGTTGCCGAACGTTTCGATCTCCGAACTGGAAATCGATTATGCAAAAGGCCGCTTGCTCGCGGCAACATTCGGTCGTGGAATCTGGTGGTCACTCCTTCGAAACGAAGTCCCGCCTCTAGCACCGTCGTTGCGCCTACCGCCGAACGATACAGTTGGTACGGTGCTGCATCCGTTCTTTTCGTGGGACGGCTATAACGGGTTGCAGTATGGGATCGATGTTGCAACCGACTCGCAGTTTTCAACCATCGTCTTTCATCGCGACTCGTTCGCGAATCACTCGTTCGTCCTTCCACTTTCGCTCGCAACCGGCACGACCTATTACTGGCGCACACACAGTATGAACGCTTTCGGCCCCGGTGCCTGGAGCGACACGTGGCGCTTCACGACAATCGCAACCGACGACGTGCAGATGCACGATGGTGATGAGCAGATGAGCGTTATTCCAAATCCTGCATCACGTACGATTCGCTTCGAACGACCAGCGGGTTGGGACACACCGGCAGAAGTGGTCATCTCGAGTGTGCTCGGCGTCCCTGTGCTTCGGACAACGATCCGAGCGGAGCGTGCCGGCGAGAGATCGGATGGAGTCGATGTGTCCGGATTGTGCAACGGCACGTATCTGTATATGCTTCGTGTCGGCGAGTCCCTCTATCGTGGGTGCTTACAGATCGTGCGCTGATTCGGCAGGCTGCTTGGGCTCTGCCATGACCACTTCCTCGCGCTCGACGACCACCGCACCGGGCGCCGCACCTTTCGGCTTGCGCACATATTTGCGCTTCGTATATGAAACGGGCGCGACCTTCTGCGTCTTTGCTTCGGAATAGAATGCGGCGATCGATGCCGCCGCTTCGATGGCCGCGTACGGCACTTCCTTCCGGCCGGCGCACCGCAGCACCACATGCGAACCGGCGACGTGCCGTGCATGAAACCACAAATCTTCCTTTGCCGCGATCTTCATCGTCAGTTCGTCATTCTGCTTTGCATTTTTTCCTGCAAGCACTTCGAATCCCCCGGCAACACGGAAGCGGCGAAAACGGTCGAGCGTATCGCCGGAGCGCTCGGCGCTTTCGTCGCTGCGCTCAAGCAAAAACGCACGTTCGCGTAGTGAGGCCTCGAACGCATCGAGTGCACGCAACTCGCCGATACGTGCGAGTTCCGCACGGACCTCTGCGATCAGCGCCATATTGCGCTCAAGCTCCGCAAGCCGCCGCGCAAGCGCAGCTTTTGCCTGCTCGCTCTTTCTCGCTTTGTCGTAAAACTTCGCCGCATTCTCGTATGGCGTACATTTCGGGTCAAGCACAGCCGTCGATACGGCGTGTTCCCATTCGTAGCGTACCTCGGTGCTTCCCTTTGGCAGTTCGTGTGCGGCGATCGTGATGGCGTCGGCGATAGCACGGTACCGATCTGCGCGGGCACTCGTCTCGAGCCCGTGTCTGGCATCGCCCGTCGCCTTGCGCGTTCGCGATTCGAGCGTATCGAGCCGTGCGTTGATCGACTTCTTGCGATCTGTCAGTGTCTGCGTTCGCCGACGCGAACGAAGCACTTCCGCAACGGCGGCCGATGCATCCCGCTGTGTCCGTTCGAGCTTCCACTGGATGCTCTCGGCAAGCGAGTGCAGAACGATCGGCGACAGAAGATACTCTTCTGCGTTTCGATACAGTACAACGCCTGTTGAATCTCGCAGCAAACGATCGAAGTCTTCGGCAGCGCCGCGCATCTGTTCGATCGTCGCGTTTCGTGCGGAAGGATTACGCACAAAGAACTCCGTTTCGAGATGCTTCCCCAGCATCGGCAGCAATAACTTTATTGCGGAAGCCGCCGCCGGCGGTTTCCCAGCCTCACGCTGCTCGGGCTCTTTTTTAAACGCGGAGATGACCTTGCCGTCACTGACGAGCAGTGCGTTCGGCGAGTTATAAAATCGTAACTGCAGAGTGTATTGGTCAAACTCGAACGTCACGAGTTTGTCGTCGTGCGCGATGCGGACATCACGAACCGTGCGGCCGCGTATGACTTCGAAGAACGAGATCGAGTTTCTGCGCGGAGCCGATGCATTTGCAACTTCCTGGGCATAGAGTGTCGCATGCGCAGGGTTGAGGATGGCCGTCACAACGGTATCGTCATCCAAGACGAGCAGTAATTCCCCCGGCCGTACTGAGTACGCACCGCGCAACTGCACACCGATCAATCGGCGGAGCTCGGCGACGACACGATGTATGACATAGTAGTTTGACAGCATACGGCGCAGGCTCTAACGAAGTCTGCTGTCGATGCGGTTCGCGTGGCGACGACGATTCTTCCGGGAAGGATGTCTGAAAAAAAAATAGCAGCCCCACACAACTACTTCAGTGAGGCCGCCATCATTCTTTCCCTCTTTTGCATCAGAGGAGGACCAGCGTTGTGAGATAGAACTTACTCACGATCTTCGTACAATCCGATTCATGCAGGGCATTTACATGAGCCCTGCAAGAAATCCGACAGCCAGAAACGCTGCGAGGAATATGACAAATTTGAGTTCTCTCATGACCGTTAGTATTGAATTCACGAGCACGATCGCCCGCTTGCTATAATAATGCCTGAGCCCCCCGATAGTTACACCACGAAATGCAAATTTCACCGTGAGGGAATAAATTGTGCCTTTTCAAACCATAAAAAAAGGCAGCCATTGGCTGCCTTCACAATCGGTGTAACGACACGAAACAAATCACTGTCGGCGACGGCGTACTTCATCACGAATAACGCCAAGCGAACGACGCACCCACTCCATCGTCCCGTCGTCCGGACGATCGCCGCCCATGAAGCGGATCATTGCGGATTCGCTCGCCAGCACTTCATCGATGCTCACCGGCAACGCATCCGAACCTGCAATGCGGTCGGATGGCTTCGGGATATACAGCGATTCGAATGATACGCCAAGAGCATCGGCGATCTTGCGCAGCGTATTGCGTGTCACGCCCGACTCGTCGTTCTCGATGCGCGAGAGGTGAGCCTGCGTGATCCCGGTGGTTTCCGAGATAAACTTCTGTTTGATACCTTTTTCGTCGCGTACACGACGAATGCGTTGACCTTGAGTCTCCATGTGATACGTCGATATTCCCTACAAATATACGATACTAATGTCAAAAATGCAAATTATGGTTCAAATTATGGTAAAATTGCTGTTTTTGATAGAATTTCGGCATCTTTTGAATCGTATTCGATGACGTCTTGCGTGTCGGAACTGATCGGTACGGGTGTCGCTTGCAAATAGAATGGTGCGTGTTACTTTGATCGTCTTGCTCATCGTCGGCGTGTATTCCGACGTGCGCTCGCAGATACTCAACGGCGATTTCGAATCGTGGACAAACGGAAGACCCGATTATTGGACGCCGGTCGATACGATGGGGTCCTACATGCAAGGGATCGACACGTCGAATAACTCCGCATGTTTCAGCTACCATGCTGCGGGCTCTGGCACTGGTGCGTGGTACACAGATTTTCTTTCCAACGCGACTCGAACGGCGCAGTTCGGGAGTGTCATACCACCGGGATCGAAGGTATTGATGTTCCGCTACACGCATAACTGCGATCCGACGAGCGGATATATCTCTGCGACATATAAGCTTCATTTGCCATCGGGGAATACATACGCAAACAGTTCGTTGTTGCTTGCGGCCGGTGGATGGCAGACGATTCGATTTGCGATCCCACCGAACCCGAATCCACTTGCGAAGGCGTATGCCGAAATCAATTTCCGTTTCATCTTTGCGTCGTTATCGAAAACCGTATCGTACTCGTTCGATGCATCCATCGACGATGTCGGGTTCGACTCTGTTACCGATGCATCGACCCAAACTGCAAACACCGTTGATCTGCAAACACCCGGTATCTATCCAAATCCGGCAAGTTCAATCGTTACGATCAAACTCCCCTCACCTCTTGCACCGGCTGCAACCATATTCTTATCGGACGCCGCCGGGCGCATCTGCCGACGAAGCGATGAATTCCTGAGTGTCGACGACCGCACCCTTCTGCTTGACGTTTCGTCACTGCCAAACGGACTCTACTTCATCCATTCCACCGGAGCCTCGAATCTCTCCTCCGCCGTTTTGGTCAGCCATTGAGCACGGAATCCGGATTTTGTCACAATCTTACAACATTTTATTTGTCTGAATTATATTACGTTAGCTATTATACGATAAAAAAGTATAAAAAAAATACTATGGGCACCTTGACAAAGGCAGAAAAATTTCGTATATTTGCATCACGTTATTCAACACAGATTATCACTTATATATTTTATGCCTATGAAAACAACAACCGAACGATCCGCCGGCCATTGCCGGCTTCCGACGTCAGTACTCGGGCCACTACCGAATGAGGTCAGTGGGCTCTGATTGCGGGAACAGTTCAATACCGAAACGGACTTAACCCTGACAACCTTTTTTCGCTGCAACACTTACCCAACGCCACGACCATGAACGTCAAAGCTGAAAAGTACATCATTTCCGCCGAAGGAGTCGAGACTCCGGAGACCACCACACGTTGGGGGTTCGGTGCGGCAAGCGAAGAGATCCAGCGGTTTCTCAACAAGCAGGTCCCGCGCGTCAGGATCCGAATCGACGGTACTCCGAAGGAGGCGGTCTTTGCACAAGACAAAGACTGGAGACTCCTTGACATCAAACAGCGCCTAAAGACGCTGTCGAACCTCGACTAAGTAACACGTCATCACACGACCGAACAGGTCACCTGCGGCATGGGAAGTTTCCCCTGCTGTGCGGAGCATTCCCTGACGAATGCCGACCGAACTCGGCCTATTCATTTTCAACACACATAGACACTATGAACCAACATTCGTATCCTCATCGCTCGCTCGCCAAGCGGGCAACACGCGAGAAAGAACAACAAACGGATATGCGAGTGACCAACGGCGACCTTCATTTCGTCACCGACTTCGTTCGCGGATCCGCATTCTACATCGAAGATCTCGAGGAACGCATCGGCGAAGACCTCGATGACTTCTGGCAGTCGCGCGAACATGCGATGCGCATTCTGACCGACTGGATGATGCAGTCGATGACGCCAACAGCGGCCGTCACCGCAAAAGCAGCCTAAGCACACACAACGCCGGTCCTTCGAGAGGTGCGTGGGTCACATAACGACGATGCACACGACCGATACGCGTCACTCCGAACCACTCGAACAATCGAACACTATCCTCGCGAGGAGCGCCTTCCCGCGCGCCTCTCGAAGGACCGGCAATATTCTTCACTCGGCAACAATGCACCCGTTATCGATCGGACGATTCGCGCAACGCTATCTCGGACTGACCCGGTGGTCGGCGTTCGAGACATTGTTCTCGGCCGTCGAACGTGGCGAGCGAAAAATACTGATTCGAAGTTGCAACGGTGCTGGCAAGACCACGGCCATCGCGGTTATCACTAATTGGATGATGGCTTATCACCCGGAGTCGGTCGTACTGACAAGCGCAGCAACGCATATTCAACTTCGTAGAAATCTGTGGGGGGAGATCCGGCGCCAAGCTCGCGAGACGCATCTGTTTTCCGATCACAGTATCGGCGAACAACACTTGCATGTGAGCGACAAACACTTTGCGATCGGCATCTCCCCTGCCGTCCCGGAGAGTGCGCAGGGCTACCATGCCCCGAAAATCATGATCGCGGTCGACGAAGCAACCGCCCTCGACCGTGACATTATGGAAGCCCTGCTCGCCAACGGGACGGGCGAGGACTCACAAATTATCCTCGCCTATAACCCGCTCGGCACGGCAAGCTACCCGTACGAAGCCGAGCGCAATGGCGAGTGGTTCGTGGTGCACTTATCGGCCTTCGAACACCCGAACCTCACCATCGGCCACGAAACGGTCAAAGGCGCCGTCACGCTGCATTGGGTGCGCCAAAGCCTCGCACAATGGAGCTATCCGGTCGAACCGCACACCGAAGGTTCGCTGGAATTCGAGGGGACATGGTATCGCAAGACGCGCGAGATCGCCACGCGTGTCTTGGGCGAATGGCCTGATGACGACGGTGAAGGATTCTTCGCAATGTATCTGCTCGAACGCTCGGTCGCTTCGACTGCCGAAGGCGGGCAACGTGCGATGGGTGTCGACGTCGCGCACGGCGGCGAGGATGCGACTGTCTTCGCCTTCTTCGATGGCAATATACAACAGGACTTCCAAACGATGCGCACCCGAGACATCGTTGCCATTGCCGAAGCGATTCGCACGCACTACAACGCAGGATGCACGACGATCGCGATCGACGATACCGGTATCGGCGGAGGTGTCACCGATATTCTGCGCTCGTATGGGATCCCGGTGCATGCCGTGAACTTCGCAGCGGCGGCAAAAGGCTTTCAGGAGAAACCGTTTGCCAACGCACGAGCGGAAATGTACTTCATCCTCGAACACGAAGTACGCAACGCTACGATCAAGTTGCTCGACGACGAGGCACTCCTGCAAGAACTCAGCGCACTGCGACTCGACCAGAGCGAATTGACCACGCGATACCGCTTCGAACCGAAAGAAGATCTGCGCAGACGCCTCGGCCGAAGCCCCGACCGAGCCGACGCAACGGCGCTTGCGCGCTACGGGATCTGGTGCGCTCAGTATACGCCGGTAGGTCCACGATTATTATAGCGCTTCATTTATCATCGATATCCACGAAGATTCGTAGTTTTGCGATACCATTCTTCCACGCTATGAAACGATCGCTCTCTATCACCCTTGTCGCACTGCTGGCGGCGACCTGTGCATACTCGCAACCACAGGACAGCCAGAGTGTCAGGAATATCGCTGCGTTTTGCAAATGTTGGGGATTCCTCAAGTACTATCATCCTGCCGTGGCGGACGGGAAGGTGCTCTGGGACGAGCAGTTCGTCAAAACCTACGATCGCATCCGCTCGGCACGAACACGCAAGGAGTGCAACGACGTACTGATATCGCTCTACAAGAGCGCGGAGAGTGCGCGAGACGTGTGGGCGGATCAGCCTTCTGTCGAAGAATTCGATTCCTCGGCAGTAGTATCGAAACCGGACTTGAGCTGGATATTCGATACGACATTATTCACGCCAGAGGTAACCACCCTCATGCGAAACGTAAAAGAGGCGTTTCGACCGCTTGCAAACCGGTACGTGACAGCCTATCGCGGCGCGATGAACCCGGACGTATCGATCGACGATAAGTATTTCGGGCCGAGCGAACCGTTATACCCGACAGAGGCGATCCGGATCCTTGCGCTCGCACGGTATTGGAACATCATTCAGTACTACGATCCCAATCGCGCATTGATCGGCAGACCGTGGGATTCCGTCTTGTTCGATTACATCCCCCGGTTCTCCCAAGCGCAGGATTCGATCCAATATTTGTACACGGTACTACAGCTTCGCGGAGAATTGCACGATAGTCATGCCTTTGTTCGCAGCCCGATCGATAAGTATGTATTCGGCGATGGGTATTTGCCGATCCGACTGATGTACTTGAACTCGCAGACGGTGATCGTGGGCTCCTTCGGTAGCAGCATGGCACGGTTCGACTCGTCGTTGGCGTCGCTCGGACTCCATCGGGGCGATCTGTTGATGAAAATTGGCGGGGTCAACGTCGCAGAACTGCGAGAACGATTGCGGCATTATGTCGGCGGTTCGAACGAGGCCGCAATCGAACGAGATATCAACAACTATCTGCTCCGTGGCAAAGTTGGCGACAGCATTCGGCTGACAATCGACAATGGCGAAAAGGAATTTGAAGTTACCGCACACTACCAGACCGAACTGAGAGCCTCTGACGTTCGAACGAACCTCCTGAGCAACGAATGGTCGATCCTGCAAGGGAATATCGGCTACGTCGATATGGGACAGCTCGAGCGGCGGAACGTACGCACGATGATGAAGTCGCTCATGAGCCTGCCCGCGATCATCTTCGATGTACGAAATTATCCGAGAGGTACGATGTACGACATTATGGCCTATCTAAGTAAACGTGTGCCCTTTGCGTTCTTCACACGACCGGTCGTCTCGCACCCGGGGTATCTCGTCAGCACAGCAAAACAGATGATGGTGTGTGGCGACGATCGCGGTGATAAATACAAGGGGAAGATCATCATCCTGGCGAACGAACTGACGCAGAGCCATGCCGAATTCACGATCATGTCGCTGCAAACGAGGCTCGATGCCATCACGATCGGCAGCCAGACTGCGGGTGCAGACGGGAATATCTCAGAAATCCGACTCCCGGGAAACATCACGACATTCTTTACCGGTCTCGGAGTTTTCTACTCCGGCGGCCTGCCGACGCAACAGATCGGCATTAAGATCAACATCCCCGTCGTCCCGACGATTGCGGGAATACGCGAGGGCCGCGACGAGGTACTCGAACGTGCGGTTCGCTACGCGCTAAGCGGGAAATAGCACTACTCGGTATTTGTATCGTGATCGAATAGCACCCCTCTACGGGGTGGATGGAATTGCTCGGACTTCATACAACACACACGCTCAATCATGGACCTACGACTCGGCACATTCAATATCTCGATCTCGCGCAAGGCTGCCCCCCAGCAAGCGGCGCTGACGATCACCGGCGGCGGCACCAACTCGCCGTTCATTTTCAATCGGTATGACAATCCTCGACAGAATCTTCTGTTCATCCGCGAAACGGTATCGGCGGCGATGCATGCACGCAGCGAAGCGGTCGGACGCGGAACACTCCACGCATACGACACCAGCGGAGGAAAGCAGACTGCGCTTTCGGCGGATCATCCCATCGAACGCATTCTCGCAGCGCCGAACCCGTTGATGAACGGCACCGACCTGCTGGAGCTCATCTCGCAGTGGCTCGACGCCACCGGGAATGCGTTGTTACTCAAAGTCCGCAATGGCTACGGTCAGCCGAGCGAACTATGGCTGCTGCCCGCGACGAGCTATACGATCGAGCGTGGAACAGACGAACTGCCGGCATTCTACCGGTTCTTCCCCTCGAACACCCGCATCCCCGCGGCGGACGTCATTCACATCAAACGCTCCGATATTCGCACAGCGCCATTCAGCGGACACGCAATCCTTTCGGATATTATCGAGACGGCCATGACCGATAGCGCGCTGCGTTTGTATCAGCAGCGATTCTTCGACAACGATGCCATGCCTCGTGCGGTCATGCAATTCCCGAAAGGCACGACTCTCACGCAGGCACAGCTCGACGAGATCCGCGCGACCTGGGAGGCCAAGTACCAAGGGCCGTCGAACGCCGGCAAGCTCGCCATCCTGCCCGACGGCGGTTCTCTCGAAACGCTTGGCGTCGGTGCGAAGGAGCTTGATTTTGCCGAAAGCCGCAAAGCGTTGCGCGATTCGATCCGCGAAGCGTTCAAAGTCCCGAAGATCGTGCTTGGCGATACCGATGGGGTCAATCTCGCGAATGCGGAAACGAGCTACCGCGTGTTTATGCGCGATGTCGTCGATCACGCGCTCGGCAAGATCGCAGCAGCGCTCACACGCGGACTCGCGCTCGAATTTTCCATCTCGTTCGTCATCCGATGCGACGATATCGTACCGGAAGCAGAAGATAAATTACTCGGTCGCCTGCAAGAGCTCAAACAATCTCTGACTGTGGACGAACAACGGAAGCTACTTGGCCTCGGGCCGCTCCCAGCAGGGAAAGGAAATGTCTTTGTGGTCGGGACGAACGTCTACGACGCCAATTGGAAAGAAATCACTTGACGTATTCCATGATCGGCGGCTCGTCGTGAAAGATCGCATTCCCCCGGACTTTTTGTCGGTCGTCGGGTACCCAGAGGTAGAGCCAATCGTTCGTCAGCGATTCGATGAGCAGACGGACCTTTTCGAGATTCCAAGCCAACGCCAGGCCGATCACCGATTTCGAGAGCTTATCCTCGCAGTCGCACGGCTTGCCGACGGTGGCACCGATGCCAGCGCCGATCAGCATTGCCGGGATCGAACTGACGAAATCTCCTTGGACCGGAAGCTTCACCCGATTGATGGCGGTATCGGCAATCACCTGCATGTGGGTGTACGCCAGATATCGAGGGTCGGTTTGCTCGTAGGTCGGCAAGACGACGATCGCCGAATCGCGGATGCTCACAAGGGAATACTCTGTCGTACTTCCGTCGCGTAATTCTACTTCGATGCGATGCTTTGGCGCGCACGACGACAGTATGACGCATACGAGAGCGACTGCAAACGAACGTCGGGCAAGCGGCACGAACGGATAGACGGCACGGTGGCGAACGAGCGGCATCGCAGCTATTAACAGCCGCGTCGCAGGTTTGAATCGAAGAAGTTAATGCGACGTCTCGGCTGCGGGAGTCTGCGGAAATTGAGCGACGTCGGTTTGGAGCATCTGCACGTCTCGGTCGTTCGTGAGTTCGTATTCGCTGAACGACTTGCTCGTGAAGTATTCGAACGAATACCGCACAGCGTCATAGAGTGCCGACACATTATTGCCGAAGGCATTCACTCTGAATGCTCGACGCGTCGAAAAAATGTCAGCGATCGTCGGCAGGAACGTCCCCGCAAAGGACTGGTGATTGCGGCGATAGACACGGTCCACGGCTCGCGTCGGCAGAATCATCTCATGCAGTGAGAGCGCTTCGGCAGGCATGCCGGCCGGATCGATGTCGGAAACGATCAGCGCATCGTCGCCGACGGACAGCAGGTAGCAGTCCTTTAGGCTCGAATCGGTAAATTGCAGCGTGACGTGGTTCACGGATGAGTAATCGCGGGTAATCCCGCAACTTGCGAGCATAACTGCGAGGATCAGTATGGCTGCGTATCTCATCTGGTGTGTCCGTTCTCGAATTCTTCGGGGTCTGTCGTGACCGGTCCCCTTCATATTAAATAACACATCAAATTCGATTTTGATACACAAATGTAGATGAAAAAATGATGACCAATTTCTTACACGCACAACTGACGCATTTTCAATCCGCTACCGGATCTTTGCAAGTTCGGGCGGCTCCTCGTCATGGTAGATCGCACTATGCCGCAGCTTCGCTACATCCTCCGGACGACCGAGATCGAAGACCTGTTCTGCACGATGCGTCGACAAATATCCGACCGTCGCCCCAAGCGCAAGGCCGGAGAGCATACCGAGATAGGTTTCCTTCGTAAACTCGAAACTTCGGACGCCACGTTCGATCTCGGCCTGTGTCGACGGGCGTACGAGATCGCCGATATACGCGCCGGAGACGAGTCCGGCCGCTGAACAAATGCCGATCATCCGCCAATTATCCGACGCCGACTTGCCCACATACCTAACATGCTCGAATGGGATCGAGATCGATGCAGCGATCGTCGCATCGATATGATAGAATTCTTCGGTGTATGGCGAGACGACGAGCGCATGTTCGCGAACGCTCATCAGAAAGAATTCCTGACGTGAAATATCTGCCGTTTCGAGCATGATACGGCTGCCGTCGACAGGTCGACCGCCGGCCGCACAGGACGAGAGTACGACAACAAGCAAGAGCACGGGTACGAACTTCATCATCCAAATATACTGAGTTTGACACACAGAACAGCAACGCCTATGACACAGACACAACTGATCGAACACATCCGAAAGAGCGGCAAACTGCTGGCCGACGACGAGCAGATAAAGATCGCTGCCGACATCCTCTTCCCGCTGACCCCGAGCGACGAACGCGCACTTGCCGGCGAGACGACCACTTCGCGGCAACGCTGGCTCAAGATCGCTACCGCCGATGTCGACCGTGCTGGCGATGAGCTTGTGATCGAAGGAGTCGTTACCGCCAACTTCGAGCGCAACCCGCAATTTCTCTGGCAGCACGGAATGACCGAAGAGCCGATCCATACGATCGGCCGTATCGTGCGGCTCGTGCAAACCAAGAACGCACTCTACGCCCTTGCCGAATATGCTTCGGCCGACATCTCGCCTCTTGCCGGGAAGATATTCGATCTGGATATGGCTGGTCTGCTGCCTGCAAATTCGGTCGGATTCCAACCGATCGAGTGGGAGCCGAATGCACACGGCGGCGTCCGCTTCACGAAATGGGAGCTGATCGAAGTCTCAAAGGTCGAACTCCCCTGCAACCCGTTTGCCATCGACGACGGATTGCCAGGAAAACGCCTCTCGCTTTCCGACGCAGCGGGGCTGCTCTGACCATTCGTCCAGCGTATCGATTCACCAGTACCAACAACTAACATCCAAACCAACCACATATGATCACACACAACGAACACACCGACACACTCACCGCATCGCGTACCGAGCTGAAGCAGCTCATTGACGAAGCGGTCACACGACGCACCAAAGAACAACCGGACCGCTCGGCGCTGAAGGCATTTAATGTACTCGGCACGAAGTCGGCAGAGAAAGAGAAGATCCGCAAGACGTTCCGGTTCTTCTCCGCTCTTTCGGCAGGTGACCACGACGAGATGCGACGCATTCATGCGAGCTACGATCCCGAATACGTCAAGCTCTTGTCGCCACAGATCGAAGGGACGAGCTCGGCGGGCGGATACCTCGTCCCACAAGAGTTCTATGCCGATGTTGTCTTCGCACTCGGTGAATACGGCTTCGCCCGAAAGTATTGCCCGGTCGTGGAGATGAACTCGAACATTCTCAACGTCTCGACACTGGCAGGAAAACCGACGGTGCAATGGGTCGATGAGAATAATGTCATCAATGCATCGAAAGCAACCTTCGGACGCTTGACCCTCACGGCCAAGAAACTCGCTGCGATCTATCCGATCTCGAACGAACTCTTGCAGGATGCGAACATCGACGTGTACAACACGATCGTCCGCATCTTTGCGAACGTCTTTGCACAGGAAGAAGATACGCAGGTCTTCCGCGGCAACGGCACGCCGTTCACCGGCATCCTGAATACGGCGGGTGTCAACACGACATACCTCGGCGGCAGCTCGGCAAGCGGCAAGACGCACTTCCCGGACGTCACGTTCGACGATATGATCTCGCTCGTGCAGTCGCTCGCACCGGCATACCAGCGCGACGCGGCAATCTTCATCGAGCAGAATGCGCTCACCGAACTGCTCAAGAAGAAAGATGCGAACAGCCGCTACCTCTGGGATTTGACGAATGCGATCCTGCCGAACGTCACGCCGAACGGACCGCTTGCTCAGACGGCGCTGAGCTTCCGCGGCTTCCCGATCGTCGTGCTGCCGAACGGCATTCTCACGACGACCTACGATGCCAACCCGCACCCTGCGACACCGTTCGCCATTTTCGGCAACCTGAAGACGGCGGGTGCCTGGCTCGGTCAGCGTGGCGCGATGGACGTCCGGATCTCGTTCGATGCCACGGCCGATACGGTTAATGCATTCACGAACGATCTGCAGATGATGCGCCTGACCGAACGCATCGCCTTCGGCGTCGCACAGCCGAGCTATCTCGCTGTGCTCAGCACCAGCGCGTCGTAACTGCTCCACCCGGCGACGGCCTGTCGCCGAACACGATCAACGACTGAACATTGTACGGACGAGGCATGCCTCGTCCGTACCGGTCGTTCGCCCGATCACCACTCAATCACATCCATTCTCATCTATGCCAACATACACATCACCGGTCACCGTACCGGGCTTTCAGCTCTATATCAACGACCTCAGCGGCGACCCGACGATCCTCGGTTTTTTTCAGACCTTGCTCGACACCGCGACGGAACGAGTCTATACGTATCTCGATCTCGACTTCACCGCCAATGCGACGAAGACCGAGACCTTCGAGGGCAACGGCACCGACTATCTTCGACTGCATCAGCCGGCGAGCTCGGTCACCTCCTGGATCACGACCGACATCAACGGCGTCGCGACACCGCAAAGCATCGCACCGCTGCATCTATTCGAGAGCGGAATACTACTTGTCAACTCGCAAGGGACGTTCGACTCCGGCTATGAGCATAGCATCTCATACAAAACCCCACTGTCGTTAACTTGCCCCGAAACTGTGCGACAAGTCATTACGGAGATTGCAGCCGTGATGCTTCGCGAATCGAAGCAGGGAGCAGGGTCGCTTTCGAAAGCGATCGATTTGTATCGGGACACGGCCTCGCTCGCCCGCAGCGAATATGTCGAGCTGACCGATCGCCACCGTGCTATGCTTTCACCCTATAAGCGCTATGCCGTATGACACGAGAAGATAACTTTCATCACACTTTCGTCCAGCAGTTGGTCGCTTATGCCGTCTGGAAGTTTACGCCGTCGATGGGAATACGCGACATTCCCCTCTCGTCGTTTCCATGCTTCTCGCTCGAACTCGGCGATACGAGCTACACAACATTCGACTTCAACGGCAAAGCGACCCGGGGCCAGCAGGAATTCGAACTGCGTGTGTACCTAGCTGTCGGCGAGAATCAATACAACGAATCTCATACGCTGCGCAGCAATACGGTTGCATCGATCGAGCAGTTCATCAACACGCCCTATTACTCGCCGCCAACGATGTTGCCCGGCGATCTCTATTGCATCGACCGTGCTGAACTCGTCTCGATCGACGCATGGCGTTTCATCGCAAGCGAGTCGCGCTTCGTGCTGCACGTTCGTGCGAAATACACATTCAGTCTCTTTACATAATCACCGACACACTATCTGACCGATCACAATGACACCACTCTACTTACGGTACCGAAACGCAACGACCGATCCCTGGACTGTTCCGCCTGCACTGGGTGCATCCATACCCGGCTTGCCTGCCGGCGCCTTACCGCTCGAACACATGAAGCTATCGACCGGACCGCAGACCGAAACGCCGTGCGGTTGCTCGTCCACCGATCCCTACGTCGAAGATCACTATGGGATGGAAGCGGGGCTCAGCCCGATCCCACAGGCGGCTATGCCATCGGTTGCAACATATCTGCTACGGTTCAAACAGGCCGCGTATCACGAAGCAATGCACTCGCTGTATGCAAGCGGAGGCTTCACGAGCGCGGATCTCTCCGAACTATCGATTGCAAACGCCGACGGTCGCTCGTCGATCAACTTCCGCGTTGCCGCCAAGATCCTGGATGTCGTATGAGCGTATGCACGATTCGAGTTGCTCGAATAGTATTCGTCGTTGTACTGCTATTGTGCAGTGCGCGATGTGCACCCTCGCAGGTGCTTTCCGTTGATTCGCTCGAGCATCATGGGTATCGTGTCCATGTCTATAAGCCGACGCCACTGCGCACACGGACGATCGAAAAACTGGTTCACGATACCATCCGCGAGATCCGCTACCGAATATTGATCGTTCACGATACAATCACGCGCGATCGACGCACGATCGCGATCCAACAGAGCGTACAATACGTCGTGCTGCCTGAGCGATCGAACGACCGGTTCGCTCTCATGCTTGTCGGCAATGCAAATACGAACGGATACGGCATGCATCTGGGAGCACAGGTGTGGATCGGCGAACGCATCTGTTTCTTCATCGGCGGGGGAATGGGCTATAACAGCGTGACAAAGCTTACGCATCTGGACCTGGCAGGCCTACTGACGATACGTCTGTGGGAGCGACCCGATTAAAAACATCAAGGGCGGCTTTCGAGTATGCTTGCGCATACTCTCAGCCGCCCTTGCATTCTTTCCCCCGAAAGAACTCTTACTGAACCATGAGCTTCTGGCTCATGACCACATTCCCTGCCTGTACACGGAGGATGTACAGACCCGGCTTCAGGCCGCTCAGGTCGAGCGTCACCGTCTGCGCAGTGGTATCGGTTACGTTGCCGCTGAAGACTGTCTTCACGGCTGTACCCATCAAGTCATTGATCGTGATGTTCACGTCACTTGCAGCGCTAAGCGTGTAGGTGAACGATGCCGTTGCACCTGTCGGTACCGGATTCGGTACGATCGGCGTGACGACGAGCGGCATTGTGCCACCGCTGCCCGGTCCGCCCTTATGCGGCGGGTTTGGCATTCCACCACAATCCTTGCGGACGGCAATCAAGAGATCCTTGTACTGATCGAGGATCGACTTCAAGTTCTTCGCCAGATCGGTCATCTGCTGATGCAGAGCCTGGAGCTGCGCACGGATCGCAGCGATCGCAACGGAATCATGTGCTTTGAATGCTGCAAAGAGCTGGTGACGAAGCGTATCTGCCTGAGCCTGATCGGTCTGCAGACCATTCATATCTGCGGTGATCATCGCTGCAGAATCGGCCGGGATCTGCGACAGGAATACCTGGAAGCAGGAATCCTTCAGACCAACACGACCACCACGCGGCTTACCGAACGGCGGACGATGCAGCGTATCCATCGGACCGCCATGCAACGAGTCCATCGGACCATGCGGCGGACGAATGGTATCACCCGGAAAACCATGATGACCCGGACCGCCACGATGCTGCGCGAGGCTCAGACCCGAAGTAAGGATCAGGGCCAGAAGTGCTGCGAACACTGTAGTTGACTTTCTCATATCCTATTCAAATATAACGAGTTAGAAGATTGCGCGTCTTTCGTAACCGTCTGCTCTTTCAGTATTGACACAGTAATTTCTATTTCGTTTAAATATTTCGCCTCTTTTTTTCTTTTTTTTTCGTGTCAGGTGTCGTACAGAGGATTTATTGGTCACCCCTGCTTCAAAATTTGGTCACGAAAAATTAGATTTGTAACCGAAACGTCGGGACTTCCGACAAACTGCATGTATTCGGGCAATTCACGATCATTGTATCTCTATAAAAACATGAAGATAATTACCATCCTGCTTCTCTGCGGCACCTCTATTATATCCGCATGGGCACAGAACGGCCATTCGCTTCAAGGTGACGACGGACTCGGACACTACTTCTTGATCAGCGGCAGCGGACTAAATGCCGCAGCGAACAACTATACGCTCAGCCCAGGCGGCGGCCAGATACTAACCTCCGGCGGTCTCAGCGGCCTGGCTTGGATGCTCGGTGGCAATACCGGATCGGCACCGAACAATTATCTCGGGACGCTCGACAATGCACCGCTTGATTTCGTCACCGGCACCGGCGGACCGAACACACGGATGATCATCGATGCCGACGGCGAGGTCGGCATTGGCGTCACGCCGACCTTTGGCACAGTCAACCCGATGCTCTCGGTGCTTTCGACTCGCGCAGCAGATCCGTCCGGTTGGTACGACTGTATCGCCTACGGACATCACTTCTCGCCAACAACGATATGGAACAGCAACGTCACAATGCTCGATCTGTTCGCACAGATCACCAATAGTAGTAATAACTTCAACGGGTCGTACTTTGGTGTGCATTCGCAAGTATCCGTCGGACAAAATTTCAGCGGGGCGTTCAGCGACCTCGAAGGCGGCTTCTTCTTTTCGGACTTCGAAGGAAGCGGCAATGTCAACCAGCAGATCGGCACGATCGGCTGGACGTACAACAATAGCCAATCCGCCGCATCGACGAATACATATACCATCGGTACGTATGGACTGGTCGAGAACAGTGGGAAGGCAACGATCCTCAACGCATACGGATCGTATGCAGCGATGTATAACGTCGGCAGTGGCACGATTACCAATGCATACCTCTTCGGCGCAAACAATCCGGGAACAGCGGGCATCACAAATCTCTATGGTCTGTATGTGCCACAGCTCACTGGCGCAACGAATATTAACGCCATCCGCTACGATCATCCCACACGCCCGTTTGTGGTCGATGGCAACGGCAATGTTGGCGTAGATATGGATGCGCAGATTGGCGTCGCGCTTGCCGTTGGTACCGGCTCGAGCGGACATCCGCTCGTTCGCATCTTCAAGACTACTGCATCAAATCAATATGCTTCGGTAGACTATGCACCGTTCGGTGCAATCACTGCGGCAAACCCGAGATGGGGCAACGGTGTCATGGGCCTTGCATTTCCGAATAACAACTACTCGATCTGGTCCTTCGACGGAGCAAGCGACCACAACCGTGTGACGATCGATCCGGCCGGACTCGTCGGTATCAATACCTGGCCCACCTACCCCACCCTGTCAAGTCAGTTCACCGTCTATAATTCAGGTACTACCGATCCGACAGCGGGAAATCTGAACACGATTATGAACATGGATATCATTCCCTCTGTACCGATCACGCACAACGCCACGACCCTCAATGTGAACGCTGTCGTTGCGAACTCGTCGCAGAACTTCACCGCTGCCCTCGCCGCAGAGCGTGCAACCGCCTGGGCATTCGGTAACTATACCGGAACACTCGGCTACATGCAGGGCGGTAACTTCACTGTACAATTCCAAGCGCCATCCACTCTTTCCGGATGCGACGGCGTCGCAGGGACGGTAGTCAATATCGGTGCAACACCGGTGATCACTCAGGCACGAGGCGTTACCGGGCAGATTCAAAACATCGGGACATGCACGGTAAACACGGCATGGGCTCACTGGGCCGGTTTTCAAAGCTCGGGCGGCGGTAACATCGCAAACGCCATTATGTACGGAGGTGCGAACCCGGCAACGACAGGTATCACCAATCTCTACGGTGTCTATATACCGCAGCTCACTAGCGCGACGAACATCTTTGCATATTATTATGCCCATCCGACAACGCCGTTCGCTGTGACCGGCACCGGGAGTGTTGGTATCGGAACATCAAGTCCGTCCTCCCTCTTCTCCGTCGGTGCAGGCAGCAAATTTCAGATTGACGGAAACGGGGATATGGTTGCCATCAAGAACATCGCCTACTCATGGCCGTCGGCACATGTTGCAACGCTTGCAAGCGGGTATCTGGAGTCAGACAATTCCGGTGCGCTCTCGTGGCGTGGCAGCGTCGTTGTGAGTGCGGCAATCACCTTCAATAATACCGCGACCAATGGCGTCGATAACCAGACGGTCACGGTCAACGGAGCGGCGACCGGTGATGTCGTATCGCTCGGGATCCCGAACGGTGCGATGCCTGCCGGGATGGCATGGTATCAGGCGTGGGTCTCCGCTGCGAACACCGTAACCATCCGTTTCTATAATCAAACCGGTGCGAATCAGGCGCCCAGCGGCACGTTTTCCGTCAAGGTTACACATTAATCAGCTCTGTGTAGTACATACTGCGCCGGCTGCGCATCACGAGAGTGAGGCCAGCCGGCGCAGCGATTATCTTCGGCCCCAAAATATTCGTCTGCCTCAGCCAACATTCATAGTATATTGATACTGACATTGATGGGCACCCCCTCGCTCATGAAACAAGCCTTTACACCATATCGAACCGACGAGGTAATTGCGCTAGCGCGTAACGCCGCCCGACGATTCGCCGGCAGAACGATCGACGAAATCGCCGAGACGGAAGGTATTATTCTCGTTCGTCTCCCGGATGCACATGCCGAGCGCGAAGGATTCTGTTCTATCCTTTCTGTGCCATCGCCAAAACCCTTCGCAAGCGCTGCAGCTACCGATGAGATTCGCTACTCATTTACCGAGGAAATACACGTCACGTATCCTGCAATCGTAATCAATCCGCTTCGATGTAAGAACGAAGCTGTCGTGTTCTGGCATGAGTATTATCACCTGCTATACTCGCCATACCGGTCGTCACAAGCGACATTCTTCGACGGATATTCGACACGTGGCGTGCTGGACAAACAAGAAGAGCGTCGCGCAAACCTCTTCGCAACGCATGTCATCCGTTCCTGCTCGCAAGAGGACGATGATCTCAGTCTTCAAATGGAATGATCTTGCGAGTATACCATGTACTCGCCGCACTTCGGTAGAATATTACTTCAATACCGGATTCCTCATGAAATTAACCAGTCTGAGGATGACGAGGTCCATAAGATTCTGAATTTCCGCACCGGAACAAGTATAGTTATTCACGAGGATCGAGAACGCGATCGGCTCGTCGTCTTTTGTGCGAAGATATCCGCTGAGGCTGCGCGCACCGGTAAGCGAGCCGGTCTTGGCGTGCACATTCCCCATTGCGCGACTGTCATGCAACCGTGAGGACAATGTACCATCGACCCCCATGACCGGCAGCGACGAATCGAAGGCGGGATAAATCTTCTGGTCGGCAGCAACGTAGCGAAGCAGATTGACGATATCCGCCGCCGAGACAAGATCCATACGCGAGAGGCCCGAACCGTCGTAGAGCGCGATGCGGTCCGGTTCGATCCCGGCAAAATTCAGATACCGCTTGACCGCTTCGGCCCCCGTGCGCCAATCGCCTTTGCCAAGTGTTTCTTTGCCGATCGTTCGCATGAGCTGTTCGGCAAATTGGTTGTGCGATTTCTTGTTCACGACTCGCACGATCTCGGTAAGCGGCGGACTCAGATGATTGATCAGAATTCGTGTTGCATTATAATTAATGCGTTCGTCGAGGTCTGCGGCGCTCATCGCGCTGCCCGTCACGGTAATCCCATGCGATGCAAGAATCTCGCGAAAGACCGTTGCGATATAGAGTGGCGGGTCCTCGACCGAGAGCTGTTCGTTCACGGCCGGCGAACCGCGGTCGATGCTGCCTTGAATGCTGATCGTGTTCTCGCCGGATTCGCGAGTGATCGTGATCGAGTTCGACGGAGCCACCGCCGAATCACCCTGTTTGCGAGGCACGTCCCTCGTGACGGCAAGATCATTCACTTCGAAGTACTGCGACTCCGGCGTAATCTCATAGACCGGTTTCGCACCGCCACGTATCCCGGGGCTGACCGTCACACTGACGGCATTATCGGCGAACGACAGCCCCGACGATTGGGTCGCATAGTAATACGGAATATCTTCGAGCGTCCATCCGAGCGGATACTGATCGCTCGTGAAGTAACTTGCATCGCCGACGATGCTGCCGTCGATCTTCTCGATACCGAGCGCTTCGAGCGAATCGGCCCATTCGTCGAGAACGGCCGTCGGGTACGAGCCCGTGAACATCGACGGCGAACCGAGCGTCGGATCGCCCGAACCACGAATGATAATATCACCCTTGAGCACACGACGAACGAGTTTGCCGCCGGTGACCACTTGGGTCGAATACCGAAAGTCCGGCCCGAGCAAATGCAGCGCTGCGGCGGTGGTCACGAGTTTGAGATTCGACGCCGGCAGCAGGTTCTTCTCGGCATCGAGATTGAACAGCCGTTCACCGGTTTGCAACGACCGGACGTCAATCCCGATCTGCGCATTCGAATACTTCGGGTCGGCAAGCGTCGAAACCAGATCGCGCTGAAGGTCGGCGAGGGTGCGTTGTTGTTGCGGGGTTTCAGGGTGCTGCGGCGCGACGAGCGGCTGCGAACGGACGATGGCGCCACAGAGCGCAAGAAATAGGACGAACACAGTCCGACTTCCCGTGCGACTAAGAACCCGTTTGCGGCCGTCCATTGTTCTAAGGCCGGACAAATACCACCATATACTCACGCTCATATCGCAAGGAAAGCAACAATGGCACAAGCAGAATTAGTCGCAGAATCGAAGGCCTCCGGGGCCGCTACGCAGGACTTCCTGCCCCTCAACGGCATTGATCATATCGAATTTTATGTAGGCAATGCAAAGCAGAGCGCCTACTATTATCGCTCGGCGTTCGGCTTCAGCATTCGCGGCTACCAGGGCCTTGAAACCGGTTCGCGCGATCGTACAAGCTATCTCCTTGAGCAAGGGAAAGTACGCATCGTCCTGACGACGCCACTGACAAAAGACCATTATATCAACGAGCATCTCGCAACCCACGGCGACGGTGTGCATTCGATCGCCATCGAAGTCGACGATGTCGAGTCTGCCTACAAGGAGACGACCAAACGTGGCGCTGTCGGCGTGCAGGAGCCGCGCGAGATCACCGACGAGAACGGTACGTATCGCACGGCGTCGATTCGTACGTATGGCGACACGATCCATACCTTCGTCGAGCGCAAGAATTATAAAGGGTTTGCCCCAGGCTTTCGGATGGTGACGGAGCCCGATCCGGTTGCCCGGCCAACGGGTATTGCTGCTGTCGATCACATGGTCGGCAATGTCGGCTGGAACGAGATGAACAAGTGGGTAAAGTGGTATGAAGAGGTAATGGGCTTCCATGTGTTCGTCTCGTTCGACGATAGCGATATCAGCACAGAGTATTCGGCGCTGATGTCGAAAGTGATGGCGAGCGGTTCGGAAAAGATCAAATTCCCGATCAACGAACCCGCGACCGGCAAGAAGAAGTCGCAGATCGAAGAGTATGTCGAATGGTACAATGGCCCCGGCGTGCAGCACATTGCGCTCATCACCGGCGATATTCTCTCGACAGTCACGAAGCTGACCGAGCAGGGTGTCGAGTTCTTGCGCGTGCCGAGTTCGTACTACCGCGACCTCGAAGCCCGCGTCGGGAAGATCAACGAACCGATTGCCGAACTCGAGAAGCTCGGCATCTTGGTCGATCGTGACGACGACGGCTACATGCTTCAGATCTTCACAAAGCCGGTGCAGGACCGCCCGACCGTGTTCTTCGAGATCATCCAACGCCGTGGCGCCCGCAGCTTCGGCAAAGGTAACTTCAAGGCCCTCTTCGAGTCGATCGAGCGCGAACAAGCGCTCCGAGGGAATCTCTAAGTAAGACGGCTTTTCTGAACGAAGCGGCTCCGGCAAACGCCGGAGCCAAAGTAGCTCCGACTTTAGTCGGAGCGCACGCCCGCGAAAGCGGGCGATTGCATTTCTATCGAAAGTACTATGTTTGAAACCACCTCCGAGTTTTCGTCTTACCGGCGCAACCTCCCTCATTGGCAAATCGGAGGCTATACGTATTTTGTTACCTTCCGCGCACTGAGGATTCTGCCAAACAACTCACGCGATATCGTTTGTAAGAAGGTCCGTGACGGACATCATACGACTTACGATCTTCTCTTTGGGGTTGTCATGCCCGATCATGTTCACCTGCTGATACGGCCAACTAAAAAGGACACAGAAACTTGGCACCCGCTTCCCTCGATTCTTCAAAAAATCAAGGGAGGAACTGCTCGTGAGATCAATATAGCCGAACATTCGTCCGGTACACTGTGGCAAAAAGAGAGCTTCGATCGGATGATTCGTAATGAACACGAGTTGCTCGAGAAGTGGGAGTATATTTGGAACAATCCGATCAAAGCCGGGTTAGTTGATTCAATTGTCGAGTATCCATTCTATATTCGACCATCGGTTGGATGAATCCCATCCTGTGGATGGGACGCCGACTAAAGTCGGCGCTACTTTTTTGAACCCATGACCTACACCACCGACACTGCAACGATCTCCTACGAACTCGTTCACGAAGAAAAACGAGGCGATCATATCCCTCTGCTGTTTCTGCACAGCGCCCTCGGGACGCGACGCGAGTTCGACCGACTCAAAGAATACTATCCCGACCGGATGCTCATCCTGCCGGATCTCCCATCGCACGGTGAGAGTACGACAACGCTGCACGCAATCACAATGCACGACCTTGCGATGTGGATGCGGCGACTGGTCATCGAGCATCTGAAGATCCCAACCGTTGATATCATCGGCTACAGCATGGGCGGCTATGTCGCGATCACGCTGGCGCTCCAGGAGCCGCGACTGGTGCGCAGCATCGTTAGTCATGCGATGAAGTTCTACTGGACCCAGACCGCGATATCGGAAGCGCTTGCCGGTCTCGACGCCGATGCTATCAAAGCTCGCTCGGAGAAAGCCTACGCAGCACTGTCCGCGATCCACGAACCCAACGATCTTCACCGCACTGCGGCATTGGCTTCGTCAGTGATCCGGTCATTCGCTCAGAAGCAGTTAACCGAAGAAGACGTGAAGAAACTCGAATGTCCGCTGCTCGTATCGGTTGGCGATAACGACACGATGGTCACGCCGGAAGAAGTTACCCGTCTGTATGGAGCACTCGCACGAGAGAAGGCCTACCTCGCCATCCACCCGAACTCGCCACACCAGATCTCAAAGCTCGATCTTGGATCATTTACCTTTTCAAATCGACTGGTATTTGGTGGAGAGCGATAGATCAGGAGTCGCGAAGCCGAGCAACCAAGGAGTTGAGTTCGCCTTCCTTGAGAACACCAACAATCCAGAAGCGCAACGCACCTTGTGAGAACGACGCAACGGTATAGCCGTTGCGATCCCAACGGTGGAGCTCGTCCGAGAGGTGAGTGCCGCGGGGAAACTCATAGACATCTACCACCTCGCCTCTCAACTTCAACCGAATTACAGCCACCTGCTTACCCGCGACGTGCGCTGAGCGCGCCCCAAGAAGTTCATATCCACCCGACTCACTTGCCGAGAACGTTGGAGTGAACCCGACTGTCTCCCGGACCCACTCGGAGACGGCGGTGTAATCGGCGGAAGCGATCGAGCTTGCGACGCCTTGGGTTACTGCGTTCGTGTGGTCTGTCACGAATTCCGTCGCTTCGGCATCTTCGCTGCTCGGGACACTCCTATGAGTAAAGAACCAGACCGAGCACAGCAACGCCACGACACACGCCGCAACGCCTGCCATCCTCCACGAAATGATCGGGACCAATCGCTTCGCAGGAGGCGCCACCACAGCAGCGGCGCGGATGTGATCGCGAACGGACTCCGGCACCAGTTCTGAGGGAAACGCTGTCTTGAGCCGCTGATGTAATAGACTGTAGGCTCGAACTTGCTCGGCACATTGCGCGCAGGTGCGAAGGTGCTCGACGAAGTACGAGCGTTCTTCGGCCGAGAGTTCGCCATCGAGATACGGATGAAGCTGCGAATGAATATCCGGGGTCTCCACTTACGGTCCGGGATAAAGTTGAAGACGGAGCGAATCGCGCAAGATCGCGCGACCGCGAGATAGCCTGGACATGACAGTCCCGATCGGGATCTCGAGTACAAGCGCGATCTGCTTATAGTCGAGCTCCTCCAACTCTCGAAGCACGATCACTTCTCGAAACTCCGGCGGCAGCGCAGCAACCGCCGAACGCACTGCTAGCGATTCTTCCGATTGCACGAGCGAATCATCCGGCGAGACATCGTCGGACTGTATGCCGAAATGTTGCTCATCAAGCGATTCATGTCCCTGTCGGTTCTTCATTTGCTCGATCCACGTATAATACTGATTACGCACGATCTTCAGCACCCACGTCCGCGCATTGAGGCCTCGAAATGTATCGAAATAGCGCATTGCCCTGAGATATGCGTCCTGGACAATATCCGCGGCATCTGCCCTATTTCCGCACAACCGAAGCGCGAACGAATAGGCCGCATCCAGATGCGGCATGATCTCCTGTTCGAACCGTGCATGCTGTGTTTGGGGCCTCAAGCGATGAAGAGTGCCTCTGCAATAATAGTAATGACCGGAGGAGACCCTAAAATATTCCCAAAATTCTTTCGGGGAATAAGAACGGTCAAGCGGCAGTCAGTAGCAATATTCACAATTCATAACTCTATGCGTACTCGACTCGCTGTATTGAACGACACCCCGACCGACGGACCAAAAGCAACGCTCGTCATTCGACTGATGACAGGCTCAGTATTCTTCTGGGAAGGCATTCTTAAGTTCGTCTATCCCAATCAAGGCGTGGGCCGATTCACGAAGATCGGATTTCCGATGCCTGTGGAGTTGGCGACCTTCGTCGCGCTGCTCGAGATCATCGGTGGGCTTTGTTTGCTGTTTGGATATCGGACACGGATCGTATCCGCGCTGTTCATCGGGCAGATGATCGTCGCCATTCTCTCGACGAAGATCGCTCTCTATCTCGGAACATCTCCCTTGCCGCTCCCGCCCGCTCCGCCGACGGTAGGAATGTGGGCGGTATTGCACGAATCACGAGCGGATGTAGCCCAATTGCTGACGTGCGTGTTTCTGTTCTTGGCTGGTCCTGGTCCGATCTCGCTGGATGCTCGTCGCGTCTCGAGACCGGCAGGTGAGGTCAGTACTTCTTAACCTTCGGGTCGATGCGGTCGCTCCAGGCGTAGATGCCACCCTGAAGATTCTGCGCATTCGGGAAGCCGTTCTGGCGCAGGAAGGAAGTAACCATTGCGCTGCGGCTGCCGGTGCGGCAGACGATAACGAGCGGGATGTCACCGCGCAGTTCGTCGAGGTGTGCGGGAATCTCGCGCATCTCGATGAGCGTCCCGCCGATATTCGAGAACTGGAATTCATCCGGGCGGCGGCAATCAATAAGCTGATGCTCGACATTGCTGTCGAGCATCTTCTTAAATTCTTCTACGGTAATATCGAACGGAGGCATTCGCTCGTGGACGATCGTTTACGACAGGTTAAAGAATCGGATCGCTTGCTTTGCCAGATCGACAAGCGGCGTGAAATACACGCCAAGTACGATCGTTGGTACGAGGAACACGAAAATGTATGCCTGCGAATACCATGAGAATCGGATCGTGCCATCGGCCTGCACATCGGCGGCATCGGTCAACGGCGCGGTCTGCTCGTCAGCCTGCTTGATGAACATCGCCTGCATGACGCGGACATAATAATAGAGCGACACCACCGAGTTCAGCGCCATCACGATCGCAAGCCAGAGCCACTGGGGCTGCTTTAAGATCGCAAGGAAAATATAGAACTTGCCGATGAAGCCTACCGTAAGCGGTATGCCGGTAAGCGAGACTAAGAACAACGAGAATGTGACGGCAAGCATTGGCGACTTTTTCGCAAAGCCCTTATAGTCTTCAACCTCTTCCGAACCGATCTTGTTGGCGATCAGCATCACGACATAGAACCCGCCGAGGTTCATGAAGAGATAAGCGATCAGATACATGATGATCGACACCACGCCTGCATCCGACGCGCCCGGTGAAAGACCGATCACTTTCTGGCCGGCGCCGATCGTCACCAGACCGACAAGCATATACCCGGCATGCGCAATCGTCGAATACGCGAGCATACGTTTCACGTTCGATTGTCGCAATGCCGAGAAATTCCCCAGCGACATCGTCAGTGCTGCAATGACAGCGATTGCAAGCGGCCAATTGATCCATGGCTGCAACGTCTGACCATTTGCCGGCATCGCGAAGATCAGGAACCGCATGAGCATCGCAAATCCGCCGGCCTTCGACGCGACCGAGAGCAATGCAGTGACCGGGATCGGAGCTCCTTCGTACACGTCCGGTGTCCAGAAATGGAACGGGGCTGCGCTCACCTTGTACCCCATGCCGACAAGCGACAGAAGCACGGCACTCCAAAGTGCAGTGGTATTCACCGAGCCCATCACGAATTGTCCTTCAAGAATCTGTCGGATCGCAGTAATGTTCGTCGTACCGGTCAGTCCGTACAGGATAGAAAATCCGTAGATCATCAGCCCGGAACTGAATGCTCCGAAGAGCACATATTTCATCGACGCTTCGGTGCTCTTGGCATTGTCCTTCATGAAGCCTGCCATGATGTAGCTCGAAATGGAGACCAGTTCGAGTGACACATACATCATTACCAGATCCATCGACTCGGCCATCAGGAACATGCCGAGCGTCATGGCGAGCAAGAGTGAGTAGAACTCGCCGTTACGTCGGCCGCGCTCTTCGATCTCGCGAGACATCAACGACATACCGATCACGAGCATACCGGAAAGCGAAATGATCAGCTTGAAAAGCACCGCGAAGTTATCGACAACCGCCATCGAATAGAAGACATCCATTGTCTTCGTCATCGAATTCGCCATCGGCGGGAAGAGCGTCATCGTGTACGGGAAGATGCCTGTGCCACCTTGCCACGATTGATTGGGTGTCCACCACGTCATCTGCGTCAGCGACTCGACGAACGCCGCCGCAAGCACCAGTAGTGCGAACGACCCGACAAGTTTCTTGCCGGCCTTGTCTTTGATGAACAGATCGAGAATGATGGCGAGCAGGAACCCACCGGTCACGATCGTCTCCGGCACGAACTTCGTCATGCTCTCAGCGACGAACTGACCGACGCTTCCGGCGCCCAGTGCGACTGTCTCAAGTAATGATACGTGCATACACTTCGCGTTGAACTCACAAGTCCGCCTCAGACGGCGGACTCATGCAGAAAAAATTACTTCAGGATCGAGGCGGCCTGTGCGGCGTGCGGCGCGGCTTTGTGGACGAAGTCCGCAAGCTGGTTCACACTCGTCATCATCAGGTTCAGGATCGGCGCCGGGTAAATACCCAGGAAGATCACGATCACTGCAAGCGGCACGAGCGCGACAAGCTCGCGGCCGTCGATATCGACGAGACCGTTCCAACGCTCCGGCAGCGTGCCGAGGAACATGCGCTGGAGTGCCCAGAGCATATATGCGGCCGTGAGAATGATACCGAGCGTCGAGAGAATCGTCCAGAACTGGAAGGCCTGGAACGAGCCCAAGAAGACGAACGCCTCGCTAATGAAGCCCGAGAAGCCCGGCAGACCGAGTGACGCGAAGTAGCAGATCACGACGAGCGCGAAGTACTTCGGCATCTTGTTTGCCAAACCGCCGAACTCATTGAGTCCGCGCGTATGAGCCTGATCGTAGAGCACACCAACGCTCAAGAAGAGCATTGCCGTGATCGTCCCGTGATTGAACATCTGGAAAATTGCACCGGCCATGCCCTGCGAATTCAGCGATGCCATGCCAAGGAGCACATAGCCCATGTGGCTGACCGACGAATAGGCGATAAGCTTCTTCAAATCCTTCTGAGCCATGGCACAGAATGCACCATAGACGATATTGATGAAGCCGAAGATCACGAGATACTGACTCGTCGCAACGGCGATCTCGGGGAAGATACCGTAGCAAATACGAAGGATACCATACGTACCCATCTTGAGCAATACGCCTGCAAGAATCACCGAGATAGCAGTCGGTGCTTCGACGTGTGCATCCGGCAACCAGGTATGGAATGGGAACATCGGGATCTTGATGGCGAAGCCGAGGAAGAGTCCGAGATAACCGATGTAGCGCCAGGTCGTCATCGAACCCGCAAAGATCGAGCCGGCCATGTGGTTCGCCGGGTTCATCATGTCGAGCAGGTTGAACGTGTGGTACGGCGTACCGCCCATGTTTACGACCGTCGTCATGTTCAGCCCGATCATGACCAGAAGCATGAAGATCGAACCGAAGAGCGTATAGATGAAGAACTTGATCGCTGCATACTCGCGGCGTGGTCCGCCCCAGATACCGATGAGGAAATACATCGGCAACAGCATCAACTCCCAGAAGATATAGAAGAGGAAGAAGTCGAGCGAGACGAAAACGCCCATCATTCCTGTCACGAGCAAGAGATACATCATGAAGTATCCCTTCTCGTTCTTATGGATCGAGAAACTGGCGATCGCGCCAACGAAGGCGACGAGCGCCGTCAGCAGCACCATCAGGACCGAGAGTCCGTCGATGCCCATCGCATAGTCAATGGCAATGTTGCCGAAGATCGGCAGGCCACCGAGGCGGATCCAGGAGAAGCGCTCCGTAAACTGGAACTGCTTCGGATCGTTGATTCCGGCGATCGAACCGTTAAAGTTCATCCACAAGATGATGGCAAAGATGATCTGCAATGCCGTCACCGCGACGGTGACGCCTCTGAGCATCTTCACATTCGTCTTCGGCAAGAAGGCGATGACGATCATTCCGAGCACCGGAAGGAACGTCAGGATCGATAGGATCGGAAAGTTAAATGGCATAATCGTTACTCAAAATACCTTCAATAAAAATTATTTAATCACCACGCGGCTCACGAGTATATCACCTTCGCCCGTCTGCAGACGCACGATATACACGCCGCTCGCAAGGCCCGCCACCGGCAGTTCCCAGCGGTTTGCACCGGCCGCGAAGACGCCCGCATCGTAAGATCCGACGGTCCGGCCGAGCATATCGCTGATCGAGATTGCGACGCGGCTCTCGCCCGCGAGGTTGAAATACGCCATTGCCACCGTCGAGGCGGGGTTTGGCGACACCCGAAGATCGCTCGTGCGGTTGCCACTCACGGTCGGCACGGCATCGACATACACATTGTCGCCGGTGATCGAGACCGTCAGGTGAAGCGTTGCCGAATAATCGCTCGACTGCACCTGAATATCCATCGGCAACTGCTTGCCGTTGTCGGTCGTATCGCGCACGAAAAGAAAATCGCCGGACTTGGTGCCGCCACTGGCGATCGTCCCGAGCGATACAGCGGTACTATGCACGGTATATCCGCTCTTCGGCAGTAAGGTAGCGGTAAAGTTCGCAGCGCCGCCGGTGTTCTTGAACGTCACCGACAGATCGTACTGCTTATTGATATAATCGAGCGAACCGTTCGTCTTGCCGTCGATACTGTACGAGTTGATCGACAGATTCGGCTTGGTCGTATCGACCCAAACATTGTCGCCAGTGATCTCGAGTGTCAAATACAGGGAGTCTTTATATTTCGCACCGTCGGTGACATAGAACACCATCGGAAGCTGCATGCCGTCGTCCGACGAATCGCGCGTAAACTTGAACACGCCGTTTGCCGTCGCATCGGTATTGAGCGCACCGAACGATGCCGAAGCCTGCTGTACGGTATAGCCGCCCTGCTGCACCAGCCTCACTGAAAGAGCATTGCCATTATTGCCGAGCAGATTACGGAAGGTGATCGAGAGCGCGTACTGCTTATTAAGATAATTCAATGTCCCGCTCGGCGTACCGTCCACACTGTATGACGAGATCACAAGTGCAGGAGTCTTTGCAGGGATCAGCGCATTTGCCGCATTCACTCGGCCCCAGTAGAGGTTACGATCGGTCGGCGACTTCAGCGCATCGACGGTCGAGACGATCTGGCTCTTTAAGATCTTCGGTGTCCAGTTCGGGTATCGCGATGCAAGCAATCCGGCAACACCGACAGTGTACGGACAGGAGAAGGACGTCCCGCCGGAGCTCCCATAGCTCGAATTCCCCGGAAACTCGGTCGACCAGATATTTGCACCCGGAGCATAGACATCCACACGATGGCCGTAGTTCGAAAAGCCAGTCACATGATCGTTCTCATCGGATGCGCCGACGGTCAGTACATTCGCATCGAGCGACGCGGGGATAAACGGAGTCGCGTCGATATTTGCACTGTTGTTGCCGGCCGCTGCAACGACAAGCGCGTTATGTGCGGTGGCATAATCGATGATCGAGTTCAAGAATGCAATATCGCTCGGCGTTGCGCCCGACGCATCGCCACCCCACGAACAATTAATGACCCGGGCCCCATGCATCGCAGCATACGTAATTCCTTCGTATCCGAAGCTGATATTGCCTGCATTCTTCCCGGTATCGGCAGTACACTTGATCGGCAAGTAGTGGCAATTGAACCCGACACCGGCAACGCCGAGTCCATTATCCGGTGTCGCGGCAAGACAGCCGGCGACGAACGTGCCATGTCCTTCATTCGGTCCGGGCATCGGGTCGTTGTCGCCTTTGTAGGTGCTGGTGTGGTCGGCACCCGACGAACTGCCTAGATCCCAGCCGTGCCAATTATCGACATACCCGTCACCATCGTCATCGACGCCGTTCGACCGCTTGTCTTTCCCTTTCGAATCCGTCCCCATCTCGCCCGGATTCGTCTGAAGGTTTGACATCAGATCCTCGTGAAGATAGTTCGTCCCTTCATCGAGCACGGCAAGCACCACCGATGACGAACCCTTCGTGGTGTTCCATGCCGTCGGCACGCTCATGAGGTTCAGGCCATACTGATCGCCGCTGGTGAAGTGCGGATCGTTCGGTTGATAGCACGGTTTGAAAATGAAGCGGCGGCTGACGAGCTCGACTTCCGGCAATGTCATCAGCATCGATTCGATCCGTTCTGCCGAGAGCCCTTCGTTGCTATACACGATATTGGCAATCGTTTTCACGAAGCCGTCCGACTGTCGCGGATCGTCGCCGTCGAGGCCGAGGAATGGTTGGATGTCACGCACACCGATTGTCTCGAACGCACGATCGAGATCGGCAAAACCCGTCGTCGTGCCCGCATGCAGATGCGAGGCCACGATCTTGCTCGACGGCTTGAATTTGATATAGAGAAAATTCTGCTGGAAGACGGCACCGCCCTTGGTGAAGCTCTGCGGCTGTTGGGCGAACGCCACCGTACCGAGCGCCGCCAGCAGCAATGCAATAGAATATGTTCTGATCGAGTGCGTCACGTAGGGTGGTCTCCTCTGGTTACATCAACTTGAAACCGTACGACAACAACAGGAACACGGCGACGACACCGGCGAGCGTCCAGGCCAGATACGTCTGGATGCGTCCCGTCTGGAACGAGCGGAATGCCATGCCGATCACCTGCGAAATTCCGGCGACAAGGTTGACCAGTCCGTCAACGATATACTTATCGATCCAACCGCTGATCATCGATACCGCAACCGTCAGTTTACCGACGCCGTTGACCATGCCGTCGACGATATTCGTATCGAACCATGCGCAAGAGCGCGAGATCAGCATAAACGAACCGACGAAGACAAAATCATAGAGCTCGTCGATGTACCACTTGTTCAAGCTGAAGTTGTAAAGTGGCTTCAAGGCCGAGGCAAGCTTATCGACGAGCGTCGTATTCTTCAGATATAAGAACCACGCAAGCGCAATACCGCTCAGCGCAACGACGATCGAGATGATCATGCCCATACCGGCGACTTCGTGCGTCTTATGCTCGAGCGCTTCCTGATGCGGAGCGAGTTCGATCGCTTCCTGCTTCAGTGCTGAGTGCTCAGTGCTGAGTGCTGAGTGCTCGGCAGCAGCGGGACCTTCCACATGTGCAAATTTCGGCGCAGTATTCGCCGGGACGATCTGAGCAGGCGTTGCTGCCCACTTCTTCATAAACCAGCCGTTCGCCGGATCGATCGGGTTTGCACCGTACCAAATCCAGATCGAGAGCGTCGCAAGAATCATCAACGGTACGGTCATTACCTTCGGCGATTCATGGACGTGCTCGAAAATCTCGGGCTTGCGTGGCTTGCCGAAGAACGTCATGAAGACCTGACGCCACATGTAAAAGGCCGTCATCATCGCAACACCAAACCCGAAGATCGGCAGGATACCTGCGATGCCGCCTTGTAACGCGGAGTAGGCCGTTGTACCGGCAAGAATTTCATCTTTCGACATGAAGCCGCTCATGAGCGGAATACCGCTGATTGCGAGCGTCGCAACGATAAATGTCGTCGCAGTGATCGGCATCTTCTTGTAGAGGCCGCCCATGTTGCGCATATCCTGCGGATCGGTGTGATGATCGTGCAAGTGATGCAGCGAATGGTGCATCGCATGGATCACCGAACCCGAACCGAGGAAGAGACACGCTTTGAACATTGCGTGCGTCACGAGGTGGAAAAATCCTGCGCTGAAGGCGCCCACACCAAGCGCCATGATCATGTACCCAAGCTGTGACACCGTCGAGTATGCAAGTACTTTCTTGATGTCGTTCTGTGTCAGAGCGATCGAAGCGGCGAGGAAGCTCGTGAAGCCGCCGATCATTGCAACGACGAGCATCGCGTCGCCGGTCAGGATCGGGAAGATGCGGCACGTCAGATACACACCGGCTGCAACCATCGTTGCAGCGTGGATCAGTGCGGACACTGGCGTCGGGCCTTCCATTGCATCGGGAAGCCACACATGCAACGGGAATTGTGCGCTCTTGCCGACCGCACCGCAAAAGATCAATACGCCGGCAACCGTGAGCGTTGTCTCGGGGCTCAAGCCCAAGAGACTGAAATTCGCCGGAAGCCCGGCATGAATCGCGGCAAAGATCTTCGAGAAATCGAATGTGTGGAACGTCGTGAACATCAACATCAACCCTGTCCACATGCCGACGTCGCCGACACGATTGACGATGAATGCTTTCTTCGACGCCTGCTGTGGGCCTGGCTTCTCATACCAGTGCGAGATCAGCGCATAACTCGAAAATCCGACAAGCTCCCAGAAGATATAGAGCGAGAGTAAATTATTGCCGAGGACGATACCGAGCATCGAGAAGGTAAAGATGCCGAGATAGGCGAAGTACCGCGAGTAGCGGATATCGTCGTGCATGTACTCGCTGGAAAACAGATGCACCAGGAACGAGATCAAGGTCACGACCACAAGCATGATCGCCGTCAGGTTGTCGATCATGACGCCGGTCGTCAGGTCCCACTGTCCGACGCCGGGGACGTTGCCGAAGCTGATCCAGTTGGTCGTCCAGTTGATCGTTTCTGCCGATCCGGTGAGCTTATTGACGCAGATATAGATCGCCAGCGCCAGTGCAGTGCCGAGGATCGGCAAGCCCACCATGTGCGCCTTGTGCATCAATCGTTTCTGATTGAAGATAATGATCAGGAACGACAGCAGCGGCAGTCCCAGAATTACCAGCGATAATGCTATCAGTTGGTGCATAATACTCAGTAGCTCAGTATATAGTGGAACCGGCGTTGAGCCGGTTCGCTCCGGCAAGAAGCCGGAGCCACTTCCTTAGTCCCGCAACGAATCTGCGTCGGCAGGATTGACGGTCTTGAAATTTTTGAATACGTTCAGTACGATCGCCAGCGCGACTGCTGCTTCGGCAGCGGCGACGACGATCACAAAGATCGAGGCCATCTGGCCGCCGATATTGATGCCACCGAACCGGCTAAAGCCGATGAAGTTCAGATTAGCGGCATTCAAGATCAGCTCGGCACCCATAAGGATGGCGATGACATTCCGGCGCGAGAGCATCGTAAAGACGCCCAGCACGAAGAGTGCGGCGCTGGCGAACAAGTAGTGATTGAGTCCGATGGTCATACGAGATTGTTCGCTTAGTTGTTGGCGGTTAACGCATCGCTCAGGGCTTCTTCCTTCGGTGTCGGCTCTTTGCGCGCGATCATTGCTGCCCCAATTAGTGCGACAAGCAATACGACCGACACGATCTCGAACGGCAGCAGATAATCGTTGAGCATCAACTTGCCGATCTCGGTTGCCGTACCGCTCGAGCCTTCGCCCTTCTTCATTTCTTCCGGCGTACCGTACTTGACGTTCAGGATGCGCTCGTTCGCATCTTTATTCCACGGGCTCGACGCCCAAGGCTGGCTCTTGTAGGTCGGGAAGGTAGAAACGGTCTGCGACTTACCGTCTGGCGTCTTGATCGTCTTCGTCGCATCGCTGCCGAAATATGCCATGCAGAGAATAGCGAATAGGCCGAGCGACAATAGCCCCGCCGCCCATCGCGATCCCGAACTCATCGTGATGTTCGCGCTCGCGATGCGGTTGGTGAGCATGACGCCGAAGATCAAGAGGATCAGGATGCCGCCGACATACACCATCAACTGCGTGATGGCCAGGAAGTCGGCATTTGCCATGACGTACAGCCCTGCAACCCCGAAGAATGTAAAGAGCAGCGCGAACGCCGCATACACGATATTCTTCGAGAATGCCGTGACGAAGGCACCACCAAGGGTGACCACGAGAAATATATAGAAGATCAGATCGAACATGTACGTTTCTTCCGAATGTACTGTATAACTTTGGCGGTGCTACCGTCGGACGAATCGGATCGGACCGGCGGCGCAACACAACTCACACTTTACTCAGCTCTTCGCCTGGAACGGGGGCGGCTTCACTCCGCCCGGCTTCGCAGCGAATGGCGGTGGCTTGACCCCACCGGCGGCTGCAGGCGGCGGCGTTACCGGTGCTGCAGCCGGAGCGGCTGCGGCGGCCTTTGCCTTTTCTTCGGCCTGCTTTGCGCGTTCGGCGGCCAGACGCTCTTCGTCCTTCTTGGCAGCCTCCGTGCGCTTGGCAGCCTCATCCGCGTTCATCGTCGCGTAATTATAGATCAGATTCACGCGATCGAATTCGCTAAACTCATAGACATCCGTCATGCGGATGCATTCGGTCGGGCATGGGAACGTGCACAGACCGCAATAGCAGCATTTCGCAATATCGATATCGAACCGCGTTACCCAGAGCGACTTCTTCTTGCCCTGCGATGTCGTACCGAGTTGGTCGCCGGGGACGCCCTTAGCCGTATCGATAGTGATACAATTCACCGGGCACGCACGCGCACACTGGTCGCAGCCGATGCAATCGTCCATATTGACATAGAGACGGTTGCGGGCACGCTCCGGCATGATGTAGCGGTCCTCGGGGTTCGGATATTGACGCGTGACCTTCGGCTGAAGCAAATGCTTCATCACGATGCCCATTCCCTTGAGCGCCGTTCCGAGTCCGTCTTTGATATCGCTAAAGTATCCTGCCATGTTTTGAATTGACAATTGAGATCCGAGCGGCTCGGGCGACCCCGAACGTCTCTCGGACGTCATTCATCGATATACACATTCTCCTGCCACTCATTTGCTTCGGCATCCGGCACCAGCATCGCGCCGATGACCCCGATGATCTGGATCGAATGGCCGCCGATCGTCAGTACCTGGGCGATGTTGCCCGGGACGACAGCCTGAAGCCACCGTGCAATGTAGCCGACCGACGCAAGCCAGCCGGTCGCTGCGGCAAGCGTCCCGAATAAGAAGATCGCTCCGAACGCAAGCCGTTTCTCCACATCGCTCCTTAGTGCACCAGCCAGGTCACGAGCGTTCCGATGACGAGCACCGTCGCCATGCCGAACGGGATCATGACCTTCCAGCAGATATTCATCAGTTGGTCGACGCGCAAGCGCGGCAGTGTCCAACGGATCCAGATCTGAATGAGCACAAAAAAGATCGCTTTCCCGACGAACCAGAACAGGCCCATCACCGGCCCACCGAGCACATCGCCGAACGGCGAATTCCACCCGCCGAGAAACAACACCGAGGCGATCGCGCTGACGACGAACATATTCGCATATTCCGCCAGGAAGAACAGCGCGAACTTCATAGCCGAATACTCCGTGTGATACCCGGCGACGAGTTCGGATTCTGCTTCGGGAATATCGAACGGCACACGGTTCGTTTCCGCGAGCGATGCGACGATATAAATCACAAAGGCGACAAGCATGAACGGCGTCAGCAACCAGGAGTAGCCGCCGCCAAACCCGGCCAAATGCTTCGGACCGCCGAAGAGAAACCAGTTTTGAATACCGCCTTCCTGCAACTTCGAGATGGTCTGCATATCCATCGAACCGGCAACCATCACGACACAAAGGATGGCAAGCCCGGTCGGAATTTCGTAGCTGACGATCTGTGCGACCGAACGCATCGAGCCGAAGAGCGAATACTTATTGTTCGATCCCCATCCTGCCATCAAGAGACCAACGACCACGAGGCCGCTCGCCGCGACGATATAGAAAATACCGAGATTGATTCGGGCGCCGATATATGCAGCCGAGAACGGCAGCGCAGCAAAGCCGAGATAGCTCCCGATAAAGACGATAAACGGCGACATATTGAAGAGCTTCTTATCGGCATCCTTCGGCGAAATATCTTCCTTTTGCAGAAGTTTCAGGATGTCGGCGATCGGCTGCAGCAAACCCATCGGCCCGGTGCGCATCGGTCCGAGTCGGTCCTGCAAGAATGCGGAAAGTTTCATTTCCGCATAGATCGCGAAGAGTGCATAGAGCAAGATCACCACAAGCGGCATCGCCGAATACACGACGACCGCAAGGATGTCGGAAAGGTCTCCCTTCCCGAGCAAGCTTACCAACAGATCTCGAAGTCCGTCAAACATGTACTGTTTGCTTTGTCAGTTACTACTCAACGATTATCACTGCGAGCGAAGCGAAGCAATCTATGATCTCGAAGCGGGCGATGCACCCGAACATTCCAGATTGCTTCGTCGGGCTAAAGCCCTCCTCGCAATATCATTAATATTTACCGATCCACTTCTCCGAGCACGATATCGATCGAGCCGAGGATGATGATCAAGTCCGCCATCAGGTAGCCGCGCGAGATGATCGGCAGCAACGCTAAGTTCGTGAAGGCTGGCGAGCGAACTTTGACACGCCACGGATTCACGTTGTCTTTCGACACAATGTAATACCCAAGCTCTCCGCGCGGATTCTCGGTACGCGAGTAGATCTCGCCGACCGGCGGCTTGATGCGCTTCGGGATCGCCTTCTGGACGTCCGTCTTGTCATTCTGCGGGAATTGCTCGAGGATCTGCTCGATGATATTGAGCGACTGTTCCCACTCGAGCATTCTGACCCAGTGACGATCGAAGCAATCGCCGACTTGCCCGATCATTCCGGTGCCGACGGCGACCTCGAACTCAAAACGATCATATATGGAATATGGGTCGTCGCGGCGAAGGTCCCACTTCACGCCCGAACCGCGGAGCATCGGTCCGCTGGCGCCCATATTGATCGCGACGTCCGGCTTGAGGACGCCGACGTTCGCTGTGCGCTCGAGGAAGATCTTGTTGAACGTCAGCAGTTCGTTGACTTCCTTATGTGTGGCGCGATTCTTCTTGACGAATGCGCGCACCATGCCGAGCACATCGGGATGCAGATCGTGCGAAAGACCGCCGACCCAGATATAATTATAGAGCAAACGCGCACCGCAGGTCTTCTCGAACATCTCGAGGATATCCTCGCGGTCACGGAAGCAATAGAGGAAGGGAGTGAAGGCACCGACGTCGAGACCGAACGTGCCGACCGCGATCAAGTGCGACGCGATACGCTGCAGCTCCGCGAAGAGCACGCGGATATACTCGACCTTCTCGGGCACTTCGATACCCATCAAACGCTCGACTGCAAGTGCATAGCCGTGCTCGGAGTTCATTGCCGCGAGGTAGTCCATACGATCGACGTACGGCACGACCTGCGGGTAGGTCATGGCCTCGCAATGCTTCTCGAAACAACGGTGCAAATAGCCAAGATGCGGCACAACGTCGATCACGAGTTCGCCGTCGAGCACAGCCTCCAGGCGCAACACACCGTGGGTGGACGGGTGCTGGGGCCCGATGTTGAGGATCATCTCCTCGGTCTTCAGACGGTTCGTCTCGACCTTCTCGGCCGGCACGACCTTCACCGGTACCGGCGCGGTCGTCAAGTTGGGGTGAAGAACTTCAGCCATTAATACTGTACCTTCATTCCTCTGTAAAACTCGGGGTGCTTGTAGTCCTTGCGAAGCGGATGGCCGACCCAGTCGTCATCGAGCAGGATGCGGCGCAGATCGGGATGTTCGAGAAACTTGATCCCGATCATATCATATCCCTCACGCTCGTGCCAGTTCGCGCTGGCCCACAGATCGGTCACCGACGGGACGATCGGGTGATCGACCGGCACCGTGACCTTCAGTGCGAAGGCGTGCTTCTTGGACATCGACTCCATGTGGTACGCGACGTAGAGCGTCTTATCGCCATTGTCGCCACAGGAGACACTATTAAGATTCTCGAACGCCAGATCGCTGTCATCGCGCAGGTACTGGCAGATCTCGTGAACCGCACCGGGCTCGGCGACATCCGCATAGCTCGAGGTGCGCTTGGCGTACTCGGAGCCGGTCTGCTCGTTGAAGTCGCCGATTTTGTTGCCAAAAACGGCTTTCAGCTTTTCGTAGATCTCTTTGTTCGTCATACACTTTTCAAGTAGCGCCGACGTTCGTCGGCGGGTCCCAACCGCAAACCTTCGGTTTGCGGGCGCCGACTGAAGTCGGCGCTACTACTTAACTCAATACCGTCCGCGCAACCGACTGCTTGCGAACCTTCTCTTGCAGCTTCATCAGTCCTTCAAGAAGTGCTTCCGGACGCGGCGGACAGCCGGGGATATACACGTCTACCGGAATCACACGGTCGACGCCCTTCAGGACGTGATACCCATGTTCCCAGTACGGGCCGCCGCAGTTGGAGCAGGAGCCCATCGAGAGAATGTACTTGGGGTCCGGCATCTGTTCGTAGAGCATCTTCGTGCGGCTGGCCATTTTCAGGGTCACCGTGCCGGAGATGATCATAATATCCGACTGCCGCGGGCTCGGACGCGGAATGACGCCGAAACGACCGATGTCGTAGTGCGATGCCGAAGCAGCCATCATCTCGATAGCGCAGCATGCCAGGCCGAAGCCCATCATCCACAAGCTCGACAATCGCGACCAGTTCAGCAGTGTGTCCACGCCGGTGATCACGATGTTCCCGCTATCGAACGGATTGTCGTACTTATTGAGTAATCCCATACTTTCGTAAACGGATGAAGGATGAATGAGGAAGGATCACCGAAGTCGTCCGCCGCTCATTCTTCGCAATTCACAGTTCAAACTTCACACGTCGTCAGTTCACAAGCTGCTCGACGGGCATCGGCATCACATCGGCCGGAACCGGCGTCGGGCTCTTGCGCGGCTGTGCGCGGAGCACGAGGTCGCCGAGATCGGCAACGTACGGCTTCGGGCGCACCCAGTCGAGGTCGCCCTTCACCCATGCGTACGCAAAGCCGACGATCAGGATGGCAAGGAACACCAGCATTTCGCTGTATGCCAGCCAGCCCATCTGCTTATAGACGAGCGCCCAGGGAAAGAGAAAGACGATTTCGACGTCGAACAACAGAAAGATCAGGGCTACGATATAGAAGCGGATATTGAATTTGATCCAACCGGACCCGATCGGATCTTCGCCGCATTCGTAGGCGGAATTCTTGAGAGTATTCGGCTTGGTAGGACGGATGAGCATGTTGGTGACAATGCCCCCTGCCGTAAAGATGATCGCTAATATGAAAAACGCAAAAACGTGACTAAATTCGCCGAGCATCGTTAATGCCTTTCAGTAAAGGAATAGCTCTAAACAGATTCCCCACGGAGAAAATTGCCCGCAGTGGAAAATCGTACAAATATACGAGGGTATCCGGCCCACTGTCGGCAATTAGTCTAAGACCGAAGCGCGAGCAGCCGTGTATCGCTATTTGACCAACACGATGAGAACGCAGGCGATATCGTGCACGTTTGGACGTTATGACTCCGCATAGTTGCTCTCGGGTTCTCGGTATTCTCACCTACTCGATGCTTGCCATTGGGCAATTGCTCACGGCCGGATGTCGTTCATCCGTTACCGCTCCAACGGAAACTCCTGTACTGAAAGATTCGGTCACATACCGGGTGACTGCCAAAAGCTCCAATGTCACTGCAGACTCCTTAATCGAACTCCGGCTCACACCGACTCCGCCGGGAATCGTGTCATATCGATGGTCGTATACGGATACAGCGGGACATGCGGAGTACACAGATTCCAACCGCTTCAACGCAGCCATCCACTTCCCCGGTCTCTATACAATTCAAGTCGAGGCATTCGCATCCGGCAGTACGAAGGCGATGGTTGTCGAAACCGGCTTTGTCTACGTGCACCCCCACGCCATTGAGCTGTCACTCATTCAACAGTTTCAAAAGGTACGGATCGACGTTCGCTTTTCAGGCTGGTATCGTGACAGTGTGTATCATCACGCCGGTTCGCTTCGCACAGTGTATGATTCGCTCCGTGGGTTGTTCGATGACGGTAAGTCAGTGACGCTCGACGTGCTTGTCGATCCATTGGGTAGCTTTTCCGCAAGCACGCACCCGCCTCAAACATCGTCAGGTACCCCACCCGAATACGCTTCCGGGCAAGACGCCTACATCTCCGGCGAGCTGTCGTATGATGGGACCCAGCTTGACGATGCAGATCTGCGTGGAGATGCGGGCTCATTCATGAACCTCGATGGGCACCAATCCCAAGACGATCGTTCGGTCTCCCTCTTGTTTCGCTCGCTGCATGTAGTGGACGTGTTCACTGATTCCGTTCGGTTCATGGAATTTGGGAATACATTACGGTCAGCGGTCCAGGTTCAAGATGATTCGGTGTCGAGCTATTCCTACGCGAATACGCACGAATATTTTTCCCACCGCCTCCTTCAAATAGATACAACCGATGGATATCATCGAGCATATTGCACGGTCACGTTCTTCCGCTAAGCGAAGCCTCGTGCTCGCAGCCGCGATATGGTTGTTCCTTTGTGGCTGTCATTCGTCTGGCGACCCGCTTCAGCCGGTTCCATCCTCTGGTCCCAAGCCGGCGGCGCCGAAAGATACCCTCCGAATTGTACCGAGTTCGACTGTCGAGCTTCCGACCGACACCCTAGAATTTTTCGCTACGACTACACTTGCGCTCCCCAGACCGATGCTCTTTGAATGGGAGTTCGATGATTCATTCCATGTGATCACAGGTCTCGACCTCGATACGATTCGGTACTATTTCCGTGAGCCCGGTGAACATGTCGTCCGGCTGAAACTGATTGAACCGAAGTCTCAATTGGTGTACGATACTGCGTCAACGACGATCCAACGCACGCCAAGTGACGCGGAGCGTACGTTTGCGATTTTGCAGAAATTCTCGAACTTGTCGGTAACAATGACCGCGAAGAATCACTACTCAACGAATACGAACAACGATACCGTGGCCTCGGAGACAACTGTGTTCCAACCGTATGCTTCGTTGAACTGGCACTATCATCAATGCGGCGTTCTATACTCGTTTTACCAGCCTCCGAATTCATACCCGCATCGCACTGACTCCCGGTCCACATACATCAAATTCTCCGACGACGGGAAACGTATCGATTCCCTCGACATCGCCATCTACCAGGCTACCGAAGGCCAGATCCAACCTGCCGACCCTAACCTGAAATTCACAATCTCACAGAGGCTGACCCTGATAAACCTGCCACTAACGTACTACAGCAAAGACAGCGTAGTGGTGAATCTGAAGGGCCCGGAGGTAGAGCCCAAGGTGATCGAATATGGAACGGGCCTATACCTGCAGTCGAGCACGGACTTCTACTACCGAAACTCCACCTCCACCGACTGGGGCTCGCCCGACTCGCCGCCGGAATTGCGGTTGACCTTGTGGTAGCTACTGGGGAAATGATGGGAGACGGCTGGACCCTCGATTCCATCGGTTGGCACTCGACGAAGGTGACCCCAACACTGCGGCTAATCTTTACCAAATACTGAAGACCGGTGTAACCGATTGTATATACAGGATATTTGCTGTTTGGGCTACGTGTCGGATACAGATGCCTATGTGCGCCAATAAAAAAGAAAAAAATTGTAACCAATGACCGGGGGATGAGTTACTATTAAGTAATACACACAGTCCGTACCCATGCGACGATACCGGTTCGTCCTATCCCTCTTTTTGTTGCTTGTTGCAGGCCTGGCGGCGCGCGCGCAACAACCCCAGTGGCGCCTGCTCGCGCCGAATATCATGCAGACCTCGCGCAACACGGCGTTCGCACCCGCTGAGTATGGGTCGATCAAAGCGAAGGATTCGGTCATCCTTGCCGGATGGGCCAATTTGGTGCTTTCAACCGATTACGGCGCGACCTGGACGACGCTGACTACTCCGCCAATTGGGAATTGGATCGGCGATGTCGATATCTGGGATGTCGATCACTTTGCATTCGTCACACGCGATAAAGGCGCGTTCTACACGACCGACCGCGGCAATACATGGAAGAGCCTGGTCCCTTCGACTGGCGGACATTGCATCCTCTACGATTTCGCACCGGACCGGTTCATCCTCTATGCCGATATGGGCGTGGTAACCAAGGTCACGCTCGGGAGCACGCCAATCCGTACTAGTACCGGATCGTGGGGATATATCACCGTCGCCGCAGACAGCACATACCGCATTTCCGCCGGGGGCTCATTCTATTACAGTACCGATCACGGTGTTTCCTGGGTCAAGACTGCAACCGGTGTAACGTATCAAGACTGCAACACCTCGATCTCCGATCAAACCGACCCGAATATCCACATTGTGATCAATGAAAACTGGGCGTTTCGCAGCCCGGTATTCTCGCAGATGTTTCGGACGACCGACAACGGAGTGACCTGGAATTTGTGCTATAAGGTCTCGCTCGGAGCGTTTACTGATCTCAAAGGCAATTCCACTCGCGGCTGCCACGATTATTTTGTCGGAGAAGAGGGCAACGGAATCCTGCGCTCGTCCGATCAGGGAGTAACCTGGACACCGATGATCTCGCCGGTCTCGGCTGTAGATTCACACAACATTTTTGCCGTCGACGACAGCCTCCTGTACGTCATCGATACCCTCGGTTCGATCTGGGGTACTGCCGCTCCCGGAACGTCGAGCGGACTGGGGATTCAGGGTCAGCACTTGTTCAAGCCGTTTTCGCTTTCGATCTGCGACACACCGATTTATAACTATTTCGTCCTCTCGCCGTCGACGTGCCGACCGAAGTGGGCGGTCTCGGCCGAGATCGACGGCCAAGACATTTCGAGCTACCTGCTGTTGAAGCAGCCAACGCTGCCGCCGCCGGACCATGACACCATCTATGTGCGGTTTAATCCGGTGAGCGTCGGTGCGAAGCATGGGCGCGTCAAGCTGACACTCAACGACGGATCAATCACCTATATCGATCTCGACGGATCTGTTTCACCACCGACACTCGATACGAAACCGTCGAGACTCTTTACCGATGATACGATCGATTTCTGCTCGAGCGCACTTGACAGTCTTCTCCTCAAAGCAGCTTGCCCCGTTGTCTTTTCATCGGTCACCATCATCGGCCAGGATGCATCATCGTTCGTGATTGTCGGCTCGAAACCGAAACTGCTCCCATCCGACTCCATGCTGCGTGTGCTCTGTAGCCCGAAGCGTTCGGGTATGCTTCACGCGTTTGTGCATTTTGTTGGGAAAGACGGCGGCAGTTGGGATGTGCCCCTCGATCTGTACGTACGAACGCTGCCGTTTACCTATTCGCCACCGGCCCTCTTCGTCGGCGATACGATTGCCGGCTGCAATACGCGGCTCGACAGTCTGATTGTTCACGCCCCATGCCCGACATCGTTCTTGTCTGTGACAGTGCTCGGATCCGATTCACTTTCGTACACCATCGTCGGTAACAAACTACTGAATATTCCTTCGGACTCGGTGCTGCACGTACTTTGTACTCCGCATCGCGCCGGTCGTTTGCATGCGCGGCTGCATATCGTCCGTTCAGATGGGGGCACAATCGACTTGCCGCTCGATCTCGATGCCGATACCATTGGTGTGACGGTATCACCACTCACCTCTTCTCGCGTCGATACGATCTATATCTGCCAGCTTCACACCGACAGCATTCTTCTGCGCGCACCGTGCGCGGTCGGGATTGGTTCGTTCACGATCAGCGGGCCGGACTCCGCATCGTTCCGCTCTTCGCGCCGCTCGGCAGTGTTGCCGGCGGACTCGCTCGTGAGTATCGTCTGCGACCCCACACACACCGGCGACCTGACGGCTACACTACATATCGCCACGCTTGACGGCAGAAGCTGGGACGTGCTGTTGCATGTCGTCGTGCTCACGGCGCCGATCGCGGTCGAGCCGCCGGAGCTGTTCCATGGCGATACACTCTATCTCTGTTCGCGTGAACTCGATAGCCTGCGGATCGTCTCGCCATGTCCGTTCGCGATCGACTCTGCAACGATCCTCGGGCCGGACTCCGCATCGTTCACGTTCACAAGTTTGAACGCCTCCGCATCGGATTCGTTGGTACGAGTGCTCTGTACACCTCGTCACGACGGCACCCTCACTGCATCCGTCCATGTCGTTGCTTCGGACGGACGCACCGAGGACATTCCCCTCTCGGTAGTTGTGAGCCCCGATCAAACGATCGCTCGTGCGCTGGCAAGTTTGCAAGGCGACACACTCTATCCGTGCCAGAGCCGCGTCGGTACGATCGAGCTGCGGTCCCCATGCAGTAACGACATTGTTACGGCGACGCTCCAAGGGCAAGACGCTGCGCTCTTCTCGCTTTCATTGACAACCGCACATCTGCCCGAAGATTCGCTCCTGACGGTCGATCTCGCCCCGACAACGAACGGACACTACCGTACGACACTCCATCTCGAAGCAGCCGATGGACGTACGTGGGATTTCCCGATCGATGTATTCCGCGCTGCAACTCAGATCTCGTACGCACCGGCAGCTCTCTTTCGCGGGGATACAGTTTCGATGTGTGTCGGTGGGTCGGATACGATCGTGTTACGAACGCCGTGTCCGCTGTCGCTTTCTTCGATGTCGATCACGGGTGTCGATGCAGCATCGTATACATTACTCACGACTTCGACGCAACTTCCCGCCGATTCGGTGGTCATTGTGCGTTGCACGCCGAAACACCTTGGGATGCTCGATGCAACTCTTCATGTAAGCGACGCCGAAGGCGGGAGCCACGATATATCGCTCGCTGTCGTTGTCGCCGGAGCGACCGTCACGCTCTCGCCGGCGGTGCTGTTCGATAACGATTCGCTCTCAGTGTGTACCAGCATCGCGGATTCTGTTTCGATCCGCATCCCGTGTCCGGTGGACCTGGCGGATATCTCCGTCACCGGTCCGGACGCATCGTCGTTCGTGCTGACGGCCACCGCTCCGCTGACGGTAACACACGACTCGACGATCGTGCTGACCTGTGTACCCGTGCATCCGGGTAAACTCGATGCGAAGCTGCACATGAGCGCAACGGATGGTCGTTCGTGGGATGTGCCGCTGGCACCGTTCGTAAACGCACTTCCTACCGTATTCTTCGATCAACACAGCATGACACCTGCGTATACTGACACCGTGGGCGGCGATGCATTCATCCCGATCGTGATCGAGCATACGGGAGCACAAACCGATGTCGAGTTTACGGTAAACTTCGACCCCAGACCACTGGTGTATCGGGGAGTGTTCGACCGGCAAGGACGCGACGTAACGATCGGACATCCGTCCGCTTCGCAAGCGCGCGTACGGTTCAATACGCGCAACGATACGACCCTCGAAGCGTACTTCTCGTTCTACCCGGTCGATTCGGCATGTACGCATGTCACGATCGATTCGGTGACCGGCGCCGATGGGTCGCTTGCTTGTCTGAGTGTCCTCTCACAGCCGATCGGTACCGATGTGTGTTCACCGACCGGCTGCGCATGGGGCCCGCTTGCAAACTACCTCCGGTTCCGCACGATGCCGAACCTGAAGATTATCCCCAATCCTGCGAATACATCCTTCATCTTGCGCACAAGCGAACGCATCGAGCATGCGACCGTCGAGATTGTCGATGTATTCGGCACACGAACCAGAGTTGCCGATGATGTGACGATTTCGCAGGACGGCCTGAACTGTAGCACCGATCGGTTTGCAAGCGGCGTCTACGAAACGGTGGTCACCGCAAGCGCAGGAACGATCCACGCGCGAGTCGTGGTGATGCGATAGTCTTACCCCCCAAATAACATACGAAGGGTGCGAAGTCAGCTACGGACTTCGCACCCTCTCGTGTGACACACGTGAACTCTCTGCTGCGACGAGAGTATCGTTATTGTTTGATCACCAACACATTGAACTGCGCGTTATCGGGGATCGCAACGTTATTCTCGTTGAAGATTTCCCACTTGCTGCGAGTCGTGTTATAGTATACGCCGATCGGGCTGTTATTATAGGTGATATTCGACGGATTAAGCTTCTGCGTCACGAAGAGAAAACAGTTCGGATCGCCGTTGCACATCGCATTGTCCACGTCCGTCCCGTTTGCCGAGAGTTTGTTCGCCGCCGTTGCTGTATGCACGAAGGCAGCTTTGTTCGTACCGCTCAACTGAATAGCGCCATTGCCGATTTGCAGTGCGACGCCGAGCCCGCTCCCCGAGTATCTCGCCGCCACACCGATACCGTTCGGTGAATATACTTCACCGCGGACACCGACGGTTGCTGCGTTCGCATCGGTTGCTATGCCATACACTCCGTATCCTTTGGGCGTTTCGCCATACACGCCCCAGCCGCTGCCTGCTTGGTAACCGATGACACCAATCCCAAGCCCGCCGGTCCCGTTATTGACGCCACGCACACCCGCCGAATAGCCACCCGGCCCTTCGCGAGAAACAAGCCCCACGACGCCGCTTGCACCGGCGCTTGCTCCGGTCCCGTTCGACTTACTTTGTGTTTCGCCGAACACGCCGGTCGACATTCCGGCGGTATCCTGCGAGATACCGTGGATCGCGCTCACACCGTTTGCGCTCGCCGTGGCTCGCACAGCCTCGCCGATACCGACGGTCGACACTTCGAGTGCGTTGGCCGTATTGATCGGGTTAATGATGCGAAACGCCCCGGCGATTCCTGCGCCGCTCATCGCAGCGACACCGACACCGTTCTCGCTGATCGCTTGCAAGCCGCTCGTAAATCCGCCGCCGCGAGCCAGGACACCGGCGTATGCATCCGAACCCCCGTCACTATAGCCCGCAACACCGAAATATCCGGCGCCACCAGAACCCCAAATCGCCGAACCGGTCATCACGCCGATCGTGGAGCCGCCACCGCCAAGACCGACGATCGTGCTGCCGCCGGATCCGGAGTTCGAGACTTGCAAGACAGGATTCGTCCCGTTCGCACCAACGCCCGAGAATGGCAAGTACAGGCTATCCGTCGAGCCGGAGTGCATCGAGACATCCGCACGATTCGCATGCTCGGAGTTCAGAGCATACGGCGCCGGCATGAATGCTGTTCTCGGCGTGAGCTCGGTGGTGCCATCGACCGCGACACCGAGGAAATAGGCATGATCGAACGCCAGGCTGGCCGGCAGCGGGATCGCCGAACCGAGCAGGACGTTGAAAATCCCTTTGACGACGACGACATTCTGCGTTTCGGTGAAGAGTGTCGCTCCGCCGGTCGCTGTCGAATAGATACTGAGCGTAAGGGTGTGATTCCCATCCGGCACAGTTGTGCCATCCGATTGAAGCAAGATCCCCTGATAGGCGATCTGCCGTGGGATTTGGGCCCGAACAATAGTGCCGAACGAGACGAGTGCGACACAAACGATGCAAAGAAAACGCATGTAGCGAGTAAGCATAGCAATCCTTTCTAAACTGTAATGGTGCAGTCTTGGGGAGCCGCTTCTGTAAATGCGTCTGGGAAGTGTCGGTCAAATATACAGCCATTCGGGCGAAAGTGTACCGATTATCTCGGAAGATAATTTCGTGAGGGCGTCTTTGATGCCTGTGGGGCCGATTCTTCCGTATTTTGTTGTTCTTCAATTACATCACTGAACGACCCATGCAGGCACCGTCAGGATACAACCGGGAGGAGTTTATTGCCCGGCTCAAGGCAGCAATGGAATTTGTCGAGCGGCGCGTGATCAACCGCTCCGAAGTCGTCGAGCAGATCTTTCTCGCGTTGCTCGTCGGCGAACACATACTCATCGAAAGCCGAACCGGCGTCGGGAAAACATTGCTCGCCGATCAGGTCTTCGCCATGTTCGACGAAGCCCGCATTTTCAAGGTACAGGCGTCGAAAGAACAACAACCCGATACGTATTTCGGCGGCCTCGATATCGAAGAGCTCAAGAAAGGCCTCATCATTCACAATACCGAAGGTTCGCTGATCGAAAGCGAATTCGGTTTCATCGACGAGATCTTCGACGCAAACGACTACACCCTTCGAGCGCTGCTAACGACACTCAACGAACGCGCCCTGATCCGTGGCTTGCAGCAAAAGCCCGCCGCGATCCACACGGTGATCGCTGCGACCAATTACCTGCGTATCTCGGAAATCACCGAAGCCTTGCTCGACCGATTCCTGTTCAAATCGCTCGTCATCCCCGACAAAGATCCGTTCATGCAGTATCTTATCGGCGAGCAATATCTCAAAGCATCCGGCAAGACGCTCGAGCCGCCGACGAAGGTGCATTACTCCTGGCTGAAATATGCGTCCGGGGTGATCAAAGGGGAATCGCAGGACGAAGAGGTCGCCGTCAGTTCGGAACACCTGTATTTTACGAACCTCGTGATCCGGCATTACGAAGTCCAGCGTAACCGCATGCTGCAGGAGCGGCCACACGAGGAGCGCATCCGTCATAAAGATTATTATATTTCTCCGCGCACACAGGCCAAGTCGCTCGACCTTTTGCGAGCCCTTGCCTTCCTGAAGAACCGGACGTCAGTCGATCTGACGGACGTACAGCGGCTGCACTATATTCTCTGTACCTCCGGCATTGCTGCCGAGAAGGCGTTATTCGTCAAGTCGTATGAGACGCTGAATCACCTCTACGGCGCAAGCGGCGGGTTCGAGCAGCTTGCGCAGCTATTAACGATCGAGTCGCTGTTGCGGAGTCTTAAAGCCGATCCGAAGGCCATCCAGGAACCGATTGCCGAGCTCGAAGGAGTGACGAAAAAACGGTCGATCGTCGAATGGGCAAAAGAAAAATTCGGCTCCGCCGACAAAGACGCTGGGGCAAAACGCCGACAATTCGAAGCGGTCGTTGCTGCCATTCAGCCGCTGACCGAAGACCTCAAACAACTCAAGATTCATATCGAGAAGGAAATCCGCACTGTCTTCGGTTCGCACGACGGCGAACTGACGGCATAAGAGTGGCCGCACGCCGACTCAACTAAGCCCCTCGCTTCGCTGTTGTGTGCTCTCCATGTCGCCAACGAAGCACAGCGATGAATCTGCCATCGAGAAGCCTTGGAAGCTTTCGGACTTCCGTGTGTTTTCCGTAACCGTCGCCGCAGGCGAAACACCGGAACGGCTCGATCATTATCTTTCGCGTGTCATTGCCAACACATCGCGCTCCAAAGTCCGCGAGGCGATCGATTCGTGTGCCGTCTTTATCAACAACAAGATCGAGACACGCGCGGCCTACAAGATCAAAGGCGGTGACGAGATCGAAGTGTTTATTCCGAAGCCACCTCGCCAAAAAGCGGAGGCCGAGGCGATTCCACTCGATATCGTTTTTGAAGACGACGACATCATCGTCATCAATAAACCGGCCGGTATGGTTGTGCATCCGTCGCCGACCACCACGAGCGGCACGCTGCTCAATGCGCTGATGCATCATGTCGAAGGGATTGCCGAACACCTCGACGATCACGAACGCGCCGGTATCGTCCACCGGCTCGATAAAGACACCTCCGGGCTGCTCGTCGTCGCAAAGAATATGTTCTCGCACCGCAAACTCTCGAAGCAGTTCTTCGATCACACGGCGCACCGAGTGTACCAGTGTATTGTCTGGGGACTTCCAAAAAAGCGATTCGGCCGCATCGAGACGCAGATCGGCCGCGATCCGAAAGAGCGCAAGCGCTTCGCCGTTGTACCAGAAGGCGGCAAGACGGCAATCACCGAATATATTGTCATCGAGGAATACGCCGGTTTTTCACTGCTTGAGCTGCGCCTCGAAACCGGCCGCACCCACCAGATCCGCGTGCACATGCAGCACATCGGTCATCCGGTCTTCGGCGACCCAACATACGGCGGCCGCGTGATGCATGTGAAGCGGATCGACGTGCAAGGCTTCAAGCATCGCATCGAGGACATGCTCACGGGCTTCCACCGTCAAGCATTGCATGCCAAGACGCTTCGCCTTTATCATCCCCGCACCGGCGAACTCATGGAATGGACGACCGAACTGCCGGACGATATGATCGCGATCATCAAAGCGCTGAGAAAGCTTTCCAAATAGAATCGAAACGGACATGCCCTCCGTGAGAACATGTCCGCCCGATCTGCATACAACTCTGTGTTACCAGCTAATGATCTGCGAATCGCGAACCGTCGTTGGATACGAAGACGCAGGTGAAGGGTCGAGGTAGCCAGAGAAATTGCGGCCATAACTCTTCTCGATCACTTTTCCACTTTTGAGAACCTGCACAACGGTGTATCCGTAATTCTGTTCGGCCGTCGTAACACCCGTCTCGAGCTTACTACCGCCATTGCCTGCTATGATCTCCCACGTCTTGTTGGTCGGACGGAGAATTGTGTGGACGTGGTTGTGCGCGCAAAGAAATGCTTCGGCACGATTGTTATCGAGCGCATTCCACAGGACATCGCGATTCTCGGGATACTGTCCCAACCCGTCATTCGCCGATCCGGCGCCGAGTTGGTAGTCCCAGGCGTAGGCAGGTTTGTGGCCGATTGCGAAGATGTGCTTGCTTCCCGAAGTCTTTGCAGCAGCGATGTCGGACGCGATCCAATGCGACGCCGGACGCCAGTCTCGCCCGACCGGGTCGGTATTAACGACCACAAAGTGTGCATCCTTAAAATTGAACGAGTATGTGAGTTTGCTCTGATCGGTTTGCAGGCTGTCGGCCCCCCCGATCCCCGGACCATTACTACCAAGGATATATGGCGACATGATAGAAAGCCACTGACGTTCGGCGGCAGCCGTCGCAATCTTTTTGTCATTCTGCGATTCATGGTTTCCGAGCACTGCAACGAGCTGGATGCCGGCCGCTTTCGCTGCAGATGCTTCGTAGAGTGCTCTCCACGCTCCAAGTTCGCTTGCTAACTGCGTCGAATCCTTCGTATAGCCGAGTACCATGTCGCCGGCAAAGAAGAGATAATCCGGTTTCGGATTTAGCGACGCGATCTCCGTCATAGAGCGATTGAACTGGCTGAGGTTTGCCGTGCTCGGATTCGATGTAAAATTTGTATCGGCTTTATCGACACGATTACATCCAAGCACAACAAACGAATATGCGACAGCATTGGAATCGGTCGATGTCGGGGGCGTCGTAGTAGTGGAATCGGATGTGCAGGAAGCTAACAGAAGTGCCATAGCCGCGCCGAGCACGACAGCACCGAACGAAACAATACGTACCATGAGTAACAAGAAATGAGGTGAACGAAATAGAATTGCCCATCAGCAATGGTGGGAGATGCAAAACTACCCGTCCCTCGTTATTTCCCTATTACCACGGTGTTATGAATCGAATACGCGCCGATCCTCGCTTGGGATCGGTCGTAGAAATACGATGGAGACCGTTGATTATTTATCGAGCAACTTCATGACGACGCCCCATTCGCTTTCGCTCACCGGTTGCACGCTCAACCGGGAACCGCGTTGGAGCAGCACCATCTTCTCCAACCCTTTTGTCGTTTTCAGTGCAGCAAGCGTGATCGGGTTCTTCAGTTTCTGTTTGAACTTCACGGTCCGAGAGTACCAGATCGGATTGTCGGGTGTGGACTTCGGGTCGTAGTGATCGTCAGCGGCGTCGAGCGCCGTTGGGTCGGCATGGGCATCGCTTGCAATTTCGCAAATGCCGACAATGCCGATCACATCGCTGCTCGAATGATAGAAGAATGCAAGATCGCCCTTCGACATCAGATCGCGAATCGTGTTACGCGCCTGATAATTGCGCACACCGCCCCAATCGGTCTGTTTGTCGCGTGCCAGATCGTCGATCGAATATGCTGTCGGTTCGGATTTCAAAAGCCAGTAGTTTGCCATCACATTGCATATTAAGGCTAATACTAACGCAGAACACCACTAAGAGTGTTCGAGGGTTGACCGAGACCAACATAAACATCTTCGCTCCTCACCGGATCGAACTCGGTCATCTGGATCACTCTCGGATACGCGCGTGCATAAATACTGTCGCCGGACTTGAATCCGTTACCGAGCAATGAACTGTAGGTAAGGGGAGCTCTAAGCGACCGGATCGTATCGGCGGTTGCACCATACTTGTCTACGCTGAAGCCCGATGCAAAACCATAGCTGTCCGGATCAACCGGATCGAACACAGCGTGTTTCCCGACAAACAGGAGCGCCGGAGATGAAATCGCAAACGGACCGTTGGGGCTGGTATGTCCGAGCAGTACACCATCGTGCAGGGTCACCCGCCCGAACGAATCGACTTCTGACGGCGAGGGTAGGATGACTGCATCAAGCGTAATAGTGAAATCCGGTACCACCGCCAGATAGATAACACCTGCATTGACCACACCACCCCCGAGAAAGACGATGCTCCGAATCCTGCGCGTCGTGTAACCGGGTTTGGTAAATGTCAGCGAGTACGTCCGTGACGGCAAACCGTGGATGATCCACCGGCCGGTCGTATCGGTCTCGGCGCTGAAGTCTGTCCCGTCGCATCGCACCGTCACTCCGGAAGCCTCCGCTACATACTGTCCCTCTCGATCATAGAGGTACACTACGCCAGCCAGATCCCCCGTCAGGGTTGATCCCCCTCCGCCGGAGCCCACCGAATCGCTCGACTTGGAACAGGAACTCGTCACTGCTGCGAGGAAGCAGAGAATAGTTATCACGGTCAGACGCTGCATAGTAGGATCGGATAGCCAATATCGAGACAAATGTACGAACACAATCGGGATCGTGCACGCAAACGGACTATCGATTGATTGCCGACCGATGATCGTGCCCACGTGAATGGCAACCAGTCAACTCCATGGGGTATGCATCGGCAGAAAGAATGCTGGGGGCAGTTTCCGGTGAGGCCATGCGCTAAGTAACACTGCTACGTATATTTGCACGGTCTGTGCACGTCACGGACCGATCAAGTACCCCAGAGACATCCATCGAATGACAATGAAGTTTCCATCGTACCTACTACTCACACTTTGTATTTCCGGCTGCTCCATACTCAAGAGCGAACCTGCCGCGACGGCCGATGCGACACCACCGCCGGGATATAACCCCGTCTATATCACCGGCATCAAGAAGATCACCTCGCCGCCGACCGAGCGCCCGGCATTCTACCTGAGTCGTTCCGAGGCAACCGAACCCAACCGCATCCGTCTGTTCTCGCATATGGTGGATTCTGCCGGAAATTACCTTTCCGGCGCATCGAGCTCGAAACTTCGCTCGATGTGGTGCCGCCTTACGGATGTCTGTGCGGGGCGCACCGATATTATCAAAGATTTCAAACTTCGCGAAGTCTCGGAGAACGACCATATCCCGACAGCAATCGTGCTGGCAATGGATCACTCCGGCTCGATGGGTGAGCCCCGTGCGCTTGCAGTGCAAGAGGCCGCGTCAAAGTTCATCTCCATGAAGATGCCGGAGGATGCATTCGCATTGATCAAGTATGACGGACATATCGGCGTCGAATCGCCGCTCTCCAATGATGGCCAATTGCTGCAATCGCGGCTGCAAAAGACAGGGCTTACCGGGTTTGGAGGGTTCACGGCCATCGGCGATGCGATCGAATCGGGTATCGACCTGCTCGCGAAGACACAAGGATACGACCGCAAAGCGATCGTCGTCTTCACCGACGGAAAGGACAACAGTTCGACGCTGACACGCGACTCGGTCATCCGTAATGCCAGACGCAACGGCGTTATCGTTTGCGCAGTCGATTTTGGCGAGAACATCGATCCGGGATATATGACCGAGGTTGCAAACTCGACCGGAGGCATTCACGAGCAGGTGTATCGCACCGGTGAATTCGAGTCGGTCTTTCAAGACCTCTATCGCAAACTGAAAAACTATTACGTGATCGAATATACGCCGCGCTCCTACGGCCAGCACACGGTCTCGATGAAGCTCTGTCTGCCACGCGATACGGCGATCGCAGAACGCACATTCGATAACTCGCCGAAAGCAGGCGAAGTCGCATTCCTGGATATTACATTCAATGTCGATCAGGCAGACATCCAGCCCGCATCGGAAGAAGCGCTGACAAACGCAGAATATTTGCTCAAAGCATTTCCGACAATGACGGTCGAGGTCCGCGGACACACCGACAACACCGGCGATTCGCAACATAACAAGACGCTCTCCGAACGACGCGCACAGGCTGTTCGCGCTGCCCTCGTCAAGCGCGGCGTCGCCGCAAATCGTATCGTTGCGAAAGGCTTCGGAGACTCGATGCCGATCGCGGATAACTCCACCGAAGACGGCAGAGCTCGCAATCGGCGAACGGAATTCGTGATCCTGACACAGTAAAAAGAAGCTCGAATCTATCGAACGATCACCAGCGGCAGTACGACGACTGCCGATCCGTTCACGATGCGGACGAAATAATTTGCGGATGGCAGGTCCGCAATATCAAGAATCAGCGGCGCATCGGTACCGATGATTCCTTCCTTGCGCGAATGAACACTCCCGAGACCGTCCACGACGTCGATCACGACATATCCGTTCGACGTAGAATGGACTTCGGCGATGTTCGTTGCCGGGTTCGGTCGAACGGTGAATTGAGGAAGAACCTGATGGTGTAAGAACCGCGATACAATCCCAACCCCGCACCCACCGATAATCGATACGGCGGCTCTGGCCGAATCTGCAACGGTGAACGCGCACGGGACGAACGTCCCCACTACCGATACCGAGTCGAACCATACTCGAGGTGTCATGATCGTGTCGGCAAAGACATTGAAATCGGCTGTGCAGATCGTCCCCGAGGTTGCTCCTTGTATCCGCAATTTTGCACGGCCCGACCACGACTCGCTAGCGAGATCAACGGAGGTTCCACTCGCAGCATACGAACCGAGATAGTCGAGATCGGCAGTGACATCATAATGCAGTACCGCTTCGATCGTTTGCGATGAAGATAACCCGGAGAGCGTAAGCGGGACATGGATCGTCGAGCCAAGAACGCCGACGCTCTGGTCCGTCGTCGAAAGAGTGAGCACTTGTTGAGATCCTCCAACGCCGTGTAATGGCACGACAAGGGTAGATCCGTTCGAGAACTGAATCACATAGTTCGCATCGCGTGCGCCTCCTCCGGAGGGAGAAAATCGTATCAACGCGGAGTCCTGGACGGCAATCGAATCGGCGACACCCTGCAACAGGGTGTAGTCGGCCGACGCAGGGCCGACGATCGATTGCGAGACGACACGCGCGCTGGGGCAGCCGGTTGCCACTACCGCGAAACGTTGCACGATCGGTGAGTCGCACGGGAACAGCGTATCCTGTGCGAATGCCACAGTGGGAGCGATCGACGAAGCGAATGGGGTTTCGACACCGACATCTTCCAGCGTGATCGTCACCAGCGTCCCGTCGGAAAATGTCAGGACGATCGCACCACGAGCGAGACCTCCCTGTGTGGGTGTGAACCGAACGACGAGGGAATCGAGATCGCCAACCGAATCCCGCATGATTTGGACGAGACGATACGACGGGTCGCCGGACAATTGCTGAAGTATAATATGCGGCTGCGGACATCCATTACCCGTAAGATAAATCGTCCGATCGAACGGCGGATCGCAGATGCGTATTGTATCGCGCAAGACTGACGGACTGGCCTCAGCCCCGAACGAATTCGCAACCCCAAACCCATTGAGCGGAATGCTAATCTTCGAACCGTCGTCGAACACGATCTCGTACGTCGCGCTGCGCAGACCGAGTCCATGAAGTGTGAAGCGCACCACCGCCGAATCCAATACTCCGATCGAATCCGGCACGGGTTGAACGAGAGTGTAGTCACCTGGCTGCGCGCCGACGATCTGCTGACTGACAATTTTCGGCACCCTGCATCCTCCGGCATGAAACCGAAAAACCCGTGTGAGTGCGCTATCGCAAAGTGTTAGTGAATCGGTCAATGCTGCCGGTGAGTATGTTCGAGTATATCCGCCAGGCGTGGTGAACGAGTTTAAGGGGATGCGCACTATGGTGCTGTCGGAAAAGACCACCTCGTAGGTTGCGCTTCCGGCTCCGCTTGAGCTCGGACGGAAATCGATCTCGGCATAGTTTGCAACACCGAGCGAGTCGGGTGCCGGAGTAACAAGGGTGTAATTCCCGCTGCCAATAATACGCTGCGAGACGATATGCGGCATGAAGCAACCCTTCACCGAAAAGATGACACGATGCGTTACAGGCGAATCGCAGAGTGTAAGCGAATCGGTGATCGAAGCGGGCGAGGCCGTGCAGATGAACGGCACTCCCCTGCCATTCCCATTCAACGAGACCAGTTGTGTGCTGCCGTCATCTGCCGTGAGCAGCAGTGTTGCCGGAAGTTGGCCGTGAATGCCTGTCGGGGTAAGCGTTACGACTACCGAATCCGATGTTGCAAGCCATGCACTGTAGGAAGCGGCATCCTGACCATACACACTGACACTCTTCAACTTGACGGGCAGACACCCGGTATATCCGCACGTCAACATTCGAACGATGCTATCGGAGCAATCGACGACGGTATCTCCATCGAACAAGGAAGCGACGCTTGGCGAGAGCGTACCCGCGTTCGGGACTCGTCTGATCGAATCGTTGCCGCTGTTAGTCGTACGCCAACAATTCCCGTTGGCGTCTACCGCAAAGACGGTGTTGTCGTTCTTCGTACATACAAGATGCGCATCGATGATTCCCGACGGTCCGCCGATCTTCTTCCATGTTCGCCCATGATCGAGCGATCGAAGCAGTCCGTCGAGCGTCTCGGGTGTGGTCTGCACATAAAGCGTGCCGCCAAGCGAGTTCGTTATGCAGCCGGTGTAGTACGTGATGTCGCTGTAGGCCACCTGTGGAAATGTCAAGCCATTATCGAACGAGTAGTGGAGGCGGCTGCGCAAGTCGCTTTCCGGTGCTGCCGTTCCTTCGTTGACGATATTGAACTGCCCCCAATTACACGAGTCGAGCGCGAAGCTATAACAATCGTAGGTATAGCCGCCGGCCGATGTGGTCCACGTCAGGCCATAATCCGACGACCACAAGACACGAGAACCAGTCGAACCGTTGAGCTTGATGATATAGATAGTATGGTTTGCATGACGCACGAGCAGATTCGTGAGGTCACCGTTGTATGGCGGGACGATGCGATTCCATGTCGTGCCGCCATCTTGCGTCACCCACACAATCCCCGCGCCGGTTGCGACAGCGATGATATAGGGCGACGACACAAATTTCGCTTGCGTCCAGAATGAATCCGGCAGATTTGCCGCCGACCAGTTCGCTCCACCATCACGCGTTATATATGGCCCGAAATAATGGCTGAGGACGACACCGTTGAGACTATCATAAAAGTCAACATCGAGTGTCTTGGCCGCTGCAAGTGGAAAGTTAACAGTATGGGTTATCCACGTGACACCGTCGTCGGAACTCTCCATTACTGTATTCTGCGACGTGGCATAGACCCTGCCTGCACAATAGGCGATGGCACCATCGAACGACTGGTCGAGTGTCAGCAGGCCGGACTTCATGAGCTGCCACTGTGCCTCTGCGGGACCGGCGAAGACCGATAGGAAATAGAGTACAACAACCACCCACAGACGGTGGTAGCATTTACTGCTCATCACATGATATTTCTCATGCATTCTGTGCTGTTGGTACCTCCAGATCAAACAAGAACGTCCGTCAGAGTACTCCGCAAGTATCTCGCCTCTCCTCGTCGGTAAGACACATCGGCCGGGATAAATGTGACAAAGCGGGAGCGCCATCCGACGCCCCCGCCTTGTCGTAACGATTCACGCCGGGTTTAGAACCCCTTGATCTTGGCTGCTTTCTTATAGACCAGCATTACTGCTGCCCAGCCGACAAGGATGAAAATGCTCGTGATTCCCCAGTCACAATTGCTTGCCATCGGCGCATGGTGCGAATTGATCATCGCCCACACAAGCGGGACGGACATATATGTGTTATGCTTCGAGCGCGAACCGGCAAGCGCGACAACGGATGCGTCGGCAGGATTACCCGTCTTCACGCCGTTGATGATCTTCTGCTGCGATGGCCAAATACGGTACCACACATTGTAGGCCATGGTCGTCCCGAACATTGCGCCCATGTAGATAACCATCCCCCGATAGCCGAACCCACAGACGGTCTCCATGACCCACAATACCGCGACGACAAGCACGAACATGATCGCGGTGAATACTTTGGGGTTCTTCGCCAACGGGCTCTTGGCGAGCGCATCGTAAATAAACGGAGCAAGGATAAAGCTCCAGAGCACGACGATGCTGCCGGCAGAACCGCCGGACGTATTCGCCAGAAAGACGTTGCCCGACTCAAACACGAAATAGATCAGCAGCACGCCGGTGATCCACGTGTAGGCAGCTCCCCAACGAAACCAGTACAGCGCTCGGGGCATGAGCTCCGGCACGACCTTCTTCTTCGTGTCGCCGTCCATCGTCCCCGCAAATGGGCCGTTGACAAAATTAAAGAAGTACAGCAGGCCGATCCAGAGGATACCCGCAGCAATATGGGTCCAACGCGAGAGAATGGATAGATAATCGACGAATTGCATAATGACTGTGTGTTTTGGGTGAAAAATCGATCCGATGATGTAGTGTTGCAAATATATGAATATTTCCCCTCGGTGCAACTACTTCCCTATGATGATTTCCCTCTATTAACAGACAGAGCCCAACAACGGGAAGAAGGTCAGTTCGGCGCGATGCTTGCGGCGGCGTGTACGATATCCTTCACTTCAAGAATACGCTGCGGATAACCATGCAACGTCACGGCAAGCATCGCATCGCCAATCTCGCGAAGCGAGCAGATCATCGAACGAGCAAATAGCCGCAAGATCGGCACGAGCCAACGCAAGTAGCGATAGAGTGTCAATGTATTATGCAGTCCAGGCGTGGCTTGGATGAACCCGGGTCGAAACAGAAACACTGCTTTGAACGGCAGCGCTGCCAGGTCATTCTCGGTCTTGCCTTTTACACGCGCCCACATCAACCGTCCGTGTTCCGAGCTGTCGGTTCCGGCGCCGGAGATGTAGCAGAATGTCATTGCGGGCGACTCTTCGACGAGCGTTCGGGCGAAGTTCAGCGTAAGATCGTATGTTACCCGTCGATAGTCGGCCTCCTTCATTCCAATCGACGACGTACCGAGGCAGAAGTAGCAGGCATCGTAGCCGGCAAGCTGCGAGCGAATCTGCGAGAGATCGAACAAGTCCGGGATAAGAATCTCTTTCAGTTTGGGATGCACCGTTCCACAGGCGCGGCGCCCAACGACGAGTACCTGTTCGACCTCCGGACGTTGCAGGCATTCGAACATTACTCCCTCGCCCACCATCCCGCTTGCGCCGGTTACGATCACTCGCAGTCCCATGTGTCACTTCGTATTATGATGAGGAAAATACCGAGAATAAAATTGCTGCACCTGAAATCCGAACAGATTCGTCCCGGACTGCGCCGCATATTCGGTGGCGATTTTGCTCGCGCGCTTCGGGTCGTGATCGACACACCGGATGAGCTTCAGCAACGTATCGAGGAACAGGAGTGCTCTTCGCTCACCGGTGTGGTAGCCGTTGGTCCGAGCGAAGCGGATGTGTTTCATAAGTGCGGTCTCGCTCGCGATATGGTCTCCGCGCATCGCAGTAAGATATGCATCGTAACATCGCAGCGCTAGCGCATTCGCGCTGATCTGCTTTCGGCCGCTGCTGAATATGTATCCCCGATGAAGGTGCTGTTGCGCTTCGTCAAGTTCGCCGAGATAAATATGATAAATCACGAGCAGCGTTGAATACGTAAGCGCCGCTTCGCGCGGCAACAACTGAAGATCGTGAGGGAAATGCGATTCGATAAACTGTTTGACCCACTTGCGATCTCCTTCACGGAGGATCCGCGGCAGAAAACGACCGATCTGGTACACCGACGGACCGAGTGTCTCGCAAGTCAGTGTCAGAAATCGTTGGAGTTCTTTCACGCTGACACCGTCGTTGCCTTCGAGTTGGAGCCGACACTCCATGACATACGGCTCGGCAAGCAGCGAAAATACTTTTGGGCGAGATCTGACTAACTCCATAGCCTCTCGTGCGTAGTGCCGTGCATCCGGTTTACCCGAGTGTCGGCTGCTATCGAGCATCAATCGATCGACGGCTAAGAACGCCGTAACAGGATCGTCGCTGTTGCGGGCCTCGGCATATATTCCCTCTAACCCGATGCGAGCGGCTGCATGACGTGTGCCATCATAATGCTGCGATCCGGTTCGACGAAGCTCATCTATCAGATCGAAAGTCCGCAATAGCCTCGACGATTCGGATTCGTTCAACATTGCCGCATACTCCAGGGAACACCGCTCAACGTGGGTTCGCACCCGATCCCCGTTCTTGCTGTCAAGCAAAAAGAATTGGGCCATCACGATCACGTCGGCATAAAAGCGCTTGAGGCCGGCGGGATCGGATCGAAGCGCGGTCTCCTGAGCGCGGAGTACCCTCACGAAGTGCCGGAAGAGTTGTTTGTTGCCGAGATACATCAACAGATGGGTGCCGCCAGCAGAGACGATATCCCGGTAGCATGCATCGAGGATCTCGCCGACGACTTGATCGAGCCGACCGGCCGATGCACTACCCCGCGGACTCCGCGCAACCGCCGACGATCCTCCCCGGGCCTTGCTTCGAAGCAGCCGTAGGAAGATCGTCCGCTTATTGCCGCGAAATTGGAGCGGTCGCAACCGTTTTCGCTCCGATCGGCTAAGCGAATAAATAAATTCTTCCAGTAAGCGCATAAAAAATTGCAACCCCCATGATGAGCTAAAATACGAATATGTAGCTCGTTTTCCAAGAGAGGTATGAGATCGTGGCGTAGCGCTCCGGCGCATCGGGGCAGACAAATTGAGGCAGGGGTAAAAATACGGAAGCCTCTGATCGCATCAGAGGCCTCCTGCCACGGGTTAATCGCAATACACATACATACTCAATATGTGCTTACTTGAGAACGGTTATAAAGCAAACTTCTGTATGTAAAAATACATGACGACGGGGGAAACCGCAAGCCTAATTTTGAGCAGATTTCTACGTTATTTCAGCCTAATTAGTTATGATTGAATTGCTTGTGTGCCCAAGAGCAGATGAAAGCTGTAATTTTATAACGACAAGAACTATGGGACACAAACGAAAGCCCCTCGTGGCTGAGGGGCTTTGCATCGTTGCTACGCTCGTGGCGGCCGTACACTCTGGGGATACTGTGCACCAACCGACTGCATAGGAGTTTGGGGATGCAAATTTATGCATCCCATGGGTTCCGAACAAAGTCATGTTTCGGAAACAACTTCATGTGATGCAGGCCTAACTTCTGAAATAACAATACGTTTCTATCTATTCCCCGAGATACGTCCCCAACGATGGAATGCCGGGATCTGCACGTCGGTTATATTGCGAGCACATCTCCAATAAATCAATACAATCGCGCACTTCGATATGGCAATGTCTCCGGAGCACCCAATGATACACAACATCAGGCAAACCCTCCTCAACCAATACGAAGCTTCGCTCAACATGCTCAAACACAGTCTCGCCGCCTGTCCTGCCCAGCACTGGGACGCCAAGGTGGGCCATAGCACGATCCGACAGGATGCATATCACGCGCTCTTTTGGTGTTCGTACTACCTTACTCGCCACGAAGATCAATACCAGCCGAGCGAATACCACAAACGAGGCGGCAACGAACTCGAACCTGTTATCAGCACCGGCCTTGAAAAAGAAGACACGCTACGGTTCATCGAGGATACGCACGACCGTATCGTCCGCACAATCGCCGATGAGACCGAGGGGTCAATGTCGGGCGACTGCGGCTTCCCGTCCATCTTTCGAAATTCGCCGTTGTCACGGCTCGAACTGCATGTGTATAACATCCGACACCTGCAACATCACGTCGGGCAAATAAACATCACACTTCGCCACATCTCCGATGCGGAAGGGCTCGATCTGAAGCTGCCCTGGGTCGGCCCGGGGTGGGGGTGAGGGTCGGATCATTCAGACCGAGCGAGAATGGTAACTCAACCACTCCTCTCGGGTGATCGCATACCATGTTTCGAGGTGGCCGTGATAGTCGAACTCATTCACGAATCGCATTCCGCTTTTCTCCAAGACTCGGCGGGAAGCGGCGTTGCCAAGTGTGGTTGTAGCGTAGATGGCGTCGAGGTGGAGTGTTTCGAACCAATGACGCAGCGAAGCTGTAGCCGCTTCGGTGGCATATCCTTTCCCCCAATGCTGCCAAAGGAAGCGGTAGCCGAGTGAATGATAGTACTCGTGTCCGTTGCGATGCTCGTGGACGATTCGCAGCCCGCTAATGCCAAGGAATTCCCCACTATCTCGTTCGATCACTGCCCACCGTGCGATACCGTCACGCTGCCGCTGATGCTGCATTGCAATGATCTCCGTCTCGGCAGCCGCGAGGTTCAGCATTGGCGCAGAATGCATGTGGCGCATTACCTCCGGATCGGAATCGAGCTGGAATAATGCGTCGGCATCGGATGCAAGTATCTCCCGGAGGACGAGTCGGTCTGTTTCGACGGCATAGATCATACAGCAGGACAGAACTCCGATCATAGAAGAATAAGCCCCGATGACGGGTCACAATCGAACATCTCCGGTAGTAGATGGTGCAACTATTCAGACGAGCGAGTGTTGCCCCATCAGATTCCATCGTCTCCATGCAAGCATCATCAATGGGCCATTTACTCCTACAGTGTTGTATACTACTTGTCTCACTGGTCCCTTGTGCGACTCCAGGTTTTGCTCAATGGCAGTCAACGAGTGGACCAGCAGGCGGCGAAATGAAGCGGTTCGCAGCATCCGGGTCGTATCTGCTCGTTGCCTCTGAGAAAGCAGTACACACCTCAAGCGATGGCGGGAACACGTGGACCGTGACTAGCCCCTCACCGGACGGGTTTACTATCAACTGCATCGCCGCTGTCGGTGGAACGTGCTATCTTGGTACCGATCGAGGACTGTTTCTTTCGCTTGACAACGGGGCGACGTGGCAGCCCTCGACATTGCAGAGCATCATCGTGCGGGAGCTGGCATCACGGCGGGGTTCACTCTACGCATTGTGCACCGATGTTTCCCACTCCAACAGCGACGACGGTGAAGTCCGACGTTCAGACGATGGCGGCAAAACGTGGGTCCCCGACTTTCCCGGTCTTAACCACGTCCGGGTCACCCAGATGGTCGAAACACAGGGCGTGCTCGTTGCCGCCACATTCAATAAGGGAGTCTACCGGTCATTCGATGCAGGAAGTACCTGGCAACGATGCACTACAGGATTGGATACCAGTTTCGGTGAGTACATGGGCCATCTGGTGGTCGATGGTAACCGAATGCTGACGGCGGCGAGAAGCGGGCCATGGGGAGTTCTTGAGTCAACAGATATTGGCCTGTCGTGGCACGTACTCGCGCTTGGTGACAAGGCAGTGAACTCAATCTTCCAAGCCAACACGTCGTTGTTCGCGATCAGAAGCGACGGACTCTTCCGATCTTCGGACCACGGCGCCACATGGCAGAAAACACAAGCCGACAGTGCACTCCAGTTACCAAATGACATGAACGACTACGGCAACCAGATCCTCTCCGCGGTTCGTGATGCAGTATTCCGATCGGCAGACGGGGGGATGACATGGGATCCATCGTCAACCGGGATCGCCGAGTCCAGCGTATGGGATCTGCTTCCGTGGAAGGACGGAATGCTGGCCTTTGTATGGGATCGTGGTGCTCAACACTCGACCGACCATGGCATAACATGGAGTCGATACTACATTCCATACCTCTACGGTCACCTGCTCTTTGTGTATCCCGGAAACCAGCGAAACGGGCTGATCCTTGCGCTCGACAATGGGGTGCTTATTCGGACGTTCGATTCAACGACGTGGGAAGAAATCACGCCCCGAGTGTTCGGTTGGGTGTCCGGTTCGACCACAGGCCTCGTCGAACATAACGATAAGCTGTACTTCTCTTGCTACAAGGGAATTGCGGTCAGCTCCGATCATGGTGCCACGTGGAAGGACATCACGACAACTCTTGCATCCTAATCTTCCTTCTTGCAGCGTGGTGCTTGGATGTGATCAATCCATTAACGTTGACGTCGCACGTCCACATTACCGATTCCGACTTGCAGACGATGGAAGCTGGGTACCAAACTCGGCTACGACCTCGACCGGTCTTCAACTCTTTCGGGAGTATACAAGACCTCCATATCCCGTCGTTGTTCGCTCCGGGCTCGTGGATGTTCTTGACTGTGCAGGTGCAACGGACACACTCTTGCAGCTAAGCGGTAACTCGTATTGGTTTTGCGACGCAAGCCCAGATCTGTTTGTCATGGCCGACAGCGGCTTATTCAGGTCCACAGACCGAGGCGTCACGTGGACCAGAAGTTATGATACGCTGCCGATCGGAATTCATTCTGCACGGCTGGCACGGTTCATGGATGGATGGTTATTCGCGGGAGTACCGGGCATGGGTGTCTGGAGGCTCAACATCTCAGGCCATGATGACGGATCACCTACTCCCACCCCGCCGCCGTCGTTTACCAGTTCGCTTCAGGGCGACCCGGCGTCAACGTCTTTCCAACTGACAGTAAGTTGCCACGATCCTGGCACTGTCTCGGTCCGGGCCTACGACATTGACGGCCGGTTGCAGGCCGACATCGCCGAACAGTCATTCAGCGCGGGTGACCATGTGCTGAAAGTGGATGTCAGTCGTTGGCCCCCGGGACGGTATCAGATCGTGGCACGTGCGGGTTCGAACCTCTCATCGAACGGATTGATCGTAGTGCACGACCGCTAACAAAAAAGGCCGATCATGCTGATCGGCCTTCCTTGACAGATTGGTATCTCCCTGCCTCAGGTGCCTGCAGCGTAGTCCATTGCGTATGCGATCTGCTCTTCGGTGAGCACATCGATCTTGACGCCGTTGGTTGCGAGCTTGACACCGGCGATCTCCTGATCCTGTTCGACCGGGATATCATAGACCTTCCCGCGCTCCATGATCTCCTCACCCTTGTCCACCTTCACCAGGCGGAGCTGCGACATGAACTGGTTCGCGAAGCTCATGTCCATCACCTCGGACGGGTGTCCTTCGGCGGCAGCCAGGTTCACGAGGCGGCCCTGTGCGAGCAGGTACACGCGGCGGTTACCGCTCAAGATATACTCTTCGCAGTTCGCACGGATCGTGCGCTTGGTTGCGGCGCGGTCCTCGAGATCCGGAATATTGATCTCGCAGTCATAGTGACCGGTGTTGCAGAAGATCGCGCCGTCCTTCATCGAATCGAAGTGGCGGCCGACGAGAATATCCTTCACACCGGTGGCGGTGATGAAGATATCGCCGATCTTCGCAGCTTCGTCCATCGGCATGACCTGCATGCCTTCGAGCGTTGCCTTCAGCGCAGCGGTCGGCTTGATTTCGGTGACGATCACGTTCGCGCCCATGCCCTTCGCGCGGGTCGCGACGCCCTTGCCGCAGTGGCCGTAGCCTGCGACGACGACGTTCTTGCCAGCCAGCAGCACGCTCGTGGCGCGGATGACACCGTCGAGTGTCGATTGGCCCGTACCGTAGACGTTATCGAAATCCCACTTGGTCTCGGCATCGTTGACGGCAACGACCGGATACATGAGCTTGCCGTCGTCCGCCATTGCGCGCAGACGGTGCACACCTGTCGTGGTCTCTTCGGTACCGCCGATGATACCAGCAGCGAGTTCGGGATACTTGTTGTGGACGGTAAAGATGAGGTCGGCGCCGTCATCGAGCGTCAGGTTCGGCTTGAAGTCGAGCGTACGGTCGATGCACCAGTAGAATTCTTCGACATTCATGCCATACCAGGCGAAGATCTGGGTACGACCGCCGACCGCGAGCGCTGCGGCAACTTCGTCGTTGGTCGAAAGAGGGTTGCAACCGCTCCACGACACCTCGGCGCCGGCGGCGGCGAGCGTCTCGATCAGCACGGCGGTCTCCTTCGTGACATGCAAGCATCCGGCGATCTTGTACCCGGCGAGCGGCTTGGTCTTGGAATACTTCTCGCGAAGCGCCATCAAGACCGGCATGCGGCTCTCGGCCCATTCGATCTGACGACGACCGGCATCGGCCAGCTTCAGGTCACGAACTTTATATTGTCCCTTCTTCTCGTCCATTAGTGTATCCTTGAGAAAATAGTAGTGGAATGATATAGTCCTACGTAAATCGGGCGTATAACAGATTGGGGATGGGGTTCGTTCAAGATGGTGTGCAGTGAATAATTTGATCCCTGTCCGACTGAGTTATCAACTTGCCAATCCTCTGCCAATCACTACGTATGAATACATTACTGCGCTTGGTCCCGGAATATCAATAGAAACGGTATTCGGCAAATTATGTAAATAAGTCAAAGTCAGAAAACAGTTTAAAAAACATTAGTCAATAATTTGGAATATCCCCACAGTATGCGTATATTTAGAATATTGCCTTGGCATAATGATGGAGCGGCAGCCCACGATGTAGGAGTGCCCGCCATCAAAGTTTTTACCCCAGATACTTGCAGTATACCTCGCGAGCGATCAGGATACAAAAGGCGGTTTGCCGAAAAGCCTTGATAGAGTAGGCATACCTTATATTTCCACAACTTAATCAACGTAACTATGATGAATTGGCCAAAAACAATCGCACTGTCCGAGTTGGACAAGCTGAAAATCGAGTGCGCACATGACCAGGGACTACGCGACCGAATGGTGAAGAACCCGGCCGCGGTCCTTCAGGAGCGTGGGATCGAAGTACCAGCCGGCGTCAAGGTGAACGTGGTGCAAGATGCAGAGAACACGCACACGATCACCCTGCCGCCATACGTGGGTAGCGACCTCGCCGCAGCGACCATGGCAAAGGCATCGAATAGCGGTACATGGTGGTGTACAACATGCACCGCCACGACACCGATCTGTGCCGGGTCCTTGGCATCGCTAACCTGCATCTGAGCGTACGTAGTCTGTCACGCACGAACAGGTAATCGCACTGCGGTCCTCAACACCGAGGACCGCAGTGTTGCCTTTTGTCATCAACGCATACCGAAGCGAGCTTCCGAAGACTTCCGAATGCCAATACTTCCAACAGTCACACAGAACTCTGACGATGAACCGGTCGACCTGGAGTTCAGCCAATCGCTGAACCGCAAACCGATCGTCAAGGAGTTGCTCTCCCCACTACTCGAGAGAGCGGCGGCAGAGCTATCCCAACGGCTTTCATCGACCGGATTATTCGTGAGCTCCGACGTACTGGCAGACCTGTTGCACGGGTATGAGCAAACCTTGGCTCGGCTGACCAATTTGATCATCGTTCAACGGTTCTCCAGCTTCCACCTCGTGCTCAACCCGTTGTGGCGTCCGCGGAAGGCGGCACCAGGTCCGGATACCGAAGGCAGAAGCACTGCCGTGCTTAACGCATACATCGAGTGGGAAGAGATCGAGCGCACATTCGGGCCGGATGGTTCGTACCCGGAGCTTGGACGACTATTGCGGATCGCACAAGAACATTGGTTGGTGATGTGCGAGGAGATTGTTGCTCGCGTATCCAAACATCTTCCCGATCTCGCGACGATCATCGGGGCACCTGTTACAGTGCTCGATGGTGTAACGTTTGGCATCTCCGATCCGCATAATTTCGGACGAACCGCCGTGATTCTTCGATTTGGTACTCACCGCATTCTCTATAAACCGCGGACCCTCGCCCCGGAAATGGCCTGGGCTCGGATTGTGGAGAAGCTCGTGAGGGAGTCTCTCGATCAAGAATTTCCACTTCCCCGGATCGCGGACTTTGGCGACTACGGATTCATGGAATTCGTGGGCAGGCAAGATTGCAGAGATCGTGACGCGGTTGCACGTTGCTATACCCGATACGGTGCACTGATGGGAATAGCGCACGCTCTCGGAACCTGCGATCTGCACCACGAAAACATCATCGTCAGTGGAGAGTACCCTGTCGTGGTAGATGCGGAGCCCCTGCTGCGTGCGCGGCTCGCACTTAGCACGCACGGAGACAAACGGCTACAGACGGAACAGAACTTGACGCTCGACGATCTGGATGTTCGTGAATCTGTCCTTGAGCTCGGAATACTACCGATCGCTGTGCAATCGCTCGTCAAGCGAGAGCACGATACAGACCGAGCCGAGCATCAGGAGATCGTCATCGGCGCCCTGAGCGCGTTCGCAAGTACTCCCCATATCGATATGGTGCCATGCGCGATCGGGAGTGACGATTTACAGATCCGTCCGGTGCAGGTGCAGTCGCATTCATCTCCGAATCTTCCGAGCTTCAACGGAGCCGTGCAACATCCGGAAGCATGGATCGACAGGATCATCGACGGGTTCTCGACCGTCCACCACTACATAAGTTGCCATAAGGATGAGCTAGTGGGTCCGAACGGAATCATGGCTGAGTATGCCTCATGTCCGGTGAGACTGCTGGCTCGGCCGACCATGGATTACATGAACGTGCTCTCGCGTTCGTTGAGTCCGCCGGTGCTCCGCTCCACGGAGTCACGCCGGGCGTTGATCGAATCGGACTTGGCGATCCTGAGCCAATTTCGAATGGACAACGTTCAAACACTGATCCCTGTAGAGATCGAAAGTTTGATGCGCGGCGATGTCCCACGCTTCGAGGTGGCGTCGGACGAAATACTGTGCGCAGGCGCCGAGCTCATGCACACACCCCTTGCAGGGGCGAAACTCCGTATCGAAGGAGTCGATGAATTCGATCGGCAGATCCAAATCCGACAGATTCGTGAGCGGATGCTCAACAGAGATCGCGAACTCTCTGTAGTTGCTCCGGATCCGACGAATGCAAGCGATGTGGAACGGCATGCACTTCAGCTCGTCGAGGCGATCATCGATGCTCGGATCGAACAGAACGGAAACACCTCATGGGTGTATGCTGCATATGCGGCTGGAGTCGCTTCCACAATGGCTCACAGCGATGTCGAATCGCTGTACGAAGGGAGCGCAGGTACAGCGATCGCGATAGCGGAAGCGGCCGCCCTCACAGATGAGCGGGGTTGGATGCAGATAGCCCGATCGGTCTTCGATGCTGTTCGACGCACCGACGCTCCCGAGAGCGCTCGTCGGGGGTGCGGGATGGCAAGAGGTCTGGGCGGCTTGTTGTATGCAATGGCACGCGTCGGACGTTGCGCGCAAGACGAAGCGCTGATCGAACGTGCGGCAACGATCGCGGTATCGTATGCTGGCCGCTTGGCCGACGAGGCAAAGCGTGACGAGGTGCTCTATGGACGAGCTGGGCTCCTGCTCTCCGTCCTCGCCCTATATCGCTTGTCCCCAACAGAGTCGTTGCTGCGAACAGCCGATCACATTGCGAGATTGATCATCGCAAATGCAAAGCGCTCTGACAGCGGGGCAAGTTGGTCGGTAAACGGTGGCAAACCTCTGCCGCACGTCAGTCACGGTGCGTCGGGGATCGCAATGGCGCTCGCGAGGTACGCGGCCATTCGCAGCGATGCGGACGCAGCCAACGTTGCGATGCAGGCCATCGAATTCGACGATACGTTCTGGGTAGAACGCGAAGCCGGTTGGGCGGACGGTCGTTTTCTCGATGTACCGATGCAGGATCGTACGAATTGGGGATGGTGCAACGGACGATCCGGGGCGTTGCTCGCGCGCTTTGCTATCGCGCATGATCTTGGGACTTCGTTCATCGGCGCGAAGGCTACTCATGCGCTATCGGCAGAATGCATAGACGTACTATCGGATGTTTCTCCGGGATTGTGTTGCGGCACAGCCGGTGCGATCGATGCGTTGCTTTCCCTGCCCACAATCCCCGCGGATGCACACATCCAACATTGTATCGCTTGTGCGACAAAGGCTTTGGCTACGACCTCACCTGCGAGCAACTACTCCACGTTGGCAGCTTCCTTGTTTTCAGGGAGCGCAGGACTCGCCTTCGGACTGTTGCGAGCAGCACAGCCAACGCGGGTTAATCCCTTGTTGAGCTTCGTATAGCAGGACAAAACGGTGGCGAGCAGAACCTACCGCTTCTTCTTCGCGGGCGGAGGCGGCTGCAGCGGATAGTCCGCTTCGATCTCGCCTTTCTTCATCTTCGTGAGCTTGCCTTTGAGGAGCGAGAGCTTGAACTTGCTGATGTGGTCGATGAAGTAGATGCCGTGGAGGTGGTCGATCTCGTGTTGGATGACGCGCGCGAGCAACTTATCGGCTTCGAGTTCGACCTCGTTGAAATTGCGGTCGAGGAATTTCACGCCGATCTCCGACGGGCGCACGACATCCTCGCGAATATCGGGAAGACTCAAACACCCCTCCTCGAAGACCGACTCACCGAAGGTGCCGATGAGTTCGGGATTGATCAGTACGATCGGCGATGTGCCTTCGTAGCCTTTCGCATGCGAGACATCGACGACCGTCATCATCAACCCCTTGCCGACCTGATTCGCAGCCAAGCCAATGCCGTCGGCGTTGTGCATCGTCTCGATCATATTATCGATGAGCGACTGCAACTCGGCCGTGTCGTCGGCGATGCGTTCGGTCTCGCGCCGAAGCACCGGTTGGTCGAAGGTGTAGATCGGTAGAATCAAGGGAAAATGTAAAATTACAAACGTAAAATGTAAAATTAGAAATGCAGGCTTATGCCAATTTTACATTTTACATTTGTAATTTTACATTTGCCGCGCGAGCGCGGCTCGTGGACCTGAGGGGAGTCGAACCCCTTACCTCTACAATGCGAATGTAGCGCTCTACCAGATGAGCTACAGGCCCTCGGTTTTTTGAATGCGGAGTAATAATTGGTTTTCGCCGCCGAAGGTTCCGATTCGAGACGAGCCTGATAGTCGGTGTATCCTTACCGGATTACCAACTGCACCTGGTCGCTGGCATCGGGGGTTCGGAGCGTCACGCGATAACTCCCCGCAGCCACCGCAGGAAGCGAACACGAGATCTGTGATGCGACTCCTTCTTCCAGTTGGCCGGCCCAGAGCTGTGCGACCTCACGACCGTTGACGTCGGTCAGTTCGATAACGCCGTTCGCCGACACTGGAGAATAGACATTCAAGGTGATCTTCCCATTCAATGCCGGGTTCGGATACACAGAAGAAAGGCGCAAGCTCTTCGAAGCGACGAGCATCGGCACCGCATTCGGCGAACTGGCGGTTGTCTTTGGTAAACCGAGATAGACGAACACCTCCCCATCCGACGAGACGCCTTCGGTCCAAGCGGCAGCATAGATGGAATCGAGCAAATCGGCGCCGATATAGTCTCCGATAAATGCCGGCCCCCCGTTGAGTGCGCCGACGACAGTGGGATCGAAGTCGTTCGGTTCGAGCGCGGTCGTCGAACTGTCGCCAGCAGCATTGAGATGATAGCGAAACGGCGCTGTCAAAATATTATTCGGATCGCGCTCGCTCGAGTAGCAGGTCAGGAAGGCATCGCCGGTGCGCTGGTTCACGCTGACCAGCGGACAAAATCGGTCGAGCACAGGCTGAGTGCCGGGCGCGGTGCCGTTATATCCGACGGCGATCGGTTCGCTCCAGGTCTGCCCGAGGTCCGTGCTCCTGACATAGAATTGCACTGCTCCGTCACCATTCCACTCACTGCCAAAAACCAGATGCAGATCGTTGTTGCGCAGATCGACATCGAACGACATGTATGGCTCGCATCGCGGACCGTAGTCGCCCTTGAGCGCAGGATAGCCGGTGACATTCTGAAAGAATGGATCATATTCATGGATCGGACGCATCTCGAACGACGATGCTCCATCCGTCGAGACATAGAGCACATGGTATGCGGCGGGATTTCCGAGCGAGTCGGCAAACACACTGCTATAACTTACCAATACTTCTCCATTTCGTCCCGTTTTGACGGAGCCGAACTCCTCCACGGAGGTTTCGATCACAGTCCATGTGCTCCACGTTTGACAGGTATCGTCGCTATAGACGATCCGTGTTTCGCCGCCACCGTTCAAATCGTAATGAGCCCACACCAGATAGACGCGGCCGTAGTACGGACTCGTCGGACTATTATCGACACACAGTGCTTCTTTATCCTCGAACCCGTCTATCTGATCGTCGGGAACGACCAACGATCCGTTTTTCCAAGTACGACCATTCACACTGGTCGCAACCACGAAATTGTCCACAATCGAGGGGCCAGTATACGGATCACCGTATATATATGCATAGTAGAGTATTCCGTTCGCACCGGCGGCCATCACTGGGTCGCCCATCGCAACCCATGTACCGGTTGACGACGCGGGAGCCTGGACGTATGTACGCGACCAATTCTTGCCTGCATTATTCGTGTAATACACCGGCATACCGCTGACATACATATTGTCGTCGTTGGCGCCTGCAACGACGATCTTCGGATCCTTGCGATCGATCGCAATAGTCGTTTCATTTTGCTGCGTGAACTTCGATTTCGACACATTCACGGCAACACCGCTATCGTCCGGAATACGTTTGAGCGATTCATTCACGTCGGACCGGCCATCGGGAATAGCGTCGGTACTGATCCCGAGCGCATGGGCTGCACGCAGACGCAACATTCTACCGTATGCGTCGGCATGCGTATTGAGGTAACGCACATTCGGATCTTGCTCACATTGTTGCTCGATCCAATCCTGGATCCGACGTTCGTTCTGCGTGAATCTAGAGGCGCGCTGCTGCGCAAACGAAACAGAGTGAAGAACAACTGATACTCCGAGGATCACCGCAAGCGAGGACATACGATATTGTTTCATATTGGACGTTCAATAGAGGAAAAATGCAATCACCAAACAACGGATGTTACTCGATATGGACCCATTGACAATCAGATGCCGTATCGGTCGTAACGCGAACGATGTATGCACCGGCACTAACTGTAGGCAGTGTACACATCAATGAGGAAGCCTTCGTCTGAGCGGGCAGTCGTCCTTCCCAGATCACCGCAACTCGTTTTCCAAGTTCGTCGCACAGCTCCACCGAAGCCGGTGTATCGTGATCGCTGGACACGCGCACGGTAATACTGTTGCCATGTACCGGGTTCGGCGATATCGATCGGATCATATCGTTCTTCGGCGCATCGGCCGTAGCGGGGACTGCGCTGGTGGTACGGTTGACCCCGACAAACCCAACGATATTCCCAATCTTCGAATCGGGGTGACCTTCTGTCCAGGCGGAAGCATAGACGGGTTCGTACGCATCGGAAGTGATGTAATCGCCGATAAACGGTTGCTTGCCTGGACCGTTCTTCACTTCGAGCGGATCGAAATCCTGCACGCTCAACTCCCTCGCATGCGACGATCCGTCATGATCAAGCTCGACGCGATACGCTGCCGCACGCCTATTGGCTGTGTCTCCCTCACTCGAGTAGTAGGTCGCATACGCTTCTCCGGTCAGTTGGCTTACCGAAACCCAAGGGCAGAAGCGGTCTGCCAGCGTCGTATCGCTCGGCAATTTGCCTGAATATCCGACTGCGTATGGGAAACTCCAGTTCGCACCGAGATTGCCGCTCGTAAGATAATAGAGCATCGCGACCTTTCCGCCAACGAACCAGTCGCCGTAGACAAGATGGATCTGACTGTTGAAGATGTTCACGTCGAAGCTCATGTACGGATAGCAGCGGAATCCGCGCTCGCCTTTGAGCGCAGGGTAGCCGTTGATATTGGCCGGATAGATCGTATAGTTCGATACGAACCGCTTCGTAAACGTACTGCATCCATCCTTCGATACTGCAATCCAGTGCGTACCGGTGAGCGAATCCTTCTCGACCGAATATCCGACCACGACCTCGCCGTACTTCCCGGTCTTCACCTCGCAGAAATGCCCCACATCGGGCGAGATAGTCTTCGGCAGACTCCAGGTCCTACATGTATCGTCCGAATAGCTGATCTTCACCGAGCCGGTGACACCACTGGTGTCGTAGTGCGTCCAGACGACATAGACACGCCCCGCATGCGAACTATAGACGGAGCGATCGACACAAATAAATTCCTTGTCCTCGTAACCACTGAGTGAATCGACGGGGATCACGGGAGTCCCGTTTCGCCAGGTAAACCCGTCGGTACTGATGGCGACCATAATATTGTCATGCTGCAACCCGACCTCTGCACGCATATATGCATAATAGAGCGTGCCGTCGATATGATATGCAAGGATCGGATCGCCAAGCGCCTGCGTCCCGAATTGTGTGGGCAGGAATGTCGTGCGCCATGTATGTCCGGTATCGACCGAATAATAACATGGCATCCCATAGCTCGACATGCGGTGATCGTTCGCACCGATGGCGACGATCGCCGGATTGCGTCGGTTGATCACGAGCGAGGGGTCGTTCTGATAATTCTCGGCATCGCTGGCAACCGACTTCGCAGAAACGGTGTCCATAATGTCCTGGACCGGAATGCCGCCGCCAAATCCGGTGGTGTCGATCGTGATGCCGAGCGCCGAGAGCGCTCGCAATTCAAGGAAACGGGGATATGAATTTGCCGAACGGTAGAGTGCGAGCGCCGAGGGACTTGCTCGCAGAACCGAATCGACCCAGCGATCGACCAACACTTGCGTCGAGTCGTCGAGTACGCTCGCGCGAACATGCCCCGCTGTCAATGTGACGACGAGTGACCCTACAAGCCAGATCCGATGGAAGTGCTGCAAGTCTGGTGAGCTGCCTGTGTGTAGATATAAAAGACACAAATTAGGTAAAATAGTTGCAGCATCGGGTGCCCGGCGGCGGCTCGGTGTTGACTGTATCACCATCGTCATTCTGAGCGAAGCGAAGAATCCCTCGATGAAACGCAGTAACCCCCCCTTGAACCACTCAACCAGTCGTCATTCTGAGCGAAGCGAAGAATCCCTTGATGAAACCCTGTGAGGCTCCGACATAGGGATTCTTCGCTTCGCTCAGAATGACATCTTTTATACAATTTCAAACTGAGCCACTGGAGGAGGTCCGGTATTGTAATTATGCAAGCGCTGAAGTTAACACCCACTTCCGACGCCGTCCTGCCATCAGCGAGAATACATTTCCCCTGCTGCGTGTTATACGGGCCGGACGCTTTTGGAGAAGTGATGGATTCGGGACATATCGCCAGACCTCGCAGCCGTTTCGTACACGTGTTTGCCGTATTTACGGCAGTGATGACACTATTCCTGATCTTTGTCGGGGCACTGGTAAAAAGTCACGACGCCGGTCTTTCCGTCCCCGATTGGCCGAACACCTATGGCCAGTTCATGTATGCCTTCCCGATCGACCTCTGGCGTGCGAATATCTTTTACGAGCATAGCCACAGACTGCTTGCATCGTTCGTCGGTTTCCTGATCTTAGTGCAGGCGTTCATGCTCTGGCGGCTCGAAAGCCGCTCCTGGGTCAAACGCCTTGGCTGGCTTGCGTTAGCAGCAGTGATCGCGCAGGGCATCCTCGGCGGACTGACCGTGATATTCCTGCTCCCGACCTGGATCTCGACCTCACATGCCTCGCTCGCCCAGACAACACTCTGTATCGCGACGGCCATCGCGCTCGTCACTTCACGAAAGTGGGACGACGACACGGTGAAAGTACAAGAATCCGGATCGTCGCTTCGCACACTATCGAAGTATACCGTCGCTGCCATTTTCTTGCAATTAGTGTTCGGGGCGGTCATGCGTCATGAAGAAGCGGGCCTCGCCATTGCAACCTGGCCGCTGGCGAACGGCTCACTGATCCCGCACTTCAGCGATCTGGGCGTGGTGCTGAACTTCATCCACCGGACGTGGGCGTGGGTTGTCGCTGTATTGATTTTCACCACGGCCATCAAATCGCTTCGCGCATATCGCACAGAGCGCTCATTCCGCACACCGGCCATCTTCTCGATGTTGCTTGTGCTCGTGCAGATCACACTCGGGGCGATCACGATCTGGTCGGGGAAAGAACCGAACTGGACCTCGCTGCATGTGATGAACGGCGCGGCAGTGCTCATGACGGAAGTCATCCTTGCCATCCGTATCCATCACCGGCTTCGCATGGCGGCGAGCGATCGTATAGCGGCCGGTGCCGTGACGTCACCTTCAATCGTCAGTTAGAGTGGAGCAAGCAATGCCGGCCCCCGAGTCGAATCCGTCGGAGCTGAAACAGCTTCTACGGGATTTCTTCGACCTCTCGAAACCGGGTATTGGTTTCTATGCGCTCATCACGACCTTCGCCTCGTTCTGGCTGGCGTCGCATCACGATCTCAACTACATTCTGCTGCTGCATACGCTCATCGGTACGGGGCTGGTGACTGCAGGAGGCGGCGCACTCAATCAAGTCATCGAGATCACGCTCGATGCCAAAATGCACCGTACCGAACGACGTCCGCTCCCGGCGGGACGCATCTCGAAAGCATCAGGCCTGACGTTCGGTATCGTTACCTCGATCATCGGATCGCTCTACCTGCTTTTGTTCGTCAACGGTATTTCGTCGCTGCTGGCGATCGCAACGCTCGTCGGGTATTTGTTTATCTATACGCCGATGAAACGCACGACGTCGCTTGCGACGATCGTCGGTGCATTCCCGGGCGCCGTCCCGATCCTGATCGGCTGGGCCGCAGTAACGGGTGGCATCGACATCCGGGGATGGACACTGTTCGCAATCTTATTCCTGTGGCAGATTCCGCATTTCCTTGCCATTGCATGGATGTACCGGAAGGATTACGAACGTGCCGGCTTGCCGATGCTGACGGTCATCGACACCGACGGCGTGTCGGCGGCGCATCAGTCGATCGTCTATCTCGTTGCGCTGCTGCCGATCAGCCTCATGCCGACCATGCTCGGGATGACGGGCAAATTGTATTTCTTCGGCGCACTCTTGCTCAGCGTCGGATACCTTGCGGCAGGCGTACAGGTGATCTTCAAGCGCACGAATGCTTCCGCACGCGGACTGCTCATCGCATCCATCCTCCATTTACCCGTTCTGCTTGGGTTGATGGTGCTGGATACATTGTGACAACAACGACGTGGTTCCGGCTGAACGCCGGCTCTACTGTCAGCAACTGCAACCAATGACACAACAACCGCTATCGAACGGCGTGACCGTCAAGACATCGGTCACGGCACGCAAAGAAAACAAGCGCACGCTCACTATCTTGATGCTTGTGATCGGTCTGATCCTTGCTATTGCAGTCACGTATATCATTATCTACCCAAGTCTGTAAGATGTTTGGCTATCTCTACGAACGGCAAGGCCTCGGCGATACGACCCACGACGGCTCGGAGCTTGTCAACTCCAAGCGCTTTGCATTTCTGCTCTACATCGGGCTCACGATCATGCTCTTCGCCGGGCTCTTCGGCGGTTGGTTCGTGCTGCGAGGCAACAACGATGTGTGGCCGCCGCTCGGGACGCCGCCGATGACGTTCATAAAAGTGTTGCCGTCGATCGTTGTGTTGCTTGCCAATGTGATTGCGATGATCCTGGCACGCAATGCGATGCGGCAGGGGGCGCTCGAACGTTTTCGAACGATGACGACGATCTCGGCCGGCATTTCAGTGCTCTTCGTACTGGCATTCGGGCTCGAATGGTGGCGCTTGATAGGGGGTGGTGTGCATTTTAGCACTGTATTCGGCGGGCTCTACTTCACGATTACCGGAATTTTTCTGCTGCATTTTCTCGGCGGCTCGTACGGCCTCGTGAGTTATGTGCGCAAAGCGAAGGATCTGCCATTTTCCACACCACAGCTCGTCGGGTTCAACAACACGCTGACATTTTATTATTTAATGTTCGCCATGTGGTTCATCATGGGGACACTCGCTTATATCAATTAGAGATTATTAATCCAAACTATTGCAATAAGGATCGACTCGTATGGCTACTGACAAAAAAGTGAATAAAATGCTGTGGGGCATCCTCGTCGTTGCCCTCGTTGGAATTGGGATATTCGCACTCTCCGATTGGATGCGACATCAGGAGAAAGACCAGCCAACTCGCGTTCTGCCCGCATACGGTGCCGTCCCCGATTTTACGCTAACCAACCAGGATAATGCGCCGGTCTCGCTTAAAGACCTTAAAGGCAAGATCTGGCTCGTCGATTTGATCTTCACCAATTGCGCAGGCACCTGCCCAATGCTCACCGCGCGTATGGCGGCCATCCAGAGCGCCATTTCCAAGACACCGCCCGATGTGCAACTCGTGAGCATCAGTGTCGATCCGAACAACGACACTCCGCCGGTTCTAAAAGACTATGCGAAGAAGTACAGCGCAGACCCGAAGCGTTGGACGTTCCTCACGGGCAAGGTTGCCACGATCTACTCGATGGCAAAAGACGGCTTCCATCTGACACTCGATTCGGCGCACGAAGATGTTCACGAACCGATCGTGCATAGCGAGCGCCTCGTACTCGTAGACCGCACCGGCAACATTCGCGGATACTACAACGGTACCGAAGAAGACGCCCAGAGCAAGGTGCTCGCCGATCTCGGAGAATTGTTGCGCGAAGGCAAGAAAGACTAAGGCCGCACGAATGACGCTTAACGATCTGCCACTCCTCAATGCCACGCTCAATGCGACGGCATCGGTACTTTTACTCACGGCACGAAAGAAAATTCGCAACCGAGAGATCGAAGCACATAAGAAACTTATGATCGCTTCCGTCTGCGTGTCGGCGCTCTTTCTTGCAAGCTACCTGACGTATCATTTTGCAGTGCATCTGACCGTCCCGTTTCGAGATCCGGTCTGGTTTCGGCCCATCTATCTGACGATCCTGCTGACGCACACACTCCTTGCAGCCACCGTCCCGGTGCTGGTCGCGATCACGCTCGTGCGCGGGTTGAAACGAAAGGACGCATTACATCGTAAGATCGCGAAATGGACGTATCCGATCTGGCTCTACGTCTCGGTCACGGGCGTCGTGATCTATTTGCTGTTGTATCAAATTTTTCCGCAGGTGATCTCATGAACCATTCGCACGATCATACGGCGCTTCATACCGATCCGTCGTTCACCTCGAAACATATCGTGCAGATACTCCTTCGCGGATGGCGTAAACAATGTCCGGTCTGCGGCGAAAAGACCATGTTCTCGTCGTACTTCACGATGCGCGACCGGTGTGCGAACTGTGGCGTGAATTACAACCGCGAGGATGGCGAGTACGTCGCGTCGATGTACCTGAGCATCATGATCATTACGGTGATCTTCGTCGCCGTCTATGTGGTGCTCGAGTATGGGTTCAATGCGTCGCTGACCGTCGAGCTGATCGTGCTTGTTGCGCTCAACGGGCTGTTCCCCATCTGGTTCTACCCCCGAAGCAAGAGCCTCTGGGCCGCCGCACTGCATTTGATGGGAAGGCTATATCCGGATTAGAAAAATCTATATTCCCTTGCCATTCTGCCCAAAGTACCGTCATTCTGAGCAAAGCGAAGAATCCCTCGATGAAACGCAGAAAGGCTCCGTCAACAACATTCTCACTATGCTCAGAATAACATCGTTGTAGACCGTGCAGACAGAACCACTATCAGGAAAACCGGCGCGAAACCCTATTCCCACCCCGCATTGTTAGTATACCACTATGAAGACCATCCGCACCATTGCCCCCGCGCTGTTCGCAGTTGTGATCGTCATGACCGCTTCGCTTGTCTTTGCACAATCGTGTCCGATGTGCAAGGAATCGATGACCTCGGCCGGTAAGAAGCTTTCGGACGGGTTCTACTACAGTATTATCTCGCTGGCCTTTCTCCCGATGAGTCTCGTCGGAAGCGCTGCTGTTTGGGTCATCAAATCTTCCTACCAGAAAAGTCACCCCGAATCGACGCTCGGCACCTACGGCATGGTCCGCGAAGCGATCAAAGAGCGGTTCGGACGCAAGTGATCGCCTGAACACGGATTCGTCGGATTAGTGGATTCACACGATTTCAAGCCGAACGTGGAGCACCATAGGCTCTGGGCTTCGACATTGCGCACGCCGAAATTCAAGGCGCTGAGGTTTCTGTAGATTCGGCGTCTTGCCGTTCTATAACGACTCGGCGCTTCGATCGTCATTGATCTAAACTCTAGGCGAGGACGCGATGTCGAAATGCTGATCAATGGGTCGGACTGTCAAGAATGTTTTCTGCACCCATCGCGCAACCAACGGACCGAAAGCGTGTTTCAGTTGAGATAATGCCGATGCCCTATGGGTTGGAAATACCTCATTGCCCTAGCCTTATTGTGGTCGATGCCACAGATATCGATAGCCCAATCTGACACCACCTGGGTCGAGTTCGATCATTTCGCCACTACCTGGCATGGTGTACGACTGGGACAGGACAGTACCGGAGCGTTCACATCTGTACTACAGGACACCATGGGAATGGTCTGGGGGGCATTCGGTAGTAGCGTACTTTCGGACTATACGGTCCGGTTCGGCGATACTCTCCTCTATCACGACTCCGCGAGCGACACGTTCCCGTTGAGAGTCCTCATTGACCCGGTGACGAGAGATATTCTGTCCCTGTCCCTTCGAGTTCGCGTTCACATGCTGACCGATTGGTTCTACGACTCTTTGCTCATCGAGAACATTCACTTGCTTAGTTCTCGCGGGCATCTCTCCGCGACAATCGCTGGGGATTCCGTCAGGCTGCATCGTGTTCGATTCACTCGGATAGCACAAGATACCGACTACGTAAATCATTGGCTAAACAACGACACTATTACAGCCCTTGATACTGCAAGTCAACTTACCAAACTCACGGTTCAGTTCTCTCTGAGGAGTGATCTGGGCATCGCGCCTACCAAGAAAGGATCAGTGTTTGCTGCTTTCCCAACTGTGGCCGGTTCTGCGTTGAAGATCCATACAGGCGATGGGTGCATGGGAGGCCATTACGTCATCTATGATGAATTAGGGCGAAGAGTGCTCGAAGGGACTTTACCAGCAGAGCCTTCGATAGTAATAGTCGATCTGAGAAGGCTCACCGCCGGGTTCTACCATTTCGTTTCGGGAGGGGTATCGAAGCGTATTCTTCTGATTCGCTAAAGATGAAACCTCGCCTGCACGCCACGCAGGTCTTCGAGGCGGCGCGATACTTCCATGCTGTCCTGCATGAGTTTCGTCGTGTCTTCTTCGGTGAGCGGTTCTCTGAGGCGTTCGCGGATTGTCACGAGTTCGCGTTCGAGTGCGCGGCGCATGATCAGCGCTGCGCTTTGATGGACGGCGAGTCGGATCTGCTCTCGTAATTCGAATTCCGTTGGTGCGGCATCGACCCATTCGTCGCTAATATGGATCTGATGCGCGGCGGCATCGACGATCATCGTTCGAGCGAGTTCGTCGTCCTCGAAATCTTCGAGCAAGTGAGCAACCGACGGCGATGCGGCCGTCTCTTCGAACTCCCGTGTGCACATCAGGATGACCGACTGCACGATGGGATGTTCGATGAGCGCAAAATCGAAGTCGACCTCGATGGCCGATTTATAGGCAAGCTCCGTGTTCTCGAGGAACGCACGAAGCAGCGTGAGTTCGGCATTCGTCGGCGGCACACTCGGCGCGACATGCATGACGAACGCATCAAGCGGATCGGACGGCGGTTCGGGAGGAAGCGGAATATCGTCGGATGCCTGGCGCTGCTGCTCTTCGCGCATCTTCAAGCGATTCTCACGCACCTCGTCACCTTTGCGGATCTTGGTCAACTCGCTGAGCAATGTTGTCTCGAGTAACCTGAACTTCTCGGCAATACGTCGCACAAAAAACTCACGCTTGATCGGATCATTAACCTTTGCGATCGTCTCGACGATCGAACGCACAGCTCGCGCAGAGCCCTCCGGGGTGTCGAACGCCCCTGTATCCTTCAGCAGCTTCGCTTTGGTTTCGACGAACGACGTGCGGCGCTCCAACTCCTCGGCGAACGCCTGTGCGCCTTTTTCGCGAATGAACGAGTCGGGGTCATGATCGCCAGGCAGTACGACTGTACTCACGTCGAAGTCTGCGGCAAGCGCAAGATCGATGCCACGTTCGGCAGCATTACGTCCGGCTTGGTCCGCATCGAAGAGCAGCACGATTTTCTTTGTGTACCGGCGCAACAAGTTGAGCTGGTCGGTCGTGAGCGATGTCCCGCTTGCGGCAACAACGTTCGTAAACCCCGCCTGTGCGAGCGCGACGACATCCGCATAGCCTTCGACAAGCAGCGCAAAGTCCTGCTTGCGGATGGCGTCTTTTGCTTGGTAGAGTCCGTACAGAACGTGCGACTTGTGGTAGATCGCTGTCTCGGGCGAGTTGACATACTTCGCCATCGACTTCACCGAGTCCGACGGCAGGATGCGACCGCCGAAGCCAATCAATTTTCCGACCGGTGAATAGATCGGGAAGATCACACGGCCATGAAACCGGTCGTACTCACCACTATTTCCTTTGGTGATGATCCCCGCCTCTTCGTAGATCTTCAGCGACGACTTCGAGTGCTCGTGCGCCTGAAGGAACGATGCCTCTCCCTCGGGCGAATAGCCGATACCGAACCGATGGAGCGCTTCATCGGAGAACCGACGGTCTTTGAGGTACTTCATCGCCACCACTCCCGCTTCGCTTCTGAGCGAGCGGTAGCAAAAAGCAGCGTACTCGCGGCATGCATTCGACAGCGATTCCGTGCGGTCTTGCTCGCCGGCGGGCTTTTGTGCCATCGGCGTGTATTCGATCCCGACGTGTTTCGCGAGGCGTTCGAGCGTTTCCGGGAAGGTCAACCCCTCGATCTTCATGAGGAAAGAAAACACGTCGCCGCCTTCGCCGCAGCCAAAGCACTTGAAGATCCCCTTATCCTCGAGAACGTTAAATGAAGGAGTTTTCTCGGAGTGGAAGGGGCAGAGCCCGAGGTAATTTCGTCCACGCTTGCGCAAGCGGACATGCTGCCCGACGATATCCACGATGCTCACGGCATCGCGGATCCGCTCGACAATATCATCGGGTCCTCGCATCAGGGTTGGTCGGTAATCGGTAGTCGGTACTCGTTAGCAGGAAATGCAAAAGTCAGAAGCAGAACACAAGATTCCTGCTTCTGACTTCCTCAAGAATAGAGTCATTCTGAGTGGAACGAAGAATCCCTTCCGGTTTGCCACAGGCTTTCGTACAACTCCGAAAGGATTCATCACGACAGCCGCACTGCGGTCTTCGTTCGCAATGGCCTGTGGTACTTGCCTCCCAAAGCTTATTTCTTGCTCGAATCCGGCGGGGCTGCCAACGAGTCGCTTGCCGGTGCCAGAGTATCACCTCCGGGCGCTGGCTCGGGGACGTATACGGTGACGGTATTATCCTTGAAGCTCGTTTTGTATGCCATCACCGGCCGCTTCGCCGGACCGTTGATGACCTCTCCCGTGACCTTGAACATGGAGCCATGACATGGGCAGACGAATCTGCCGCCATCCTTTGCTTCGTAGCCAAGGTCGCACCCTTTATGCGTACACTTTAGATCGATCGCCAAAAACGACGACTCGCCCGTGCGGACGACCTGGATCGACTTTTCGAGGTCGTCGATATCGAGATGGTAGACCCCGCCGACTTCGGCAAGCTCCGGGGTATCCTGAATCATGAGCGGAATCTCGCGCACCCCTCCGCCCGGGACGAGCGGCGCGGCCTGCACATTCGAGAGATCGATGCCTTGCAACGCAGCAATGCCGGCGATCGCGCCGAGACCGGTGATGGTAGTATTCTTGAGAAAGTTTCTTCTGTTCATACGATCAATGTTTGGGTGGTTCGTCGCGCACACGTTTGTCATTCCGGGAAGCGGTGTTAGCCCGACGAGGAATCTGGGGTGCCTGCCACGTATCGGCCGACTGACACCTCAGAGAGTATCGTCGTCTCAGATTCCTCCCTTCGGTCGGAATGACAATTGCGAAGTCACATAAAAAACCCCGCCGCGTGAACAAAGGGTTCTGTTACGCGCAGCGGGGTCCAACCATGAAACGAAACTTAGTTCATGAGCGACAGGAGGCGGTAGTACGCATCCTTGGCGAGTGTGTAGTTCGGTTCGAGTCCGATGGCTTCCTGATACTCATCGAGCGCTTCGAACCAATCGCCTCGGCGTTCGAGGATGCGGCCCAGGTTGTAGTGCGGGAAATGCGGGGTCGCATAGCGTCTGGCTTTCATTGCGAGCTCGAGATACGGGATCGCTTCGTCGGTGTCGCCTTTCTGTATCAGATAAGCGCCGATGTCGTTGTACGGATTCCCGAAGTCGGGATCGAGCTGAATCGCCATCTTGCACTCGTCGATCGCTTTGTCGTAATCGCCGAGGAAGCTATGCGCCCAGCCGAGAAAGGTGTACGCTTCCGGTGTCGGATTAAGCTCGATCGAGGTCTCGTAGTTCTCGATCGCTTCGTCGAGCCGTCCGGCCATCTGAAGCTTATATGCCCGTTGCAGGTATTCCTGCGCTTTCTCCTTGGGTCCGAGGTCTTCTATGTTGGTTGTCGTCTTCATAACTGCCCACCTCCGTGGTCTCTATTCTCTTTTACGAACGTGAATCCTTTCGGTTTCTGCCCGTCTGGGTTGGTCAATGATGGCGAGTTACAGTCACTGGTACGCTGTCATTGGCTAATCCGGTTTTCAACTGACACTCTTTACCCTACACTCGTATATACTTCGCACCCTGCCTGTGCGTTACAGCTTCGGGGCATTATGAATGAGAATTCACCCCGAAATGCCCTCTATCTTGTCATTACGAAGAAGCGCTTCAGCCCTACGAGGAATCTGGGGTGCCTGCCTCTTATCGGCCGGCTGACACCTTCAAGTGTATCGTCGTCACAGATTCCTCGCTTCGGTCGCACTGACATGCAATGAACTACTTAAGAGACACGCTCACAATGAACTCTGCAACGCTCACTTTTCCACAATTCTACGTATGTCGCAATTTCCGTGCCGCATTCTCCGAGAGGATGATTGCCGCGCTCATCGCCACATTGAGCGACTCGCCGCTGCCGATACGGGGTATCATTATTTGACGGTCTGCCTGCGCAAGCGCTTCTGGGCTTGCGCCGTGGGCCTCACTGCCGAGCACAATCACGAACTTATCAATGAACTCCTCGCTATACAAGGAACACGCGTCCGGCGACAGAGTCGTAGTGAAAACTTTGTGCCCTTCTTTCTTCAACCGCGCGAGCGTATCACCGACCGAATCAGTCAGTTCGCAGGCGACGGAAAAGATCTCCCCTTGCGTCGCTCGGACGGTCTTGGGCGCGTACGGATCGGCCGATCCGTGTGCGAGTATCACGCGCCCGATGCCAAACCACGCTGCGGCGCGAATAATGGTCCCTACATTTCCCGGGTCTTGGACCCCATCTAATAGTATGACACCCGAAGCGACCGAAGGTTTCACTTTGGGCATACGAACGAGCGCAAATATACCCTGGGGTGTGCGGGTATCGGATATCTGCTCTGCCTGACGAGGAGTGACGGAGTGCAACTCGATGCGGTTCTTCTCGAGAAGGGAGACGAGTGCGAGGTGTTTGTCGAACGCGTCACGGGTGAAGTACGCCGATTCGATCTGCTTCGGCGATTCTTCGAGCGCACGCTCTACGAGATGCGGGCCCTCGATCACGAATGCCTTGCGTTCATAGCGCAAACGAGCATCGCGGACGAGACTCCGCAATTCTTCGGATGCTGACCTTGCAAGCGGAGGGGGCACACTCACAGCATTGCCAGGTGTCGTTTGTTTCTTCAACCGTGCTTAGCGTTTCGCTTTGGTTGCGGTCTTCTTAGTGACTGAGGTTTTCGACGATGAAGCGTGATGGTTGCTATGCTCCAAACTTGCTTTGACGAACTCACGGAAGAGCGGGTGCGCCTTCGTTGCGCGGCTCTTCAGTTCGGGGTGGAATTGGCCCGCGACGAAGAACGGATGCACCTTCGCCGGAAGCTCGATCATCTCCACGAGCTTGCCGTCCGGCGAGAGACCGCCGAAGACGAGGCCGTGCTGCTCGAGCGTCGAACGGTACTCGTTGTTCACTTCGTAACGATGACGATGGCGCTCGTTAATAAACTGGTCGTGATAGATCTTGTTGGCGAGTGTACCCTTCTGCAGAATGCACGGGTAGCTGCCGAGGCGCATCGTGCCGCCTTTGGTGGCGACCTTCTTCTGGTCGAGCATCATGTCGATCACGTTCTCGCCGTTCTCGACGAACTCGGTCGAGTTCGCATGCTTGAGTCCGCAGACGTTGCGAGCGAATTCGATCACCGCGCACTGCAAACCGAGGCAGATACCGAAGAACGGGATCTTGTGCTTGCGCACATACTCGATCGCCTTGATCTTTCCTTCCACACCACGTGAGCCGAAACCCGGGGCGACGAGAATGCCGTCAATGTTCTTGAAGTAGGGCGCGAGGTCGCGCTTGCTCTCAAGCTCCTCGGCGTTGATCCACGTGAGGTTCACCTTGGCGTCGTTCTCGGCCCCGGCGTGAATGAACGCTTCACTGATGGATTTGTACGCATCGGCGAGCTGGACGTATTTGCCGACAATGCCGATATTCACCGACTTCTTCGGGTGCTTGACCTTCTCGACGAACTTGCGCCACTTTGCAATGTCCAGCTTGGCCGATGTCTTCAGGCCGAGCTTCTCCATCACAATCTGGTCCACCTTCTCTTCGGCGAACGTCAGCGGGACTTCGTAAATGGTCGACGCATCACGCGCTTCAACAACAGCACGCGGATCGACGTTGCAGAACAGACCGATCTTCTGGCGGATGGCCTTGTCAATGTGTACTTCGGTGCGACAGACGAGCACATCGGGCTGGATCCCGATCTCAAGCAAGGTCTTGACCGAATGTTGCGTCGGCTTCGTCTTGATCTCACCGGCGCTCGAGATATATGGTACGAGCGTGAGGTGAATCGACAAGCAATGCTGCTTGCCGACGCTGATCATGAGCTGACGCATCGCTTCGAGGAACGGCAGCGATTCGATGTCACCGACCGTCCCGCCGATCTCGGTAATGACCACGTCGAACTTGCCGGTCTCGGCCAGGCGCATCATGCGGCGACGGATCTCGTCCGTAATGTGCGGCACGACCTGCACCGTGGCGCCGAGGTAATCGCCGCGACGCTCGCGTTGGATCACCTCGTTATAGACCTGGCCGGTCGTCGTGTTATTATCACGCGTCATCGAGACGTCGAGAAAACGCTCGTAGTGGCCGAGGTCGAGATCCGTCTCAGCGCCGTCATCCGTCACATAAACCTCACCGTGTTGGTACGGCGACATCGTGCCGGGATCGACATTGATGTAGGGATCGAACTTTTGGATAGTGACGCGTAGTCCGCGGGATTTGAGCAGCAGCCCTAGTGAGGAGGAGACGATTCCTTTCCCGAGCGAGCTAACAACGCCGCCGGTGATAAAGATGAACTTGGTCTGCCGTCCGTACTCTTTCTTTGACAAAAATACTCCTATTCCTTACAATAAGTACGGGCTCAAATATACGAACTTGCCACGTCGTGATTTTCAATAACGGAAGTTTGTGGGTAACTCTCTTCTTCATCCCGAGCTCACTGAAAGGGCTGAAGTGATTGTTTCAATTACAGTTGGTGCCTGTCTCCCAGCGTCTCGAATTCTGTTGGTACATACCAAATAAATTCAACCCCAATCTATCACCTCGATCAGAATACGTGAGGCCGGGAGGATCGTTATCTGCTTTGCCAGACGAGTCAGCAACCTTCCCATGCATACCGTGTTTTGTTTAATATAGTGGTTTACCCTATGAAACGAATCAGCTATCTCCTCCTACCCGTACTCGCGGTCAGTGCGTTACTCATTTCGTGTCGATCGTCCCAAGTGAGCGCCGACCAAACAGAGACCGGGCCGACCGCACCGAAACTGCTTAGCGCAACGGTTGAGGTACGCGGTGTTCCTGCACGGCTCCAATTGGAGAGGTCTTCGTACGATCACACCTCGAGTCAGGCCGAAGTACGTGACACAAGTTATCGCAACGACACGGTGTCGTTTGTGATACTCTCCTCCCCGAAGTGGATGGCGTGCGACACGTTGACCCATCACGACACAGTCTCGATGTGCAGCGATTCCGATGCCTATGGCGCCAGAGGTGGGTATGGTCGCACTAAGATGGCGTTCCGATCCTCAATCGATACGAGCGCTGCCGTACTGCGCTTCTTTCATGCAGACTATTCGAGCTATTATGGAGAGTCCTCCAGCGAGCAAGGTGGATCGTCAAGCTCCTGGACGGGAAGCGGTGCAATGCTCGTTGTGACGGCAGTCCCGTTCACGCGAGTCGCCGACACACTGTTCGTGACGCTCGATGGAGAAGCGTTTCGAGCACGACTCGACAGCATGTACCACTCAACTTCAGCGGACTACGGTGGCACGATCATGGGATCCGGTAGCAGCGAGAGCATTTCCAGCATACAGACGCCCTTCCCCGCAAGCGCGTCGCTCCGTATCCGTATTGTCCTTGCCCGGTAGCCGGAGCGTGGCACAGCGAGGAGGTCGTGGCGTCAATGCGCCGACTGGTGTTGCTTCACCAGCGCTTCGCGTCGTTTGGCCGAGAACGAACTCGATATGGTGAAATACAGTCCGCACACAGGTCCGTACATCATCCCCGAGAGCGCAGGCAGCGTAACTCCACCGATGAGCGCCATCGAGAGCCCGAGGGTCGAGAGGATCATGAAGAACAGGGCATCGTACATGCTCCATTTCGTATCGAAGAGTTCGACCTCGTTGAAGTGGAGTACCTCTCGAAAGCGTCGTGCATGACGGTAGAGCACATAGAAGATCGAGTAGATCGCAAGGACGCCAACGTTATAAAGGATCATCAGATTGCGAACGTCGTCCGGCGACGTGAAGACCTCCAGCTGCAACCCGGAGATCGATGGGAACATCGCATGGATGATCGGGGCGAAGATCGCATTGAAGAGAAACTTCATCGGATAGACATAATAGAGCACGACAAAGAGCAGCGCGATCGTTAGTATCACGGTCTTTTTGTCTTGGAGCCCGTAGCGTCGGAAGTACTTATACTGCTCGAACCAAATGAACATGAGCATCACGAACGTCATCGCGAAGCTCGGCAGGCCAGCGAGCGTACGGTAGAACTCTTCGAAGTTTTTCGGTACTTCGAGCGAGACGATCAGGAGCGTCACGGCAAACGCGAACACTGCATCCGAGAGTCCTTCGATACGACTGATCTCGTCACCGCGCCACTGAAAGCCCGGTTCGACGAAGAGATGATGTTTGGTTGCTAATTTGGAAATCATAGTACGTGCGAAGATACGACAGTGGGGTCTGGGGTTTGGAGTGACTGTCACTTATCGGTGGAGTGACAATTTTCAAGATATCGCCTTTACAGATTCCTCCCTTCGGTCGGAATGACATGCTGGCTGGCCAACCAAACATCACACTACGATATCAAACGCTTTTACACCCAACGATTGTTAGTAGAGACCTTGATGGAAACCGTCACGCAACCATACTCTCTACGAGGCCTCGTCCTCTATTTTCTGAAGCTCGGCACGATCGGCTTTGGAGGGCCTGTGCCGCTCGCAGGGTACATGGATCGGGACCTTGTCGAATCGCGCAAGTGGATCACACGCGACGAGTTCATCCGCGGTCTTGCCTTTAGCAAGATGGCGCCCGGTCCGTTTGCAACGCAACTTGCGATCTACATCGGCTATATTCGCTCGGGTGTGTGGGGTGCGTCGCTTGTTGCGTTCTTTTTTGTGCTGCCGTCGTTTATTATTGTCGTCGGCCTTGCCATGCTGTATCAAGCATACGGAGCGATGCACTGGATGGAGGCCACATTCGCAGGCGTGAGTGCCGCCGTTCTCGGCGTAATCGCCCGATCGACCTACAAACTCACGCAGACTGCGGTCGGCAACGATAAAATGATGTGGGGCATCTACATCGTAGCCGCCGTTGCGGCGGTGTTGATGGAGAACGAACCTATCTGGCTTTTGCTTGCGGCGGGAGTATTCATGATGCTCTGGACCATGCGCATGAGTCCGAAGCAGATCGGAGCGAAGCTCCTTTCGTTCAATCCGATGGCGCTCATGCTTGCGGCCACATCGTTGCCGCCAACCGCGGGTTTTGTCGAGCTCTTCTGGTATTTCGCACAAGCCGGCACGGTGGTGTTCGGCTCGGGTATGGCGATCGTGCCGTTCCTCTACGGAGGTGTCGTCCAAGGCCATCACTGGCTCACGCAGCGGCAATTCTTGGATGCTGTGGCGGTGTCGATGATCTCGCCGGGGCCGCTCGTGATCACGACAGCATTCATCGGCTACCTAATCTCCGGCATGCCAGGGGCATTCGCTGCGGCGCTCGGTGTCTTTCTGCCGGTGTATCTCTTCGTCGTGATCCTTACGCCGCTCTATGAGCGGCTCGCGAAGAATGCTCCGTTCCAGGCATTCATCAAAGGGGTGACCGCTGCCGCAACTGGCGCCATTGCCTCAGCAATCATCAATCTTGCACGTCATTCTTCGATGGGCCCGATCGAGATCACCTTCGCCCTCGTCGCGCTCGTGCTCACGTTCAAATGGAAGATCCCCGAACCGGTCATCATCCTCGCTGCGGGGCTACTGGGGATACTGCTACTGTAGTCGACGGACAATGTTGCGTCTACTCGAAGAGTCGCCGGCTCAACTCATCTCGAGACAACTTGAAATGTTGTGCCACATCATTGAGGATTCCCATCAGCGTTCCCAACTTCAGAGGATCATGTAACGGTATCGCAATGTGGTGCTCACCGTGCTCGGAAGTCGTCAGCATCAGGTGACTTCCTCGCTGCCTCACGACGACATACCCCAATTCGCGAAGCGCTTTCGCAAGATCCGTGCCGGATAGATCACGCGGCAGCTTCATGCGTCGAGCACTTCTTCCCGAACGAAGTGGAGCCTGATTATCTTGGGCGCATTCGCATCCCCGTAGAAGCACTCCACTGCCTCTCGGACATTCCGTCGAAGCTCCTCAAGAGAATCGGCTTGGGTAAAGATAGACTCCCCCAAAGCACGAGCATTGTAGCCGCCTTCAACGGCATCCTCGACCAAAAATATGATCTCATTCATACCTGATTCAACAGCGACGGAACATGATGGTTCACTTGCGGCCAGCCTCCTTACACCTCCGGATTCACCCGATGAAACACCTTCAATAACTCAAACCACAAAATGCTCACGAAGCCTGCGCCGACGCAAAAGATGAGGTCGTCGGGGTGCAGCGTGTGGAAATGGAAGAGGCGTTGGAGAAACGGCACGTAGAGCACCAGCGCGAGCAGGACGAGTGTACCGCCGATCACACCGGCAAGCGCCTTGTTCTTTCGCTTAAAGAGCTTCGAGATCGGCGCCGACCACGAACGGTTCGTGAGGATCAGACACAGGTTGCTGAACACCACCGTCGCGAACGCGAGGCTCCGGGCCTCCAGCTCTCCCCTTCCTTGCGAGAGAACGTACGCGTAGATACCGAATACGAGGATCACCGATACAGCGCCCTGCAACAGGCTTAACGAGATCATGCGTCGGCTAAAGAGCCGCGCCTTCGGCGGTCGTGGTTTTCGCTTCATCACATCGTCTTCTTCCGGCTCCGCTTCGAAGGCGATCGTGCAGGCGGGATCGATGATGAGCTCGAGGAAAATGATGTGCACCGGGAACAGGCCGACGGGCATCCCGAAGAGCAACGGCAGCAGCGTCATGCCGGCCGTCGGCACATGGATCGCGAAAATGTATGCGATCGCTTTCTTCAAATTATCGAAGATGCGGCGGCCGTTGCGTATGGCTTCGACGATGCTGGCAAAGTCGTCATCGAGCAACACGAGCGACGAAGCTTCGCGCGCGACGTCAGTCCCGCGGCCGCCCATCGCAATGCCAACGTTCGCGGCGCGCAGCGCAGGTGCATCGTTCACGCCGTCGCCCGTCATCGCAACGACCTCGCCCCGCGCTTTGAGCGCACGAACGATCTTCAGCTTCTGCTCCGGCATCACGCGCGCAAAGACAGAGGTCGTGCCGATACGTGTTGAAAGCGTTTCGTCGCTCATCGCGTCGAGTTCACTACCGGTGATGACCGACTCTGCATCGTGCATGCCGATCTGCTTGCCGATCGCCGTTGCCGTCGCGGGGTAATCACCCGTGATCATCACGACTCGAACTCCCGCACTGTAACACTCGGCGAGCGCCGCCGCGGCGCTTGCTTTCGGAGGATCGTAGAGCCCGACGAAACCGACAAAATCGAACGAGAGCATCCGCGGACTCTCGGGCGCTTCGGCCGAATGCGAGCCTCGTGCGACGGCAAGCACACGCAACCCTTCGCTCGCCATCTCCGCTGCGATCGCATGCAATCGCTCGAGCTCCGCACCTTGCGCGCCGCAGAGCTCCGCCACCGCTTCGAGTGCACCTTTAACAGCGACAACGCGTCCATCGCCAGTGACATCCGTCTTCCAGATATTTGTCACCGCGAGAAGCGACGGATCGAGCGGATACTCTTTTTCGAGCGTCCACTCTGCGCCGGGATACGATTCCTTCTCGAAGTGCTCGCCGCCGAGCGAATGGATGGCGATCTCCATCGGATCGAACGGGTCACGCGGACTTGCGAGAATCGCGCATTCGGCAAGCATGCGAAGGTCACCGCCGAGATGCGATGCGGGTTCGCCAACGATATAGCGTTCGTTGTTCGCCAGACGAAGTTCGCGCACGACCATTCGGTTCTCCGTCAGCGTACCCGTCTTATCGACGCACAGCACCGTCGTTGCGCCGAGCGTTTCGAGAACAGGCATGCGGCGCGTGAGCACGCGCTTTTGTGTCATGCGCCACGCGCCGAGCGCGAGGAAGATCGTCAGCACAACGGGAAATTCTTCCGGCACCATCGCCATCGCGAGGCTCAGCCCAGAGAGCAGACCACCCAGCCAGTTGCCGCGCGAAAGCGCGAAGACGACCGTCACGGCCAGACACAGTACCAACCCTGCGACCGCCATTACGCGGACAATGCGCCGGATCTCGCCCTGCAGCTTCGTGCTTTCCTGCTCGATCGCTTTGAGGTGCGTGCCGATCTTCCCGATCTCCGTGCGTTCGCCGGTGGCAAGGACTTCGACGATCGCGCGGCCTTTTGTAACAAGCGTACCGCTATAGACGAACGGATGATTCTCCCCGCCCGGTCGCAACAGAGCGGTGCTGCGGTCCCATTCCGCTTTGCTCACTGCGACCGATTCGCCGGTGAGCAACGACTCGTCAACCTGCAGCGATGCGCACTCGAGCACACCGCCATCGGCCGGCACGCGGTCGCCTTCGGCAAGGACGACCACATCGCCGCGAACAACATCGCGCCCGGCGATGCGCTTGCGAATACCATCACGAATGACGAGTGCACGAGGGCTCGAGAGATCGCGCAATGCTTCGAGTGCGCGTTCGGTCCGCCGCTCTTGAACGAAGGTGATACCGATGATCAATAGCGCCGACCCGAGCAGAATGAGCGCCTCTTGAATGTCGGCAAGTACGAGATAGATAACGGCGCAGCCGAGCAACAGCAGGAGCATTGGCTCCGAGAGGACTGCAAGAACCGTCTGCAGCACCGAGTGCTTCTTCGCCGAGGGTAGCTCATTAGGCCCTTCCTCGCGCAAGCGCCGCGCAGCTTCCGCTTCGCCGAGACCATCAAACCTCACCACAGGTTCGCTGCTGCCCATGGTGCAAAACTACGCAAAATGGATTACACCGACCTCGGTTGAGTGCAACTACTTGCTAACGATAACGGGAGCACTCGACTGCCTATTTCCGAAACTCAAGACGCACTGATATGTACCGGCACGCAAAACCGACAGATCGAGCGGTATCTCATGAACACCAGCCTCGAGGCTGCCTTGAAACACCTGCTGCACCGTGCGGCCCAACACATCGACCAACTCGATCCGGACCTGGCCCGATTCCGGCAGCCCAAACGTGATCATACCGTTCGTTGCAACAGGGTTCGGGACAACGCTGATGCGACCTATGTCAGCAGCTACATCTACATTCTTGGGTACGTCAGCGATCCCAAGTTCGGAGAGATCGCGATACCAGATCCCTGCTCCTGCGGTTGCGGCGAATAACCGCATGCCATCTGTGGTGAGTTGAATCACCTCGGCATCGAGCAGTCCTTCCGATACCCTCTCAAAACTTGACCCACCATCGTAGCTCACATACACAGAACTCCCGCCGGCGAGCGCGATTGCATTCCCGACAGGGAGAATACTATAATATTCCTGAAATGGTGGCGCGAAGGTGATCGTCTGCCACGAGCGCCCCTCGTCTGTGCTTCGCACGGCAGCATCACTGGTCGTTGCGAAGAGCGCGCCATCTGTCTGGGATAGTGACGTGACTGGCTGCGTTGGCAATGAATCAGCGAAGGGCCATTCATTACCCCCATCGGTCGAGTAGTGCAGCCCATCCGATGCGCCAACCCATAACCTGCCGCCGCGGCTAACGAACTCGGTCTTCATACCGCCAATATCAGGGAAGCGCGGACTCCAGACCACCCCGCCGTCTGAAGAGTAACTCGTAGTGTACCCCTCACCGATATACCATCTGGAGCCAAGCCTGGTGAGTACTTCAACCGAACCCGGCGAGTTGATCGTCGTCCAGTTCTCCCCCAAGTCGGTCGTTCGACCGATCGAAGTATTGCCGACCACGTACAAGACCGAATCTTCAACATGAAACCCATTCGCGCCCGCATAGGTACTATCGCCGACCGTCACCCAATGCTGACCAAGATCGAAGGTACGTCGCACCGGCGAACGGTCCGATGCCGCAACGAAGAGCGCCGAGCGACAAATTGCCATGCGCTTGACCTGTGACAATCCGATACCTACGTTCCGTTCTGCCCACGTCAAGCCTCCATCGGTCGAGCGAAGCACGGCCGAACGTTGATCGCCGGCCCACAGCATACTTCCCTGATGATACAGCACATTCGGAATCAGCCTTGACTGAGGCACATCGAGCCATGTCGAGCCGCCGTCAGTTGACCGGAAGCAACCGTACTCCGTACTGAGAAGGATATCGTCCCCATTCGCGACGAAGGCTGTTGCGCCCGTGGGCCCGTTCGGGACTGCAAGATCGTTCCACGTCTGTCCTGCATCGAGCGAACGGAGAATACTGAATGAACGTCCATCTTCATTCGTCCCGAAAGCATAAACGGTCGTGCCATCGACGAAAAAGGAGAACGGGTAGGCAAGAGCGCGAGCGGGTGGCCACGGCTTGAAAGTATTTCCCGTATCCATTGACATCCATATTTGGTCACGAGCATACCACAACACCGTCGTGCCGATTGCTGCTACCGTGAAGGCCGGGGATGGCGAAAAGCGTCCGGCCGGTGCCGTCCAAGTATTGCCTCGATCTGTGGACCGAAAAAATGATCCAGAGAACGAGAGACCGTAGACGATCGAGCCCGCCGATGCCAATGAGGATATACCTGTCAAGTCCTCGCTCGCGGTCATCCCATTCGATCGAACTGCAGAGCCATTTCTTACCCAAGTCCGTCCACGATCGTCAGACAGATACAAACCCACAGGCGTTGCGGCCAGCAAGCGACTTCCCGAGACCACCATCGAGCGGACCACACCCGAACCCAAGCCGTAGGTCACCGACTCCCATGATGCACCTGCATTAGTAGATCGGAAAATCCCTCCGCCATTATCCCCGCGAACGAATACGGTGTCCTCGATCGAAACGATCTGAGTGATGTTGCCGCCATACAAACCGGGGAGTTGTTTCCACTGGGCATGCAGCGTTGAGACCAACGCAAGACAAATCGATGTGACCGCAAGACTGCGAAGCGTGTGATTCATAGCATACAAAATGTTCGATTTTGGGCAACCACCTCTCACAATAATTAGTGCCAATACACCGCCCCCGCCGAATTGCTACCGGCCTACCTCGACAATAACATTTGTGTATCAATACCCGTCGTGATGGTGAAGCCAGGGACACCGAACAGGAACGTACGATGGGACGATTATACGACAACTCAACACCATCTCATTCTCTGCTGAGTCTTGAGAACGCCTGCTCATCGTTCATTCAGGATTTTCAATAATAAACAATGAGTGCTGTCAGTCGGAATGAGATCACTCTCGCACGATCATCTTCGTCGTAGTAGAGCGTTGAGTCACGATCCGAGCATAATACACCCCCGAACTCAGGTTCGACAGATCGAGTGTTGCGTCGCTGCCATACACATTCGGAATGTCCATCACTTGTTTGCCAAGGACGTTCATGATGGAAATGCGTTCGATGTCATCCGGTGCATTGTGAATCGTGATTGTGCCTGCTGTGGGGTTGGGAAATAACACAACGCTCTCCATACGAATCGGCGGCGGTACGGAAGACAAATCCGAAATTGGGCGGCGCCAGACACCTTGCCCCTGAGTTCCGGCAAAGATATATCTCTCGTTGATCGAAAGGCATGTGACTGTATCGGTACCAAGTCCGATATTCCAGTTGCCCCAACTGACGCCGCCATTCGTCGACCGAAATACCCCGCGTTCGGTTGCGACAACTACTCCGGCTACGTTCGCAGCGAGAACATTCAAACCTGCATTCGGGAGCCCGTTATGAGCATCACTCCATGTTGTTCCACCATCGGTAGAACGATACATACCTGTTCCATTTGTTGCAACGATCACAGATCCGCTCATTGCCATCGTATACTGTGGGGAGTCTGGAAGTCCCAAGACGTTCGTCCATGAGTTTCCAAGATCTGTCGAACGAAGAACGTGATTCAAACTATCGGTGCCAATCAAAAGTGAATCATAGCCGAAGTCCGGGTAGATACCCGCCGGTGCTAACGACCAGGTTTGTCCGCTATCGGACGAAAAATTTACCCCATAGTGCGGACTGACATACACCAATATAGTACCACTACTTCGGACGATGTTCTCGCCCTGCCAACCTAAGAAGTCATATGCTCCGCTGCCAGCGAGGATATGGAGGCCGTCCCAGAGAGAACCTCCGAACACATTCCGACCCATGGCAGCAAGCGTCATGATGCCGGATGTACCTTCCGCTTCCCAAGTCAACCCGTCATCGGATGAGGTAAACAGCCCGTCCGGGGCGTAATTCCAGCTCCTCAACGTAGCAAAGAGCACGGAACTGGTCGACGCGACACTATAGATGAGGGTATTTGCTGGACCAACACCACTCCATGATACACCTTGGTCAGTTGTACGAAACAAACCACGCCCATTCGTGACAATGATCAGCGCTTCGGAAGTTGATATAAGCCCGTAACCATAAGTATCATTTTGTAGTATCGGGGGAAAACGAGTTGCAATCCAATGAACTCCTTGGTCGGTCGATCTATACAAACCGTCATAAGATACCGTGAATAGATCAGAGCCTGAGACACTCATTTCGGTAATCGCCATCGATACGTCAGGTACTACATGTACCCAGGTTTTCCCACTATCTGAAGAGCGAAGGATGAACCTATCTGTGGTGGTCGTGGCAAACAAAATCGAGCCCATCGATGAGACATGATTGACATGGCACGTATCCACTTGTATCCAGGTGGCTCCGCTGTCGATCGATCGAAAAATGCCGGACTCTGTTGTCGCTAACAAGTAGGCTCCGTTACCGAGAATCTGCCAGACATTGTCATTAGGCGTTTCGGGACCAGGTACCAGGCGAGTCCAACTCACTCCGAGGTCCGTCGATGCATAGATCCCTTCGTCAGGGCAGACATACAGCGTACTACCAACTGCAAATAGTGCTGACGTGTTTCTCGTGAACATATAGACTGGTAGATTCGCGTTCATTGGGGTCCATGTTGCGCCATTGTCCGTTGAACGATTAACACCGTTCGCATTTGTCGCAAACAGGTCGTTGCCGAGAATAGCCAACGAAGTAATCATTGTGTCTTTTAACCCATTGCCAGTCGATGACCAAGTTACTCCGTCATCCGTTGACACAAAGAGGCCATCGTTATAAGAACCCGCAAAGATCGTCATTCCATTCTTAGTCGCAAAGGCCGAGAGCGAGGCTTCCGACGGGCCCGATGTTTGTACCCACTGGGCATGCCCATCCATAGATCCGGTGACACACACCGAAGTACAAACCAACGCAAGACGCAGCAGAGACTTAAACATGGTGTTTCAATTGTGCCTCTTTCCTTCAAACATTCCAACTGGAATCGAGGAGAGTGTTAGAGCAACTCTTCTGGACGCAGCAGAGTAATTTTCTGGGCCGGATAAGGCCGAGGTATCTACGTTCGTAGGTCGCGATCGATACTCATGAGATTATGCAACCCTCATCCACAAATATACCGACGAACCCTGAAATTTCCCCTTACAATTTGGTGAATTCTTGCTCATTATTGAGCTATGCTGGATAACCCCCTATGTGACAAGGGAATAGAGAATAATCCCTCCTACCTCGACAACAGCAGCGACTTATCGATCCCCGTCGTGTCGCCGACGACGCACCAGTTGAAGTTGCGGTAGTAGATCTTCGCAACGCGCTGGATCTGCTCGGGAGTGACCTTCGAGAGTTTGCTGAACGAGATGAACGCATTGCGCCATGAGCCGGTGAGGAGCTGAGCCTGTCCGATCGCCACTGCCTGCCCGATGGTCGTTTCCTGTTTGAGGTAATTGCTCGTCGTCCATTTTGCTACGCCGGACTTGATCGCCGATTCGAGGATCAAATTCTTCTGGAAGAAATCCACATCGTTGAAGAAGATCTTCACTGCGCTATCGACGTAATTGGTCTGGAAGGAAATCTCTTCGACGGCCGAAAGCCAATCGAGGTCGTCGTTGTTCGGCGCGTATGCGAGGTTCGTCTGGACGCGCAAGTGCTGGAAGAGGAACCCACCGAGGAAATTGCGCAAGCGAACGTACGCGTAGTAATCCGAATCGCCTTTGTTCGGGATGTGATGATAGCAGAGCACATAATTCGTCGGGAGCTTGCGGTCGATTGGTGGGAAGAATGCGCCGGGCGAATATGCTTGCGCCGGGATCGGCAGCTTCGGCGGCGTGAACGAGCCCATCGGCAGCGACGTCATGCCGCTCGAACGCATCTTCGCTTCGAGTTCTTTGCGGCTGACGTTACCGACCACGACGAGTAACATCCGCGACTTTATGACGATCGACTTGTAATAGTCGAGCACATGCGCCGGCGTCTGGGCAGTGATCGATTCCGCCGTGACGTGCTTGCCGTACGGGTGATGGTGGAAGAACATCGAATCGAGCACGGCGTGGCTTAGGCGGTCGGGGTCGCTGCTTCGATCGCGCACACCGACGAGTGCATTGCGCTGCAGGTTGCGAAACTCGGTGGTATCGACGACAGGATGCGCAAAAATATCGCCGAAGAACTTCCAGGTCGCATCGAAATTCTCGCGTGTGCAGCGCATCGAGATTGTCGAGAAATCGCGGCCGTCGTTGCCGCCCATGACCGACCCCATGCGCAACATTTTCCGGCGGTATTGCTGCTTCGACGTGATCTCGCTGCCGCTCGACGGGACGAGCGCCATCGCGAAGTACTCGCTCGTCGGCAGTTCGTCTTTGCTCATCGCGCTCGTGCCGCCGCGAATGAAGCAGATCGCGCTCACGGTCGGCGCTTCCGTCGTTTCCCGCAACAGGACATCGATCCCATCGACGGAGAATTCCTGCACGTCGTCGATCGACGTATCGTCCATGCCGACGGCACGGGGTCTGGTCGGTGCGAGCGCAAGTAACGCGAAGACGAAAAGGGTCAGAACGAATTGCTTCATCTCGGAGTCGGTACCAAAGCGTCGTGAGTGAGGTCGCGCGGATTGAGATCGTACTTCAACAGATCGCCGGCTTTGACGGCGATCGAAATGACGTACGGTTTGCCGATTACGTATCGGCGCAAATATTCATTGATATCCTTGCGCGTGATCTTCGAGAGATTATCAAGATACCCTTCGTAGTAATCGAGTCCCGTCGACGCCCACCAGAATGCGATATTCTTCGAAAAATCGGAAAGGCTCTCGCTATCGTAGAGGATGCGACTGCGAAGTTGCTGCTTCGACGTCTCGAGCTCTTCGTCACTGTAATAGCCGGGCTTCGTAAACTTGTCGAGCTGCTCCCAAAAGATCTTCATCGACGCTTTCATCCGCTCGGGCGGAGCGTAGATGTCGGCTTGGATCGGTCCAACGAGGCGCTGGGTATAATACCAAAAATTGCGTGCCGACGCGACACCCGATTCCAGGAGCGACTTCGTAAATTCGTGCTCGTCCTGACGGATGATCTCACTGAACACATCCGCCGCGTATGTTCCTTTGTCGTCGATGCCGATCGACGGCCCGTGCCAGCGCACCAAACATGCGGCGGTTGGCGTCTCGACGAAATCGGTGACGTATTTATTCTCGGTAAGCGGCTCGATCGCCGGTTGAGTCGTGCCCTTGAATGGGTCGGGGCCGCGTTTCCAGGACGCGAAATATTTTTGTGCCAAATCTCTCACATCGTCGGTGGAGCAATCGCCGGCAACAATCAAGAGCGAGTTATTCGGGATGTAGTACTTGTCTTTGATGGCGAGCATTTTCTCGCGCGTGGCAGCTTTGATGGCTTCGCGCTGGCCGAGCGCTTCCTTGCGAATCCAGTTGTCACCCCAGATTGCCTTCTGCAGGTCGCGGTTAAAATTAAAGAATGGCGAGGCTTCGTCGCGGTCAAACTCGGCGAGCACGACGGCGATCTGCTGATCGATCTCCTTCTGCTTAAAGAGCGGATGCATGATGGCCGTCGCCATGAAGTCCATCCCTTCTTCGATGTTCTGCTTGGGAAGTGTGAAGTAGTACTGCACGTTCTCCTCATGCGTCTCACCATTATAGACGATGCCGAGGCGATCGACGCGATCAAGAAAATCTTCTTCGCTCGTATCCTTCTCGTTGGCGGTGAAGAACATGTGCTCGTAGAGATGGCTGAGGCCGTTATATTCCTGCGACTCGGTGAACGAGCCGTTCTTGACCGCGATCTCGACGGTCACGATGGGCGTCAGGTGATTCTCGACGACCAGCACTTCAAGCCCGTTATCGAGCTTGAAGCGTGTCCAGTGCGGCAACTGTGCGAGCGAGGTCTGTGTGGCAAGCCCCACAAACAGAACAGCAAGAGCAATGCGTATGCGCATAGATTTTTTTACTCGGCAGTATGCAAGATGTTACAAGCCGTAGTGATAAGCCCGGTCCGTCGATTTTCGTTTCGCCAATGCATCTGTCGGAAGTGGCTCAGGGTAAGCAGATGTAAGAAGCTGTCATTCTGAGCAACGCGAAGAATCCCTCGATGAAACGCAGTGAGGCTCCGCCACAGGGATTCTTCGCTTCGCTCAGAATGACAGTATTTATTCAGATCTACCCTCGTCCGTCGAACTGCGAAGTCATTTTACCCCGAAGTGGTGTTATAGCAGCCACATCCCAAGGGTGATGGAGCATCAGAAAGCACCAGTCCAACAACCGACGCCTACGGGCGCAGCGATCCGCGAGTGGCTCGAAGCCGATCACAAGCGGCTCGAAGAGCTGTTGCATCTTGCCACCGAGGGTAACGGCACGATCGACCGCAAACGCTACGACGAATTCCGCACCGGCCTGCTGCGGCATATCAATATCGAGGAGAAGATTCTCTTCCCCGCCGCGATGAAGTCGAACGTACTCGAACAAGCGGCGCAGCTTCGGCTCGATCATGGCGCGCTCGCCGCGTTGCTTGTGCTCGATCCGTCACATACAGTCACTCACGCGCTGCGAACCGTTCTGGCGAAGCATAATAATCTCGAAGAAGGCAACGAAGGCGTGTACGAAGAATGCATAACCCTTATCGGCGACCTTGCCGGGAGTGTCTTTGCGAATTTGGAAGCCTCACCGAACATTCCATTGGCAATACGCGCCCAAGGTGAGAAGATCACCGACGCTGCAAAGCGCTGCCTCGAACGCGCCGGCTACCCCGGTTCGCTGCTCGGCGATTAGCGCACTTCCTCTCTCGGTTCGTATCTTCGCATACCATTCGATTATGCAGGTATGAACATTCGTCTCATTCTCACTGCCTTGTGTATCGTCGGGGTCGCAAAGAGTATTCGCGCGCAGAGTTGTGACGACCTGAACATGCATGAGTTTCTCGATATCAGCGGCAATTGCTCGCGGATGTTTCTCTGCATGCGGCCCGATATCCTCGGCCGACCGTTCGCATACACTGCCGAAAAAGAAGGAGGTCTGCGCATCGAACGGATCAACGCGGGAATCCCGACCACGATCGTACTCCTGCAGGCCGGGGTTTTTGACTCGCTCGACGTGATGAACATCTCGCAACAAGGTAACTACCTCTATCTCGCTCTTGGCAATCATTTCGGGACGAACAGCCAGTCACCGGGCATAGCCATTGTCGACGTGACGGACCCGACCACGCCGTCGGTAACCGACATCTATCGATATCCTGCAAGCAATGGCGGGTGCGGTATTGTCAAAGCGGAAGGCGATTATGCATATATGGGCGCAATGCTCCACGGGCTCGTCATACTTGACGTTTCCGATAAGCATGCAATCAAGTACGTCAGCGAGATCACGCCGGACCGCAGCTTCCCGTCCCCAACACCCGATACGCTGAAGTATAACGCACGGGGAATGACGGTTCGAAACGGCATCGTCTATCTCTGCTTTGATGCCGGCGGCGTGCGCGTAATCAATACGACGGACAAACTACATCCGCGCGAGACAGGCCGCTACTCCGCACCCGAGGTACTCAACCGTCCTCGCGCGTACAATAATCTTGTGCTTGACGACACGCTGCTCTATGTAGCATGCGATTACTGCGGAATGGAAGTGCTCAGCGTCGCCGACACCTCGCACATTTCCCGCATTGGGTGGTGGAATCCGTGGCATTGCGAAGGGCCGGCGAACAACTGGTTCAACTCCGGCGGCTATGCGAACGAGATCGAGTATCTGCCGTCGTGCAAACGTGCGTTTCTTTCCTGCGGGCGTGCACCGTTGGAAGTTGTTGATCTCAGCGACCCTACTCATCCCGACTCCTGCGCGGGGTATCCCGGCCCCATCAACGTCGGCTCGTGGGGAGTCTCGCTCGGGAACGGTTACTTGTATCTGTCCTACATCTGTGCGCTCATTCCGTTCACGTCCGGCTCGACAGGGATTAAAGCAGTCTCCTTTACACCGTGCAGTGCAGGAGTTGCAACGCAGACGACGGCACCGGAGGTCACGCTCACTCCACTGCCTGCGAGTGATCAGATCATGCTCACGGCTTCCACGGATATTTCTCGTTCATCGATCGAAGTATTCGACGCGCTCGGTCGGACGGTCTCACTGCGGCATTCAATACCGTCGGCACATTCAATCCGCGTTGAAGTGAACGATCTTCCCGAAGGAGTGTACTTTATCCGTCTGAGCAACTAAACGACGAAGCTCACGAAGCGTTTTGTAAAACTCCGTCGCTAAGAAGGAGCACATGCCAAAGGAACTCAACGCCGAGTGGCACAACGATCATCGCATGCCGAAGAACGCGACACTTGACCAGCGCATCGCCTGGCATATCGAACACGCTAAGCACTGCGGCTGCAGACCGATGCCCGAGAAGCTGAAGGCCGAAATCGCGAAGCGAAGGAAGACGTCGTAGCGTTAAGTCCCACATGGAGACCAACCGACTTCTGAACGAACTACAATCCAAAGCGACGTTCACCGACGCTGATTTCCCCGCGTTCCTCGCGCTCTTCGAGCCGCTGTGCTTACGTAGGAAGGAACATCTGTACTCAGCCGGCGATATCGTTAAGCATGCCGCATTCATCGTGAAGGGTTGCGTCAGGCATTACTACGCGAACGAACAAGGTACGGAGCGCATCGTGATGTTCGCCGAGGAGAACTGGTGGATCGGCGACCTGACAAGTCTGCGCGAGCGCACCCCGACAAAGCTGAACCTGCAAGCGGTCGAAGACAGCGACCTACTATTGATCTCACGCGAGCGTTTCGAACACGCATTGGCAACGTTTTCCGGATTCAACGAGTATTACACTAAAGGCACACAGAAGACCTACACCAAACTACAGGAACAGGTTGGGCAGTCGCTTGCGGATTCGGCCGAAACCAAATATCTGAGGCTGCTCAAAGAGCGTCCGTCGCTCGTGGCCCGCGTACCGCAGCATTATATCGCGTCCTATCTCGGCATCACACCCGAATCACTGAGCCGCGTGCGAAAGAATCTAGGATAACTGCCCTGTATCGGCATACGGTTGTCTTCCGGACTCTCGTCACCACAGATTTCTTTCTTCGGTCGGCAGGACAATCTGCACCAACACAGCCCTCCCTCTCGTTTCTTAACATACATCAATGGAATCGTACCCTCCGACTCGGTAGCTTTGTATCGTTCGATTCAATTAACTCATTCATCATTCAAAAAACAATAGACAACTATGGCACGCATGATAGTCACCCACCGCGTTGCGGATTTCAACAACTGGAAGAAGGCATTCGACTCGATGGCCGAAACGCGCAAGGCGCACGGCTGGATCGGCCACGAAGTGCTACGCGACGAAGCAGACCCGAACAAGGTCACGATCATCAATAAGATGAAAAGCCTCGATGCCGCTCGCGCCTATGGCACATCGCCCGATATCAAAGCAGCGATGGCGAACGGCGGCGTCTTGAGCGCACCGGAGATCACCTTCCTCAACGACGAGGAAGTTGTGAGCTACTGACATCCGCTCCGTCGCCGTGCATCCGAAACGACGCAACTTCGAGCGTTCCGTCGCGGATGCGCTGGGCGAGCAGCGTCGCACCCGAGACCTCGACCGGCAGGTACCCATCCGGGACCTGCCAGTCGAGGTGTTCTTGGGTATCCGGATGGTCGAGCGGTATCCCGTGAATGAAATAATTATCCTTTGCTTGTGCGGAGTGAGGGTCTTCAACCCCGTTCGGATATTCGGGGTTGCCATAGACAAGGTACAGCTCCCGATTCTTGCGGTCAATCAGCAGGCTCACCTGCTCCGACAGATTCGAGTTTAGATAGATCCAATCCTGGAGTGTCTTGCGATTCTTCGCAGCGAGGTGGCGGACCGAATCCGGATAGTCGCCTCGGAACCGCGGGCTGTATGTAATATCGATCGTTCTCAATCGCTCCCCATTTGATTTGTACACGTAGATGTGCCTTGTGAAATCCTGCCATTCGTAGATGCTTCCATCAGCGTCCACAACGACGCGCGAGTCCATCAGGTCGATGAGCGAGTCCGAGAAGTATACGGGGTCAAGCGCTCCGAATTTGTGCAGGAGTTCGCCGTTCTTTCCTACCTCAAGTACCGTCGCAGGATGCTGGTTGGATGCTGTTATTTCTTCCGGGTTCATTCCAACCACGAACACGTTTCCATCGTCGATACTTCGCACCGCATGCGACAGCCTCGCATCGGGACAATCTGCTTCTTCGTCAAAGGCCAATTGATGAAGCGAGCCGTCTGTAATGTTGCACGTATAGATGCTCCGGCCACCGATCGGCTTGATGGATGTGCTCGATATCACCACACTGCTATCCTCGCAGATCCAGTCGATGTCTGTGGGCATGATATAGGGATAGCGTGACTCCGCCAGGTCGTACTTGCGAAGCACACGTAACGTTGAATCCGCAACGAATACGGTCTTGAGGGAGCGATCAAGGATGCAGTAGTGCCCCGAACGCGACTTGACAACGTTGACTTTCGGTCCTACGAGGACCGAGGCTCCGCGAGCGTCGTGGAGCGTGAGCGTCGCTTCCTCTCTGGGTTTCAAATTGCCGCTAACTTTTCGCTCAACTCGCGTGAGCAATGCGTCGATCGAATCAATATCCGTTGCCACACCGCCGCATTTGTCCATCGCCAATATCTTACCGCCTTCATCGGTGATGTAATAGTACGGCAATGCACGAACGCCGTATGCTTGTTCGTATGCCGAGATCGGGTCCGGCACGGTCTCGAACTTCCAACCATGCACCTGCCCATACTTCGAAGCGAACGACCCGTCCGCCTCGCAGAAGAATGCCGAAACCCGAAGGTGATGCTTCTTCGCCAGCCGTTCCTGAAACGCCCGGAGTGTTCCGTCGCATGTGAAACAGGTGGAAGCATCAACGAACGCAACGATATAGAACCGATGCGAGTCCGGCTGAAAAACGCGCACCGAATCTCCTACCTTGTGAAGTGAGAAGCTTTTGGCAAATTCATCCTGCGCCGCAATCCGCGTCGCGATTAAGAGCACGACGAGAAGCAAGAAAGCACGAGCAAGCACATGGCTTTTCCTTGACAATGCTGGCATATGTGGCCGTTCGAATCCCAACAGAAGATGACCGGCGCAAGCATACAACTTGCGCCGACCGGTTGCGACATTCATCATTTGGGTACTGCCCCAGAGAAGTTACCACTCGCGTCGCAGACGATATTGTCCAACGGAATATGGAATCCTGGTACGCCTGGGAATGCATTATCCGGCACATCTAAGTACGAGCCATCCGGGAATGGGAAATTTGCGCCGGGGATGGTTGCGTCGAACGATGGCTCGCCGATCGGCGTCATCTCGGCCTGCGCAGAGGTTATCGTCCCATCGAATTGCCACGTGGTGCCTCCGTCCGACACATTCGCGACGTTTTGAATCGTGATCTTGATCTTGCAGTCGTTCCCGTTCTTGTCGCAATCGCAGTCCTCGCCCTTCTTGCCGTTCCACTTGAGCTTTCCCTGGCCGAGGGTGATCGTGACTGTGACCGTGGTCGCTTCCGCTTGGCCAACGGCGATGAACAACGCAAGCAGCATCACACAGAACGCAAGCGTTCTGTTGCGAGCCTGAAATGCATGTAACGTCTTCATAAGTGTTTGTTGATTTGGTTAATGTCGTGTTGATCTTGTCTTGGCGTTCGGACCAGCCGTTTCGTTGCCGGTTCTCTGCCACAATGTTCATACACGCCAAGTGTACATTTCGGGTAGGCACCTATCGGTTACTTCGCGCTTCGTCACGGCGGACGAATTTCCGAAGCGCTCGCATCGCCGTTTTCAATCGCTCCTTCACCGCGTTCTCGCTAATGCCGAAGGTGACCGCAAGCTCACGCGTCGTGTGTCCATCTATATAATGCAGACGCACGGCATCTGCCTGTGCGGGTGTCAGCTCGGTAAGAAGCTGTTCGGTGAGCATCGCATCGAGGAGGCGGACTTCAAGCGTTGCATCGTTGAAGTCGGTGAGAAGCTGCACCTCCGACTCTGCGGGCAACGACGAAAGCCGTTTGCGACGGCGCAATTCATTGAGCACTGCATTTCGTGCACAGACGTAGAGCTTCGGTCGGGTGATCTGTTCAAGCGGCGAGGAAAGCGTGCAGGTGGTGAGTGCATCGCGCACGGCAATCGCGATAAAATCGACCGCAAGCGGAAATCGCCGACGAAGCTGAAGTGTGATCTCGCGGATCGTCGCGGAATCGTCCTTTGTCAATAATGGAGTATCGACAGTAAGCATTTGAATGTACAACTAATGAGTATTGACTCGATGATGGGCACCTATTACCCCCTTCTTTAGCGAACTCTGCAACGGTGGCGGACATTCCCAGCGGTTGCATTCCTCCTACTGACACATCCCGTTGGAACCTGCACGTGTCGTTGGTTCATGTGCTGAGGTGTTGATTCGGATGGGATGGGTGCGAAATGCCCCTTCCCCCAACCCCTTCCCGTAACGGGAAGGGGATTTTTTCTTCTTTGCTTACGCCAGCTTCAATTGTACTACAAATTATCAACCAGCGTAAGCAAAGACAATAAGAAGCCCTCCCGTTACGGGAGGGTTGGGAGGGGCTTGGCAGGTCATTCTGAGCATTCTTCTGCGACCACAGGAGCAGAAGCGAAGAATCCCTTCCACGGAGCCGCAGTCTCTTCAAGCCAGTAGGACGGACTCTCAGTCCGTCCTGTTTCGGTCTGTACGAACCATCGAGACAACCCCGAAGGGATTCTTCGGTCGCCGCGGTGACCTCAGAATGACAGGTGGGGTAAGAGGAGACTGCGGCTTCGTCGCATTGAGTCCGGTAGGACGGCCACAGGCGTAGCCCACGAATTCATTCGTGGGCGAGGTTCGGGGCAGGACAGAATGTTCGTGGTTGCCGAAAGAGCACTTACTAAGAGTCCGTCCTACAGGTGTGGGCATACTGCGGCTCCGCGGAAGGGATTCTTCGCTTCGCTCCTGTGGTCGCAGAAGAATGCTCAGAATGACGCGTAAGTATACGGGCATCCCCACCTTTCCCCCCGAACCAAGAGGATTTGGAGGTTGTTTCACTGCCCCCTAATTGTAGGGGTACCCAGCGGATCGGCGTCTCGCCGGCGCGAGCGATCTGGTGGGGATCAATCACTTTTTAGCCGGCATATTTGATAATGTTAGATTCGAACGAAACCATATCGCCCGCGACAGCGGATGTCGCAACGTCGGCACTGCCGACAGCCGTGAACGATCAGATCACCGATGCCGTCGCTGCACCGGCGAAGAAGTCATCGCGCACTGCACCGGTCGCTGCGTCGTCGCGCGGCAACCTTTCGATCATCGATCCGCAGTCAAAGCTCGGTTCGGGCTACGACTCCGCACAGCGCGATGCGATGATGAAGCTCTATGACACCACCTTCAATGCGCTCAAGGCAGACCAAGTTGTAAAAGGCCGCGTCGTTGCCATTACGCCGAGCGAAGTCGCCGTTGATATCGGCTTCAAGTCCGAGGGTATTATCCCCCGCTCCGAGTTCTCGATGCTCCCCGATCTGAAGGTCGGCGACGAGGTCGAAGTACTCGTCGAAGCGGTCGAGGACCGCGAAGGCCGTTTGCAGCTCTCGCACCGCCGCGCGAACTTCATTCGCGTATGGGAGCGTGTGCAGGATGCCGCCAAGACCGGCGAAGTCATGAAAGTCAAAGTCGTTCGCCGCATCAAAGGCGGCCTGGTGGTCGATCTCCTCGGCATGGAAGCATTCATGCCCGGTTCGCAGATCGATATCAAGCCCGTGCGCGATTTCGACGCATACCTCAACCAGACCATGGACGTCCGCGTGGTGAAGATCAATCACCCGAGCGAGAATGTCGTCGTGTCGCACAAGGTGTTGCTCGAGGATACGCTCAACGAGCAGCGTCAGAAAGTGGTCGAGAAGCTCGAGCGCGGTCAGGTGCTCGAAGGCACGGTCAAGGCGATCACGGATTTCGGCGCGTTCATCGACCTCGGCGGCGTGGACGGCCTCGTGCACATCACCGACCTCTCATGGGGCCGCGTGTCGCATCCGTCGGAAGTCGTTAAGCTCGATCAGACCGTCACGGTCGTCGTGCTCGATTTCGACGAGAATAAGAAGCGTATCAGCCTCGGCATGAAGCAGTTGTTGCCGCATCCGTGGGCAGAGATCGAACAGCGTTATGCTGTCGGTCAGCGCGTAAAGGGCAAGATCGTTTCGATGACCGACTACGGCGCCTTCCTCGAGATCGAGAAGGGCATCGAGGGTCTCATCCACGTCAGCGAGATGAGCTGGACGACGCATGTAAAGCATCCGTCGCAGATCTTCGCGATCGGCCAGGAAGTCGAAGCGCAGATCCTCTCGATCGATCAGGATTCGAAGAAGATCTCGCTCGGCGTCAAGCAGCTCGAGCCCGATCCGTGGACGAAGTTCCTCGAGAAGTACCCGATCGGTTCGGTGCACAAGGGTATCGTTCGCAACCTCACGAACTTCGGCGCCTTCGTCGAGCTCGAGCCGGGTGTGGACGGGTTGGTGCACATCGGCGACTTGTCATGGACGAAGAAGGTCCGCCACCCAGGCGAACTGCTGAAGAAGAACGACGAGATCGACGTCATGATCCTCGGCATCGACACCGAGAACCGCCGCATCGCGCTTGGACACAAGCAGGTGCAGGAGAATCCGTGGGATTCGCTCGGCGATGCGTTCAGTGAGGGTACCGATACCGCAGGTAAGATCATCCGCTTCCTCGATAAGGGTGTGGTGGTCGAGCTTCCGGGCGGCATCGACGGCTTCGTGCCGGCGTCACAGCTTGCGTTCCATCCGGTGCGCAACATCGCCGATACGTTCAAGCTTGACGAGACGCTCAACTTGCGCGTCATCGAGTTCGATTCGGAGAACAAGAAGATCGTGTTGTCGGCAACCGAATGGTTGAAGGCACAGGATCGTGCGATCGTTGACGAGTACAACGCAAAGCACCCGATCCCGAAGGAGACGCTCGAAGAGTCGAGCAAGCGCACCCGCGCTCCGCGTGGAAAAGGACCGAAGAAGACCGAGAGCGAGAGCTTGCCGGCCGGCGAGGCTATCGGCAGCTTCGAGCTCCCGGGCGAGATGACCGCTCCGGCGGAAGATGCTCCGGCAGCGGAGTAAGCTCATTTCGATCTGAAATGCACGAAGGGCGGCCAATTGGCCGCCCTTCGACGTTTTAGAAGACCCATTGGTATATGTTATACCAATACCGATTCCCGAACTTCGACACGGTTGCCACTGACGGCAAGCCGTACCCCAAGCGCCAATGTCCACTGCCGTGGGATGTGCCCCCATGGAAGATTCGATAAGACAGGGACCTTCAACGCACCGAAGTAGTCTTCGAAGACTTGCTCCGTCGATAGTGACTTTTTGCCCTTCGGCGCTTCGCAATCGGAAAATTGTCCGAGCAGGATGGCGCTCGCTTTGTCGAGATATCCGGCAGCGCGAAGCTGGGCGAGGTAACGATCGAGACGGTACGGTTCTTCGCCGACATCTTCGAAGAAGAGGATCTTGCCGCTCGGATTCGGAGCAAACGGCGTACCCATGATCGAGGAGAAGACCGTGAGGTTGCCACCGATGAATCGGCCAATGACTTCGCCACGATGCAATTTGCGAAGCGGGCGGATATCGCCAGGAGCCGAAGGCAACACGCCGAATGGCTTCACACTTGTCAGCGCACGCCACATGCATTCTTCGGCGAACGGATCGAAGCCGTTCCAAATGTCGACACCAGGCATCGGTCCGAAGAAGAGCGACTGTAGGCCCGTCTTTCGGTATATCGCGCTAAAGAGCGACGTTGCATCGCTATAGCCGACAAAGATCTTCGGATGCTTCGCGATCAGATCGTAGTCAAGCTCTGGCAGCAAGCGGATCGTCCCGTATCCACCGCGAAGGAAGAAGAGGGCTTTGATATGCTTATTGCGAACGAGCGAATGGATATCTGCGATACGGTCGCGATCGCTGCCGGCGAGGTAGCCCCGCTCATCGCGGACGTGCTTCCCGAGCTCGACGCGATAGCCGAGCCGCTCGAAGTATCGAACGCTGTTCGAGATCTTCGCTGCAGTTTGCGGCGTACTTGCCGGGGCGATGAGGGCGATCGTGTCGCCGGATCTTAGCGCAGTTGCTTTGAGCATTCTCTTGGGTATCAACTTTCTACAAACCTACGTGTTAGATTTAGCCGTGCAACAAAAGTCATACATCGACTACCACGCCCACGTCTGGGGCACCGGCTACAAAGTGCTGCATCCGCGGCTCGACGATGCACGCAGCGTTGCCGACGTGTTCGACATTCTCCGACCGTCGCTACTGAACCATCACGGCGGCTTTCTTACCGCACGCGGGTGGGACCAGAACAAGTGGGGACAGTCGCACTTCCCCACTCGCGAAGATCTCGATGCGCTCAGCACAGACATCCCGATCGCACTCACCCGCGTCGACGGTCATGCGATGTGGTGCAACTCGAACGCACTGGAAGTCGCGGGCATTACACGCAGCACAACCATTCCTCCGGGAGGGGACATCCTCAAGACATCAAGCGGTGAACCGACCGGCATCTTGCTCGACGATGCGATGGGGCTTGTACATCGTGCCATGCCGCCTGACGATGATTCAAGTATCACTCGCACGCTCCGTGCCGGTCTCGATGAATTTGCGAAGCACCACATCGGCGTTCACGACATGGGCATTCCAGCCGAGTGGTGGGAGCCATACAAGAAGCTGTATGCAAGCGATGGCGATTCGCTCATCAACGCCGATGTCTTCCTCGATATGTCGAAGCAAACAGGCCGAGCACTATTCTTACAAAAGCTGCGCGAGGAGCGATTCGACGATTCACCGCATCCGAAGCTTCGGCTGGTCGGCATCAAGCTCTATCTCGACGGAGCGCTTGGGTCACGCGGCGCTGAGTTGTTCGAAGATTACTCCGACGATCCCGGCAATCGGGGACTTTCGCTCACGAGCGACGAGGAAGCGCTCGAACTCATGACGCTTGCAGCAGGTGCAGGACTCGGGATTGCCATCCACGCCATTGGCGACAAAGCGAATGCAAGAGCACTCGACCTCTTCGCCAAGACGCCGCATCCCCTACACCCTATCCCCAATACCCTTCCCCGGCGCATCGAGCATACGCAAATAGTCCGAGAACAAGACCTTCCCCGCTTCCGAGAACTTGGCGTTGCGGCCGTGATCCAGCCCCAATTCTTCGCCAGCGACCGTCACTGGGCGATCAAGCGCCTTGGCCCCGAGCGAATGAAAAACGCCTATCGATGGAAATCGCTCGTCGACGCCGGCGCAACCGTCCTCGCCTCCAGCGACTCCCCCGTCGAAGAGGCGAACGCCAACATCGGCATCGAGTTGCTCCAGACGAGGGATGGGGTGGAGGATGGGGAGGCGGTGACCAGGGAAGAGGCGGAAAAGATGTATATGTCGTAGTCACTCTTTTCTACCTCAGAATCATGGCTCTATTATGGAATGTTGGGTGTCAGTTAGGAAAGAAATGATCTCAATGAACATAAGATGCGGCTCCTTTGCTTGATCATACTCAGCTTGTTCGTTATCTCGCAAGCCGTGGCACAGCCACGAGTAGATTCAATGGTTGTTGACGAACTTGGTAAGCAACTTCTCATCTTCGGCACCTTTGGTACTACCAAGGGTACAGTAACGTGTGACGGAGTAACACTGAAAACTAGTGAGTGGAGTAACCCTCGACTTGTTGTTTCGATTTCCGATACTGGCACAGGGTCAGCTGGACCGGTCGTGGTAACTATCGGCTCTCAGAAATCTGAGCCTGAGTTCTTGACTAAGTGGACCCTCGTAACCGGAGCACGATCCCAGCGATCCGGATCAAGAGATGAGATTTCTGAAAATGCCACTACACTTGTTTTCCGATTTGATCTTCAATCATCTCTGAAGCGCAATGCCTCAAGTCCTGTAACCTTCGTGCCCTCCCAACAGAGCTCATTATACGAGTATTACAGCTTCGATCAAATACCGTACGACCCAAACTGGGGGTATGATGTAAGTACTGATATGGATCAAAGAAGCTATCTGCAGGATAGCTCCCAACAGTATTCTTCCGGGTTTTCTGCACTCGTAACTTACAATCCCCAAACACGATCACTTACAGCTAATTACTATGATATCAAGGGATATTATAAGCAAGTCAGCTATCGAGTTGGCAGCGATTTCAAGAATGCTACCCTCCCGTTTCACGTGGCTGACTTCAACCGTTCTTATACTCTGAATTCGCGTTTCTCAATTGACAGCTCTTCTGTTACGACCGGCAATCCGCCATATTACTTCACAAACTACGGTTCGTTCGGGCACCTCGATTTCCTCCCACCCTCTTGGCTAGTGGGGATATCGAACCGTCCAATGCTGCTAGAGGCTTCGGACGGCTCTGCGAACCTCCCAACGTCGGAGACGGTACTTAAATGGCATGCTCTACCATTCATCGACTCCTTTAGAGTCCAATTGTCAGGTGACAGCGCTTTCTCGGCAGTGTTTCAAGATACCCTAGTTACCGATACAACCCTTCTCTTGGCCCATCTGCAAACAAATACCACCTACTACTGGCGCGTCGCCGGGGTCAACTCCGAAGGCCAGAGCCGTTGGTCGGATGTGTGGCACTTCACGACGGGTACGAACGCCGATGTTGCGCTCACAACATCGACGAACAAGGGTTTTAGTGTTGTCCCGAATCCGGCAGGTGCTATGGTCACCATTTCGTCAACTGCTGGTTCAAGTATTGAGAGCGCACGGGTGTATGATCTTCTTGGACGAGATGTTCTGCACTCACGCGGTGGAAGTACAGCGGAGCTTCGTCTTGACGTGAGCTCGCTGAGCGATGGCGTCTATGTTCTGGATTTGAATAATAGTGTTCGTACCCTCCTGCGAGTCGACCACAGCATTCGCTGATCTGCATTGATCCGTACCGATCCGCGTTATCCGCGTGCCATGCATTTCTTATGCCGTCGCGGGCCTGCCGACGACGAGCTTCTTCAACTCCTGTCCGATACCGATAAAGGTGCGATGGTTGAGCGGGAATTCGAGCACGACGTGCAGCATGCTCAATACATACAGATACTGAATGCCCAATTGATAATCGACCGCATAGAGCACGAGCGAGGCGACCCATAGGCCAAGTACAATTGCAAGTCCGCGTTTCGAGATCTGGTGCCACTTGATCACCGTGGTCTTCGAGAACCAGTTGAGAAAATGATACGTGTAACTGAACGCCACCAGACGCATCACCATAATGCCGATGTTCGATTCGAACAGAAGTTCGGCAAGCCCCGGATCGTTGTGCCCGACATGCGCAAGACCGAGCGTATTCATCAGATCGAAGTTGAGTCCACCGAACGAGAGATAGCTCGTCTTGACGTAATAACTCAGGCTCCGGTCAAGCTGCGGGCTCGGTGTCATCGTCAGCAGCAGCACCGAACATGCAGCAAAGACGACGAGCGACACGATCCCGGTCGTGCTTTTATTCTTGAGCGCACCGAAGAGAATGAACGCGCCGGTGAATAACCACACATGGATAATCGATGTGATGAGATTCGCAAATATGACGGTGAACAGATCGTAGTTCGCGCCGATCAATCCGACACCGACCATCAGCGCAACGCCGATCGCCTTTTGCCAATAGGATCTGAAAAGCGTCAGCGCGAGTGCGCTCCCGAACGCACTAAAGCCGAGGATCGCCATCGTATGCATCGGCGCCTGCGTGACGACCCCGCCTTTCGGGATCGTATAGAACACTACCGCGATCGCGGCACAGAAACCGACGAGAAGCAGGTAATCGTACTTCCCTGTTGCAAAATACTGTTTGCGCGAAAGCCAGGGGATCTCGGTGAAGTAGTGCAACGGACCGAGCACGGCGAACGAGAACAAGAAGAGGTGGAACGGTGCGATGAACGCCAGTATGCACGAGACGAGCATCAGCCCGATGTTTACGAGGTCGATGGTGCGGGTGTTCATTGGTGCGACAAAGATACGTCGCAATCCACGGGCAATTGCCGACGCCAGCCGGATCCCTGCTGCCCGGTCTGCACGGTTCTCAACCGGATAACCCGGCATCAACTTCGAAGCCGGATTGGCAGTACGGTTGTTTCGCTCAACGATAGAATACGACTCGGACCGATGGCACTGGCAACGTATCCCAGAGCAAGGGTCCGAAGACACCAGAATCTCCGTAGTAATTATAGAAGTGGCCATGTGCAGCCGCGAACGACTTCAACGCGGCCTTGAACGCATCGCCGCTCGCCGAACACACGAGTCGGTCGCTGGTCGCTGATTCCACCTTGAGCGAGTACACGCTCAGCGCGATAGTGGAGCCTCCGCCAGACCTCATTGCCTGGCCATAGGAGTCATAGCGATAACTCGCAGTGAATTTCATCGCATGCAAGGAGTTGTCTGTTGGGTCAATTGTTCCAGCCACACTCGTTTCCGTGGAGCCCGAGCTACCGCTGGGATTGTACGGGTTGCCGTTGCTCTGGGACCAACTATTGTGCGTCTGATACTCAACTGTGCTCCCCCGCCACGAAATGTTCTCGACCAACGGGCCATACCCGATTCCGCCACCCGTGTAGATCGGCCCTTCATCGTAGGACAGAGACTTACCGATCACCGCGGTAGAAACCGTGCGGTGTTGGCTCTCATCTGTCACGGTGTCAACAACGACTCCGTTGAGCATCACCGACACACCCGTGAACGAATGCAAATAGGCTGTGTCCGAAAGATCATGGAGCAGCACTGGATCATCTCGCAGGACCAAGTCCCGAGTACTCACAGTCACCGTCGATAGATCCGAGGTGTCCAGAACCGTCAGCTTTACTCGATACCCGCCCGAGATCTTGTACAGGTGCAATATTCCAGCCGTATCGAAGCTGGAGACCGCACCGGGAGTATCCCCGAATTCCCAATCAAACCGGACACCGTTTGGCAATCGAGGCAGAGACACAGCCCGAAATGCGAGCATGGACCTGGCAGCGGGGTCCGGCACCGAGTATTCGATCGAAACCGCAGGAGGAGCAGGGATCGAATCCCGTACTTTGAGCGCAAACGTGGTATCGGTGACGGTGGACCGTGTGATGGTATCGACAAGTGTCACGCGGACACGATAGCGGTTCGGTCGTGGGAAAGCATGCAATAACGGCAATGTGTCGTTCCGGCGGACAAGCGGGCTTCCATCACCAAAATCCCAGTCTAACTGGTGATGCTGCCCGAAGCCGGGTTCGACCCGCGTGCAAAACAGGACTTCCAACGCATGCTGAGAATCAGGTACGACAGCCAGACAATGGATCTGCCGAACTTGGTCGTTGGCCGTGCCGTGCTGAAGATTTGGATCGTCCTTTACCTCGAGCAAGCAGCTCTGAAGGCCGATGAGCAGCATCGTTAGGACGACCCGCGGGGGAGACGAGAGGCTTGGCATTGCTGTGTGTGTTGGTTATACACAACAGACAACGCTGTTCGGCTACTCGTTGGGGCACTTCCGCATGACCTCATACAGCTATGGCGCTAGGAGCTATCGCTGTCGGACGAATCGCCTCGCCCTGCGCGCTTACTTGTCGTCTTTCTTCTTGTTGTCGTCGGTATCGAACTGATACTTAAAGCCGAGGTTCACGTGGAAGCCGATGGGCTTACCGTGGTAGCCATCGAGTGTCGGAGCAACGGCAGCAGGCAGCGAAGCACGGTTATCCGTGTTGTAGAGGTCGGTCAGGCCGAGATCGAGATCTGCATCAAGTGTAAAGAACAGAATGTCGAGGCCAAGGCCTCCGCCGACAGCAAGTCCGACAGTCCGATACGCTTTCGATACATCTTTGTTCGTATTGGTATTCGTCGCACTCATCAGGAACGACGGTGTGAGCCCGGCATGAACGTTGATGTTAAAAAGCTGGTCATGCTCCTTCGTCCCGAGGAGTTTCAGCCCGAAGAGCAAGGGTACGCTGAGATATGATAGATTGTCCTTCGCGACAAAGTCGGCAGTGGTTTGGCCGTCGTTGTAGTTCGGCACGGTTACCCCATTCTTCTGCATCATATAATGGATGCCCGGTTCGAAGAAGAAGTGGTTACCAATGCGTCCGTTCACACCCACGCTCCAGCCGATGAGCGTATTGGCAGAGGCATTCGGCGGATCGGTGGATAGGACGAGTGTATTCACACCAAGTACCGGGTTGATCATGAACTGGGCGTTGGCGGCGACGGCAGTGGCAACGACAATAGTAAGAGCGATGAGCGTTCTCATGGTGGCGGTTGATTATTCAAGTCAATACAATCCTTCTGCTGCAATTCCAGTGCCAAAAAATCGGTCATCCTCGTCCAAAAACGAACACGGCCCCGAATTCGGGGCCATGTTCTGATAATCATTCATGTGAATACGTCACTTGATCGAATAACTCTCAAGCATGATCGAGCCCATCTGATCGAGATCGGCCTCGACGAGCCCAACCCCTTTCGCGAAGTAATACGTGCCCCCGAGCGTTTCGCTGAGGCCCTGGAAGCTGAAGGAGTAGACGAGATGTAGTACAATGACGTCGTTGTACGTATGTCCGAGGACGGTGATCGACTGCCCTTGGAGTGAATCGACGTATGTATAGTGTGTTGGGATACCGGTCGAGGTGATATCAAATGACCACCGTGCATTCGGCGTAATGTCAAGCCCCTCGATCTCTTGCGTACTGATGGCGGGACTGATATTGATGCCGACGAGCTTATTGCCGATCCACCGGGCATAGGCGACCGCGCCGGTGTTGGTCTGGAGTTTCTTCCAGTCTTTACCGCCGATCACCGAATCCCCGGAGGCAGTCTGGGTATAACTCTGAATGCCGGTATATGTCCAGGTCGATCCTTCGGTCAGCGGGTAGTATGAGTCGCTGGTATTCTGGTTCGGCGTTTGCGGCGCCGAGAACGGATCACTTGGCGAGTCAGGCGCAGTACTACTATTTGAGCTACATCCGGTTACAATGCCGGCGCACACGATTGCCGCCAGCATGGCTATATGCTTGATGTTCATGATTTGTTTTGATGATGATGAATACGGCTCAAATATACACCTGCCTACTTCGACTTCCATAGAAAGTGGGCATACGTTGAGAACGACTCGTCACTCCTCGATCTCACCGCTCACGTTGAAATATGACTCATTGGAGAATCTGCATGACCTACTTTCGATGATTCGGTGTTCTCTCCGGTCGTATTTTTGTACGAATATGCCAAAACGGACAGACATTAAGTCGATCTTGATCATTGGCTCGGGACCTATCGTCATCGGGCAAGCATGTGAATTCGATTATTCGGGTGCGCAGGCCTGTAAGGTCTTACGCGAAGAAGGTTACCGGGTCATCCTGGTCAACTCCAACCCCGCGACGATCATGACCGACCCCGAGATGGCCGATGCCACGTATATCGAACCGATCACGCCGGAATATATCGAGGCCATCATCGCCAAAGAGAAGCCCGACGCCATCCTGCCGACGATGGGCGGACAAACCGCCCTCAACGCCGCCATGGCCCTGCACCGTCGCGGCACGCTCGAGAAATACGGCGTCGAACTCATCGGCGCGAAGCCCGACGCCATCAAGCGCGCCGAGGACCGCGAGGAGTTTATGGAAACGATGCGCTCGATCAACCTCGAAATGGCGCGCGGCGGATTTGTCCATACGGTCGAAGAAGCGCTCGAGCTCATCGAGATGGTCGGCTTCCCGACCATCATTCGTCCGAGCTTCACGCTTGGCGGGACGGGCGGCGGCATCGCTTATAATCTTGAGGAATTCAAAGAGGTCGTCCAGAAGGGCTTGGATGCATCGCCGGTGACGCAGGTACTTGTAGAAGAGTCGGTGCTCGGGTGGAAGGAGTACGAGCTCGAGGTGATGCGCGACCTCGCCGATAACGTCGTGATCATCTGCTCGATCGAGAACTTCGATCCGATGGGTGTGCATACCGGCGACTCGATCACCTGTGCCCCGGCACAGACACTCACCGACAAAGAGTATCAGATGATGCGCGACGCCGCCATCAAGATCATCCGCGCCATCGGCGTCGAGACGGGCGGCTCGAACATCCAGTTCGCGCTCAACCCCGAGAACGGCCGACTGCTCATCATCGAGATGAACCCGCGCGTCTCGCGCTCGTCGGCACTTGCCTCGAAGGCGACCGGCTTCCCGATCGCGAAGATCGCCGCAAAGCTCGCGATCGGCTATACGCTCGACGAGATCCCGAACGACATCACCAAGACGACTCCTGCGTCGTTCGAGCCGGTGATCGATTATACGGTCGTGAAGATCCCACGCTGGGACTTCGAGAAGTTCAAGGGCATCGGCGCATCGAGTTCGCAGCTTGGCGTGCAGATGAAATCCGTCGGCGAGGTGATGGCATTCGGCCGCACGTTCAAAGAAGCCTTCCAAAAAGCCATCCGCTCGCTCGAACAAGGCCGCAACGGCTTCGGCGCCGACGGCAAGGACGAGTTCGATATCGATGCGATGAACGACGCCGAAAAGGCACGCACACTCCTCATCGTCAAAGAGCGCCTCGGCATGCGGCGCTCGGACATGATCTTTACCGTCCGCTACGCGATCAAGCTCGGTATGACGAATGCGGAGATCTTCGAGATCACGAAGATCGACCCGTGGTTCATCAACCAACTCGAGCAGATCGTCAGAAGAGAGAACGAGCTTCGCGCCGCAGCGAAAGCTGCCTAAGGTCTCCGCGAATGTGCATATATTGATGGTGCCGTTCATAGGCACCATCCGTATATGCAAAACACATCGTACATTTTCGATCTCGATAAGTTCTTCGACGGCGGTAACCACTGGCAGGCCGGCTTATATCAACTCATCGAACCGCTGACTGCCGAACAGGCGCTATGGAAACCGGCACCCGACCGGCACTCCATCTGGGAAGCACTACTTCACGTTAACTTCTGGAAGCAATATGCGATTGCCTATTTGCGCGGCGAAGAAAAGCCGGACGCAAATGCAGGCAATTGGGCGATGCCACCCGCTGGCGCCACCGACGCCGACTGGCAGACAGAACTCACACGTACACGGACGTTGCACGAAGGACTCAAGACGGTGATCGCCGCTCTCGGGGAGAACATCTCGGATACCGAGTCGAAACCATCGAACTACATCCGCCAGATCATCTGCCACGACGCCTACCACGCCGGACAAATCGGCCTGCTGCGTGTATTGCAGGGCCTGAAACCGATCGAGTAGTACGGTCGTAGCCTTTCTGCCGGTAGTGGCTCAATTTACTTTGTTTACTACACCGTCATTCTGAGCGAAGCGAAGAATCCCTCGATGAAACGCAGTAACGCTCCGCCGAATGGATTCTTCGCGACGTGTACGCTGAGCACAGCGAATGCGTTCAGAATGACAGTGATATCGTCAGAACCGAGCCACCACCCGGCGGCCAGCCATGAAACCCTTTTTCCTTCGATGCGTTAAATTGGGTGAGTATATATTTGTTGACACGTATGAAAAAGAGTTTGATCGGTTTCTCGGCACTGGTTCTGATGCTCGGTGCGCTTACCGCGCAGGCCGAAGTTCATTTTAAAGATCTTTCCTTCAAAGACGCACAGGCGCAGGCGAAGAAGGAGCACAAGATCATCATGATCGACTATTACACGAACTGGTGCGGTTGGTGCAAACGGCTCGATAAGGATGTCTATGCCAAGGACGAAGTCGGCTTCTATGCCGATTCCAATATCGTCTCGCTGAAGTTGAATGCCGAACAAGGCGAAGGCGTGACGCTTGCGCGCGATTCGAAGATCATGGGCTACCCGACGATCATTTTTTATAATGAGAACGGCGAAGAGATCCATCGTCAGGTCGGCTATCAGGTCGCGAAAGATTTTCTCGTAACGCTGCATACTGCCGTCAGCAAGAACAAACACGCGAACTGAGACTCGAAACCGAAGGTTTTCTAACATGACGCCGGACGCAACTTTCGCGCCCGGCGTTTTTTTGTCCGGGTGACAGATTATTCACCTCGGCAGTTGTAACATCTTCCACCCGAGCGTGTTATTACTCGGAGTGATTCACATTCATCATTCATCGCTTATGGTAGTGTCTTTTCGTTTCGGTCGTGTGATGTTCTTCTGTGCGGCGCTTGCAGTGCTTGCAACCGCAGCCCATGCACAGATGAGCAAGGTGGTGGCTCTCGTCAAGGGTGAGATCCATAACCAATCCGGCTCCCCCGTTGCCGACGTTCAGATCCAAGTGTACAAAGGTTCGGAGAAGGTGAACAACACCAAGTCCACCGTCGAAGGCAAGTTTCAGATGATCCTGCAGCCGGGCACAGATTACAAACTCATCTGCACGAACTCGAAGTATTATTATCTCGAACAGGTGCTCTCGATCCCCGCGCTCGAGAAGTATAAAGAAGTCCCCGTCAGCGTCTCGATGCGCAGCCTCGAACTCAACTCGCCATTCCCGTTCAGCGATCTTGTGTTCGAGCCGAAAAGCTCGACCGTATCACCGAAGGTCACATCGGAGCTGGACATGATCGCCGCGCAGATGAAGCGTAATTCGAAAATTGCGCTGAAGGTTACCGTCTATCCCGATATGGCCGCCAGCGGTAAGGCAGCCGCCGCTCAGGACGAACTCGCCACCGCGCGTAAGAATGCCATCTCGGGATATTTCCTCGGCAAAGGACTTAGCTCATCTAACGTGACGGTCGCTACCTCTACGGCATTCGGCCCGGGGAAGTTCGAGCGCATGGTCACTATGGATGAACCCGCGCCGGCAAAAGGCAAAAAGGCCCCCAAGAAGAAAAAGGGAAAGGCTCCTGCCCCGGTAAAAATGAAGGTCCCCCAAACGGCTGATGTCGTCATGGAAGTCAACGGCTAAGAGCGTTCGATTCTATTTCCGAAGGGCGGCCGTCATGGCTGCCCTTTTTTTTATTTGCCCCCTCGAAAGACAACCGCCCGAAGTTTCGTTTGACCGTTTTCGCCGGGCGGCTGTTGTAAATTTGCGTTTCGATCATCTTATAGGCACCACACGACATGGCGCGCGCCAAGGAGACATCCGAGAAACAAACCCCGCTCATGCAGCAATACACCGCGATCAAGTCGCGGTATCCGGATACGGTGCTGTTCTTTCGCATGGGCGATTTTTTTGAGACCTTCGGTGCGGACGCCGTGATCACGTCGAAGGTGGCCGGCATCACGCTTACCAAACGAAATAACGGCGCTGCCGGCGATATCGAACTCGCAGGTTTCCCCCACCACCAGATCGACAACTACCTCCCGAAGATGATCCGGGCCGGGTATCGCGTTGCCGTCTGCGAGCAGCTCGAGGATCCGAAACTCGCCAAAGGGATCGTCAAACGCGACGTAGTCGAAGTGGTTACGCCTGGAGTACAGCTATCCGAGAAGCTATTAGAAACCGGACGAAATACGTACGTCGGTGCGATTGTCCACGTCGCGGATCGCGTCGGTCTTGCGTTCGCCGACATATCGACGGGCGAATTTTCCGCAGGCGAACTTCGCGCGACCGATCTTGGGAATGAACTGGTCTCGCTCGGACTACGTGAGCTGCTGGTGAGCCGGCGTGACAAGAGCGACGTCGAGCAAGCGGCATACTATTTGATGCTCGACGAGAAGCCGCTCCTGACCGTTCGCGAAGAGTGGGCGTTCCAGGTCGATACTGCCCGAAAGCTGCTCCTCGATCATTTCAAGACCCAGTCGCTCAAAGGGTTCGGCCTCGAAGAACTCACACTCGCGACCACTGCCGCCGGGGTGGTGCTCGATTACCTTCGTGAGACAAGGTCCGCTACGGCCCTCTCGCACCTGACAGCGCTGCGTGTACACAACACGACGACGCAGTTGGTCCTCGATCAATCGACCCGTCGCAATCTCGAAGTGTTCTTTTCGTTCGAAGGCGACCAGAAAACGGGTTCGCTGTTCGGGGTGCTCAATGAAACAAAAACGGCGATGGGCGAACGGCTGCTCCGCCGCTGGCTTGCGTCGCCGCTTCGCGACCGAACCGAACTCATACGCCGTCAGGACGCACTTGCACTCACTATTGGGGCAAATACATCGCGCGAAGACCTGCGGCAACTCCTCGCCGAACTCGGCGACCTCGAACGGCTTGCGGGGCGATTTGCAAGTGCGCGCCAACTTTCTCCGCGCGATTTCATCTCGCTCAAGCACACACTCTGGCGCATCCCCGACATCAAGCAATCGATCGAGACCATTTCGAATTTCGCTGCGCCGACCGACGAAGGTTCGAACCGCAGCGAGTTACTCGAACGAATCGCCTCGGAGCTGAATACGCTTCCCGACCTCGCCGAGCAGATCGACCGAACGATCGACCCGGAAGCCCCCGCTTCGGCAAATGCACTCGGCGTAATCCGTGACGGAGCTCACGCCGAACTCGACGAATTGCGCAGTCTCTCTCGTTCGAGCAAAACGCATCTCGTCAATATCCAGACTCGCGAACGGGAGCGGACCGGCATCTCCTCGCTCAAAGTGGACTTCAATAATGTGTTCGGATACTACATCGAAGTATCGAATGCTCATCGTGCAAAGGTCCCGACCGATTACGAACGCAAACAGACCCTCACCTCGAGCGAACGATACATCACGCCCGAGCTCAAAGAATACGAACAGAAAATTTTCGGCGCCGAAGAGCGAATGGTCTCGATCGAGACGACTCTCGTCGCTCAGCTTCGAGCCGTCGTGATCGCTCACATGGACGCACTCCAGCAGAATGCGGCGTTGCTTGCTGTGGCTGATGTGATTCAATCGCTTGCAACGATCGCCTCGCGCAGTTTCTGGGTGCGGCCCGAATTTTCCGACGGCGAGGACCTCGTAATCGACCAAGGGCGGCACCCGGTCGTCGAGCGATCGCTGCCGTTCGGCGAACGCTTCGTGCCGAACTCGGTGAAGTTCAAAACCGGGTCGAAAGAGTTTTATATTATCACCGGACCGAACATGGCCGGTAAGTCTGTCTTTTTGCGACAGACGGGTATTATCGCGCTGCTCGCGCACATCGGTTCGTTCGTCCCGGCGTCAAAATGCAAGATGCCGATTCTCGACCGCATCTTTACACGAGTCGGTGCCGGCGATAATCTTTCACGCGGCGAATCGACATTCCTCGTGGAGATGAACGAAGCGGCGAATATTCTCAATAATGCCACGAAAGATTCGCTCTTGCTCTTCGACGAGCTTGGCCGAGGTACCTCCACGTTCGACGGCCTTTCGATCGCATGGGCGATCAGCGAATATATCCACGATTCCATCCCCGGCGCGAAGACACTCTTCGCAACGCACTACCACGAGCTCAACGCGCTCGCCGACCGATTCGAGCATATCGGCAATCTCAAAGTAGAGGTACGCGAAGCCGACGGCAAGGTGCATTTTCTCCATAAGATCACGAGCGGCTCGGCGGATCACTCGTATGGTATCGAGGTGGCGGCGATGGCGGGAATCCCCCCGGAAGTCATCGACCGTGCCCGCGAGATTGTGCATGAACTCGAAGAGACCGAACTGAAGATTGCCGAATCGAATATACAGCGTTCGATTCCGTTTCCACCCGCACGCAAATCGGCACAAACGCAAGAACACGAACCAATGCTCGATGAGCACGCAATACAGACGATCGATGAAATTCGCTCGATCGATGTCAATGCGCTCACCCCGTTGGAGGCTCTGGCACGGCTTGCGCAGTGGAAGCAACGCTTAGACTGATCCTGCGGACGACCGAGACTACACTATTCCTCTTCCTCGTCTTCTGCGTATTCATCGGATTGAATACGACCGGTGACATCTTTCAAGGCGACCCATTTTTCACTTAGGTACGGAATATATTCGCTCGCGGTAACGAACGTCCAGAGGTACGCAACGATCGAATAGAGCTCGCCGATCGTAAAGCGGTCGAGATCGAGCGAGATATAGAGCGTCGCAAGGAACATGATCAGCAGCAGAAAACGCAGGATTCCATACCCGCCTGCCTGCAGATTCGAGAAGCGAATCTCGAGCCCGGAGATGTCGGTATAGTACTTGCGGATCGCTTTGGGGTCCTTGGTCGCAAACGTATTATACTCCTGCTCATGCATGTCGTTGAGCTGCGACTGAATGCGGGCGATCCGCCGCATATACAACCGGCTGGAGCCGGTGACCAGCAGCACGAGCCCCGATCCGACAAGCGCAAGCCGCCAATCGAAGATCGCAAGTGCACTGATCGCTCCGACCACGTTAATGATCTGCTCGATGAATTCGGGCAGATTGTATTGGAAGAACTCGATATTCTGCCATGCAAGCGCACTGCGCCCGGCGATCTTCGAGAGATCCTCGCCTTTATGTAATTGGGTTGCGACGACCGAGCTCGAAAGATCGGCAAACATGCGCGTATACACCTTCGTATCGTAGACACGGCGAATTCCGCCGACGATCGAGCTCACGACAAATAGCAACAACCATGGGATCAATGGCAGAATAAACGGCTGAAGGACACGCGGCAACGAGAACGATACCGGCTCTTTCTTTCTCTTGCCGATGATCTGACGGCGTTCGCGCGGACGTTTCTTGAACGCTTTTCGAAGCGAGTCGCGCTTCGATTCCTGTGTGCTCTTGCCGACGAGGGTGCCGCTCTTGACGAGTTTACTGATCGTGTCGCGTGTCCCGAGTGTCTTGAAGAGGTTCTCGGAGAGCACGGGCGGGATCGTGGTATCGTCGAGTGCACGGCGAACGGACGAGTCGAAAAACGAACGCTCGAGTTTTCTGATGTTCCGGTCGAGCGATATCTTCAGCGAATCGCGCTTGTGTCGGCGAAGCCGTTCGCGCGGTGTGGGCTGAGTTCGCTGAAACCGGTGTGGCGTCGGGTGGAAATCGGCAAGGACGACAGGTGTACCGAAGGCGGTGCGTTCATGCGACGGATATTCCCCGTCGTCTCTCCAGGATGTTTCCTCTGCAAGCGAATCGGCTTCGATCACAGAGTCGCGGCGCGAGAGCGAATCGAGGATCACATCGCGCAACGAGTCGATCGTTTGCTGCAGGATCGCATTCGTGACGCTGGAGTCGACCTCATTTTCGATCCGATTCGCATCGCGCAGGTCGTCGATCGCCTGACCGAAAATATACGGTTCGGCGATGAAGGTCACGTTCTCGACGATCACCAGCGTGAACGCAAGAATAATAGCCCAGCGATATTTCTTAAAGAGTAATCGGATCATGAGAGGTCGCGCTAGCGATCCACGCTCTTCACGAACGACGGTTGTGCAATGAGCCGCTTGACAGCGGCAATATCGATCGATGTATTACGATCTTCTCCGAGATGCGGCACGACCGAGCGAACGGCCGAATATGCCGCACCGCTGCCCGTACCCGGCTTGAGCGGTGCAAGGAAGTCGATGCCCTGCGCAGCGGCAAGCATTTCGATCGCGATCACCGTCTCGACGTTATCGACAACCGACTGTAATTTTAAGGCCGCCACCGAACCCATCGAGTTGTGATCTTCCTGATTCGCGCTCGTCGGGATCGAATCGACGCTCGCAGGATGTGCAAGTACTTTGTTCTCGCTCACAAGCGCAGCGGCGGTGTACTGTGCGATCATCAATCCCGAATGTAACCCTCCGTGTTCGGTAAGGAATCGGGGCAGCCCGAAGTTCAGTGCACCGTTGACCAATCGCTCGGTACGGCGTTCGCTGATATTCGCAAGTTCGGAAAGACAGATCGCCAGATAATCGAGCGGCATCGCAACCGGCTCGCCGTGGAAGTTGCCGCCTTCGAGATGCATGCGTTCTTCCGGGATGATCAGCGGATTATCGGTCGCCGAGTTGATCTCCGTCGACAGGATGCGTTCGACGAATGCGATCGTATCTCGTACCGCGCCATGCACCTGCGGGATGCAGCGCAGGGAATATGCGTCCTGCACTCGCGAATCGTTCTCCAGATGCGAGGTACGAATCTCGCTGTCCGCCGTCAGACGCAGCATGTGTTCGGCCACAAACCGCTGGCCGGTGTGCGGACGTGCATCGGAGAGCCCTGCATTGAATGCTTTGTCCGTCGCGCGAAGCGCTTCGAACGACATCGACGCCGCAATATCTGCAAGATCGGCCAACCGCTGTGCCTTCATAAGTGAAAGCGAACCGAGCGCCGACATCATCTGCGTACCGTTAATCAGTGCGAGACCTTCCTTCGCGCCGAGACGGAGCGGTTCGATACCGAACTTCGTGAGTGCTTCGGATGCCGGCATCGTACGCTCTCCGACCGTCACATCGCCCTCGCCTGTGAGCGCAAGCGCGAGATGCGACAGTGGTGCAAGATCGCCCGACGAGCCGACACTTCCGCGCGACGGGATCACCGGTAGAATATCGTGGCGCAGGAATGCGAGCAACTGCTCGATGACCACTTCACGTACGCCCGAATATCCTTTCGCCAAGGCATTTGCCCTCAGAAGCAGCATGGCACGCACAACCTCGGGCACAAGCGGCGTACCCGTACCTGCAGAATGCGAACGAAGAAGATTCTGCTGCAGCGATTCGATATCGGCCCGAGGAATGACGACGTTGGCAAATTCGCCGAACCCGGTCGTAACCCCGTAAATGACTTCGCCGTGTTCAACCCATTCTTCGACAAGTGCACGCGATGCCCGCACACGGACTCGGGATGCGTCGGAAAGAGCAATTTCGGTGATCTCGCGTCTGGCGACGCGTTCGACGTCGGCGATCAAAAGGCTGTTGCCGTCAAGAAGTAGCACGAGTGCTCGAAGAATCTGAAAGGCTCAAAAGGCGGCACAGAGGCATTGGGTTCCGCCCCGCCCCAGAACTCCTATTTGTAGAGCTCTACGCCAGAGAAACTATCGCCGTGCATTCCTCGTATATGTAGCTACATGGATCGAAGAAGGTTTATCACAAGCATGGCAGCAGGAGCGGCAGTGGCGATGACGACACGTGAAATGGCGGCACAAATTTCCGATATAAAGACCGAGCGCATGCCTGTGGTATTCATGGGTCACGGAAGCCCGATGAATACGCTTGAGGATAACGAGTACACTCGCACCTGGCACACGATCGCCGCCTCCATCCCGACGCCGAAGGCCATCCTGTGTATTTCCGCACATTGGCTCACGCATGGCACTGCGGTCACCGCAATGGAACACCCGAAAACCATCCACGACTTTTACGGTTTCCCGGAATCGCTCTCGAAGTTCGAATACCCGGCTCCCGGCTCTCCCGAATGGGCCGCAGAAACCCGCAAGCAAATCCATTCGACCGATGTGATCCTCGACAAACAGGAATGGGGTCTCGATCACGGAACATGGTCGGTGCTCGCACAGATGTACTCCAAAGCCAACATCCCGGTGTATCAGCTCTCGATCGATTTTTACAAAGGCGGCCAGTATCACTATGATCTCGGCAAAGAACTGCGCGCACTGCGCGAGCGCGGGGTGCTCATTATGGGCTCGGGGAACGTCGTACATAACCTTCGGCTGATCCGTTGGGAAGGCGGAGCCTACGAGTGGGCAACGGAATTCGACTCCAAAGTAAAAGAACTGCTCGATAAGGGCGATCATCAATCATTAATCGACTATAAAAACCTCGGGAAAGCCGCCGAACTCTCTGTCCCGACACCGGACCACTACTTCCCGCTTCTCTACACGATGGGTGCCGCAGATCAGAAGGATACCCACACCTATTTCAACGAAGGCGCCGACCTCGGTTCGATGTCGATGCGGTGCGTACTCTGGAAATAGAACCGAACCCGAAAGATTCTTCCATAAAATTAGTGGCGTGGTAAAAAATGGGGAACTTGACCCCAGAAAGGTTATACCCATTCCGTACTTTTTTGAAACAAAAGGCCCCCTATTTTTCGTTTAGGGAGGCTGTATATCGAACGCTATATCGTCTCTATTATTCTACCACTAAACGGAGTATAACGTGAGCGCACTCGCAGAAGCAATTGAACTCATTCGGCCGCAGGACTCGGAGCGGCTTCTGAGCCGTGAGGCGACGAAATATTTCGTCGTATGGTTTTCTGCGCTGACCGTCGTCCTCTACGGTGCCGGTTCGATCGCGTTGTTTCAGTGGGCTGAGAGTTCCTATCGCATCGCCTGCTACGTTGGCATGGGCTTGTGCACGGTGACGAGCCTCTTTAGCTTCATCCTTACCGAATGGGCCATCGAACACAAGTCGAACGAACTGTTCCTTGGCGTGGCACTCGGCTCGATCTTCGTACGTCTGTTCACCCTGCTCTTCGCATTCGCCATCGGCGAATTCCTGCTGAAGCTCAATGTCATGGGAATGGTGACGGGCATGTTCGTCGCGTATTTTTCCTACCTTGTCGTCGAGTTGGCGTATTTTCACAAGAAACAACTCGTACGCGGACAGTAACCCCATGAAGAGAATTTACCTCGTCGCAGCGATCGTCCTTTCCCTGCTTTCAGGCAGAGCGTTCGCGGCCGACGAGCACCAGAATACCCCTGCCACGGGGAATGCCGTATCGACAGAACAACATCCGGCCGCTGTAACTGCGGCCGAGGGGCCGAAGGCAGAAGCCACGGCCACTCCCGAAAAAGAACAAACCGAAGAAGAGCACGAAGCCGATATCTTCACTAACGGCAAACCCGACGCTCAGAAGATTTTCGGTCTGGTGCTTGAGCACTTGCACGACACCTACGAGTTGCACTTCTTCAGCGCCAAGGTGCCGCTGCCGATCCTTTTCAAGGACGACCAAGGCTTTCATTTCTTCCCGAGCCTCGAAGCACTGGAGCATTCCGGTGAGTACGAAGTAAAGGGCTTGCATGCCCTCGAAGAAGAAAAGAAGCTCTCGCAGTTCTTCAAGGTTGCCCCGTTCAAGCGTGTCGACGGCAAGCAGATGGGCACATTTTGGGATTTTTCGATCACGGCAAACGTCTTTTGGATGCTGATGTCGTTTGTCCTCGTCCTCTTGCTTGCAGTCATCGCCGGCAATAAGGCCAAGAAGAACCTCGTTCCGAAAGGCACTCAGAATGTTGTCGAGACGATGGTCGTCTACGTTCGTGACGAGATCGTCGCCCCGAACATCGAAGGCTCATGGCGCGATCGCTCGCTGCCCTACTTCCTGACAATCTTCCTGTTCATCTTCATGATGAACCTCCTGGGTCTCGTGCCGCTGACAAAGACCCCGACGGGTGCAATTGCCGTCACGATGGCGCTGGCACTCTGCACGTTCGTTCTGACCCAGATCGCGGGTATCCGCGCCATGGGTCTCGGCGAGTATCTGAAGCACTTTACCGGCGGGATGCTGGATATGGACCTTCCGATCGCGATCAAGATCCCGCTGATTGCGATCATGACCCCGATCGAAGTGATCGGCCTGTTCACAAAGCCGTTCGCGCTGATGGTTCGTTTGTTCGCGAACATGACGGCAGGCCATATCGTGATCGGCGCGCTGATCGGCCTCGCGATCTTGTTCCAGTCGGTAATCGTTGGATTTTCGGTGAGCGTGCCGTTCGCACTCTTCATCTATCTGCTAGAGTTGTTAGTCGCATTTATTCAGGCGTACGTCTTTACCACCCTCTCGGCAGTGTTCGTCGGCATGATGGCCCACGAGCATCACCATGAGGAGGGCGAGCACCACGCCGAGGCAGCGGCGCATTAAGCGCCACCGCCGGCAACGCCGCCCCGAAGGGTGACGCTCTGCGGGGACGGGAGCCCGAATGGGCAGGAAATTGTTATTGAAAATCAGTAGTAGTATTCACGTTATTATTATAGCAGAAGGATCACAACCATGACCCCATCCGCATTCGCATATATGGCAGCAGGACTTGGCGCAGCGCTCGCAGTCGTTGGTGCCGGCCTCGGTATCGGTAAGCTCGCTACGGCCGCCCTTGAGGCATCGGGCCGTCAGCCGGAGTTCGCCGGCGGTATCCGTACGACGATGATCATCGCCGCCGCCCTTATCGAAGGTGTCACGCTGTTCGCGCTCGTTATCTGCATTATCCTCGCAGGTAAGTAAGCGAACCCCGCTTCGGTTTTGAAGGAAATAGACGCTCGGGGTTTCGCGTAAACCCTGAGCGTCTGTGTGTTTTCAACGAGGTGTCCCGGCGGCTCGCCCCTGCGTGCCCACGGGTTGCCACATCTACACGTTCTACCGCTATGCTCGAGATCAATCCGGGATTATCGATCTGGACCTTCATCATTTTCGGCGCCCTCCTGCTGCTCCTGAGCCGCATGGCATGGAAGCCGATCCTCAATTCACTCCGGACCCGCGAGAAAGCCATCGCGGACTCGCTCGCCAAGGCCGAACAGGTCCAACTCGAGGCCGAGCGCATGATTGCAGAGAACGAGCGCCAGCGCAAGATCAACGAAGAAGAGATCCAGCGCCAGTTGCGCGAGGGAAAAGAGTATGCAGAGCGTATGCGTGCCGAGCTCACTGCAAAAGCGCAGGACGAGGCTCGCAAGATGCTCGAAGCCGCCAAGGCTCAGATCGAACGCGATACCAAGACGGCGATCGCCCAGCTTCGCAACGAGGCGGCCGACCTCGCCATTGCCGCTGCCGGCAAACTGCTCGACGAATCGATGGACAATGCGAAGCATCGTCAGGTCGTCGAGAAGTTCATCTCGCAGATCCCCAGCCAGCAGAACTAATACCGCACCATGGACAGCCGCATCAGCCAACGCTACGCCATCGCTCTGATGGATATCGGCACCCAAAAGAAGGTCGTCGATACCCTCGCGAAGGATATGGCAATGATTCTCGATACGTTGCACGGCTCGTCGGAGCTTCGCTCCATGCTGTCGTCGCCGGTGATCCGCCCGGATATTAAGCGCAAGGTCCTCGACGAGATTTTCGGCTCACGCGTCTCGAAGGATGTCATCGTCTTCGTGGACCTGTTGATTCGCAAAGGCCGTGCCTCGCTGCTGGCGGGCGTCGCAGAAGAATTTCAGAAGCTGCTCGATACCGATACCGGTGTAGTGAACGCCGATATCACCAGCGCAAGCGAGCTCGACGAGAAGGAACGCAATGCCATTGTCACGAAGCTGCATACAATGGTGAAGCTCACGGTACGTGCGCGCTTTCACGTCGATGCGTCGATCCGTGGCGGCTTCGTCGCCAAAGTCGGCGATACGCTCATCGACGCAAGCTTGCAGCACCAGCTCGAGAATCTTCGCGAGGAGTGGAAACAAGCCACCTTCACGCACGTGAACTGAGGAATGAATCGTCATTCCCGTCTTGTGCGCAATTGTTCGGCAGCACTGGCTCTTGCCCTTGCTGCCACCTTGTTCATTGACCCGGCATTGCTGAACGCTCAGCAAGCGCCGAAAAAGAAGAAGCGAAAGAAGTCCCACTTCCATCTGTCGGTCGATTCCGCGGCGCATTTTTTGCCCTCGCGTAGTTTCGGCCCGCACACAGTCGGGGGATATTTCTTCCCCGACAGAAAAGGGGCGACCTGGACGATCCTGACGGTGCAAACCGTTCTTAACGACTCCACAAAGGTCGTGCGCCGGGACTCGGTAATCAACCGCGAAGTGGTTGTCGATACCGCTTCGTATTCGCTTCAGGGGCTGCCGCTGATCAAGTGCCAAGACCGTGCCTACAAACCGCACGGAACAGACACGGCAACCACCGATGTGTTCTACTACGTAGACGACTCGGTGGCGATGACGGTGTTCAACAACTCCGTCTCGCATCAGCTCAATAAGATCTTTTTAGTGTCGCCGCTCGAGATCGGCAACCGGTGGCACGATAAATACGGCGATTCGGTCCAGACTGTAATCGCCGGGTACGCAGATTCGGTCATCACACCGATGGGCCGATTCGATAGCGTGCTGGTCACGTTGACTCGGATGGGTCATGCGGACCTGCGAAAGTTTTTTGCTCGTGGTTATGGCGTCGTCAAGACGATCTTCCGTTCTCCGGGGCCGTCCGGACACGGGATCATCATCATCGAAGCAACGATGACCGAGTGCCGACGCCCCGACACGCGCAGTGACGAATAACGAACAACAGAAGCAAAACGAACTATGGCTGGAGTACGCCCAGATGAGGTAAGCGCAATTTTGCGCCAACAGTTGACCGGATTCGAGAAAGAAGTCGATATCTACGATGTCGGCACCGTGCTGCAAGTCGGCGACGGTGTGGCTCGTGTCTACGGCCTTTCGAAGGTCATGGCCGGCGAACTCATCGAATTCCCGAACAAGGTTTATGGCATGGCGCTCAACCTCGAAGAGGATAACGTCGGTGCCGTTCTCTTCGGCGACGAGACGCTCATCAAGGAAGGCGACATCGTCAAACGTACCGGCCGTGTGGCGTCGATGCCGGTGGCCGATGCGATGCTGGGCCGCGTCATCAATCCGCTCGGTATTCCGATCGACGGCGGCGCGCCGATCCCGACCGACAAGTTCTTGCCGATCGAGCGCAAGGCGCTCGGCGTCATGCAGCGCTCCCCAGTTAACCAGCCGCTTCAGACGGGTATCAAGGCCATCGACGGTATGATCCCGATCGGCCGTGGTCAGCGCGAACTCATCATCGGCGACCGTCAGACGGGCAAGACCGCTGTTGCGATCGACACGATCATCAACCAGAAGTACACACACAGCGAAGACGCAAAGCGCCAGGGGGTTAGCCCGGTGTATTGCATCTACGTCGCCATCGGCCAGAAGGCTTCGACGGTTGCGCTCGTGAAGGCCAAGCTCGAAGAGTTCGGCGCAATGGAGTACACAACCATCATCGCCGCCACGGCTTCCGATCCGGCTCCGCTGCAGTTTATCGCTCCGTATTCGGGCGCAACACTCGGCGAGCACTTCCGCGATACGAGCCGCCACGCGCTCGTAGTGTACGACGATCTTTCCAAGCAGGCCGCGGCCTACCGCGAGCTCTCGCTCTTGCTGCGCCGTCCGCCGGGACGCGAAGCATATCCCGGAGACGTGTTCTATCTCCACAGCCGCTTGCTCGAGCGCGCATCGAAGCTCTCGGCCGATCTCGGCGGTGGTTCGCTCACGGCATTGCCGGTCATCGAGACGCAGGCAGGCGACGTGTCGGCTTACATCCCGACGAACGTGATTTCGATCACCGACGGCCAGATCTATCTCGAGCCGAACCTCTTTAACGCAGGCGTCCGTCCGGCTATTAACGTCGGTATCTCGGTCTCGCGCGTGGGTGGTAATGCTCAGATCAAGGCGATGAAGAAGGTTGCGGGTACGCTCCGACTCGATCTCGCGCAGTACCGCGAGCTCGAAGCGTTCGCGAAGTTCGGCTCCGATCTTGATAAAGCGACCCAGCAGCAGCTGCGTCGCGGTCAGCGCCTCGTCGAGCTTCTGAAGCAGGGGCAGTACGTCCCGATGCCGGTCGAAGAGCAGGTTGTCGTGATTTATGCCGGTACCAACGGCTACATCGACGACGTTGCAATCGAAAAGGTACGCCGCTTCGAGCAGGAATTGCTCGAATTCATGCGCCTGCGGCATAAAGACCTTCTCACGAAGATCGCCGAGGTTAAAGAGCTCAGCGCCGAGGTCGTCGCCGGTCTCAAGGATGCCCTCTCGACCTTCAAAGGTCAGTTCAAGGGATAAGTGTGTATGACGGTCAGCGCTGCGCACGCAGTGCTGACCGGAACGTGCAACTTGCCTCGGCGAAGCGGGTTAACCTCTACGGACACCATTCCATCGTAGACGGACATGATTCGATTTCTCAGGCAGGTCATCGGCACGGTTGTTCTTTCTCAACTTCTTGTATCCGTCGGCGTTAGCCAGAGTAAAGACTCGAGCCTCGTGTTCCCTCGGACCGAAACATCCGCTGCCACCTCGGACGATCACAATCATCCGAGACTCGGCGCCATTGTAAGTGCCGGAATCGGACCGTTCTCGACGTTCGATCGTGACGGCCACTACCACACCGAGCTGCACCCGACTCTCGGCTTCGACTTCTTAGCCGAACCCGACGGCGTATTGCACTTTCTGCTCGGAGGCCGGCTCGGGTTTTCCGATCCGCTCTTTGCAGAGGCATCGTTCGGGATGCGGTTTCCGTTGCACGAGAATTCGGACCGGACGCTGAGCGTCTATACCGACCTATCGCTGCTCTTCTACGCCGATACGAACCATGCGCATCCGCCCGGACCGGGCATTCGCGCTGCGCTTGGAGCGCGCACAAGCGGCGAGCTCGACCTCGAGTACCGCCTTGCCGGCGAATGGCGCGGTACGAAATCGACTTCGGTCGATGGCGACCGAACCAGAAGCTTGTGGTGGGTCGGCGCCGAAGTATCGGTCGCGTTCTCACTGGTCGGCGCTTCGCAGTTGCCGACACGCAAAGACTCGATACGTGCGGCAGTGCAGTATATCGCGACGCCGGACGAAATGGAGCAGCTTGAACGCGTCTCGTCGCGCGCCAGGCTCGACGACTGGTTAGAACACTTCTGGAAACGACGCGACCCCACGCCGGACACGTACCTCAACGAGGCACGGCTCGAATACGAACGGCGCGTGGCACTCGCAAACGAGAGTTATTCGCGCCCGAAGCGCATGGGCGTGACCACCGACCCCGGGCGAGTGCTCGTGATCTACGGCAAACCGAGTGAGATCGAATCGGTCACGTCGGCAGCCGACGAGCAGGCCGAGTACCAGATGTGGATCTATCTGCGCCGTATTCCGGCTGCGCCGATCGCCGTATTTCTGTTTCGCACCGATATGCCGCGAGGATGGCATCAGGTGTACTCGAACGTCCCCGGCGAACTGACCGGCGTCTATCCGTCGGGATTACCCGAGCGGTTCAATCGATGGGTACAATGAAGACAAGAGTGTTGATCGAGTTCTATCAAACGAGAGTGTTTCGTTAATCTATGGCAACTCTACGAGAGATACGACGCCGCATTACCGGCGTGAAGGCAATGTCGAAGATCACGCAGGCGATGAAGCTCGTCGCCGCAGCGAAACTTCGCCGTGCGCAGGATGCGATGATCGCAGCGCGTCCGTATTCGAAGGCGCTCACACAATTGCTGCACGATCTGCTCTCGAACTCGGGCGACGAGATCGCAAAGTCACCCGTTCTCTTCGGCCGCAAGCTCGAAGATCCGTCGCAGGAGCGCGTACTGTTGCTCATCGTATCGAGCGATCGCGGTTCCGCCGGCGCATTCAACGCCAACATCTTTCGTTTTGCCGAGGCCCGCATCCGCGACCTGTACGCCGAGCACAAAGCATCCGGGCGCCTCGGGATTATCTCGATCGGCCGACGCTCGACCGATTACTTCTCGAAACGCGGTTACAACATGGTCGAGAAGCACGTCGGCGTGTTCACCAAGTTGGAGTTTTCGCTCGTCGAGCATCTGGTTACGAAAGTCACCGATCTCTTCAACGAAGCCGAATACGATCGCGTCGAGATCATCTACAACGAGTTTAAGTCGGTGATCGCACAGCGGCAGGTTGCCGACCGCGTGCTGCCGCTGCTCGAAATGCAGCAGCTCATCGAAGCTCAGCACGGCCGTGCATCGCATGATTATATCTACGAGCCGGATCCGTCCGATATCCTCGAGGTGCTCGTCCCGCGTCAGCTCGAAACGCAGATCTGGAAGGCGCTCCTCGAATCCAACGCCGCTGAACAAGGCGCGCGTATGACAGCAATGGATTCCGCTACCAAGAACGCGAAAGACCTCATCCATACCCTACAGCTCGGCTACAACAAAGCGCGTCAGGCTGCCATCACGAAGGAAATTCTCGAAATCGTCGGTGGTGCCGAAGCGCTCTCCCAAGGGTAAACTGGGATTTATGGGATGTTTGGGATTCCTGGGATGACAGGAGTCTCTTTCGAAAGGGTGACCGCTTGGTCACCCTTTTTGCTTTGAACATACAAAGAAATGTCATTCCGAACGAGTGAGGAATCTGGGAAGGCAGCATGTGCAAGGTTGCGAATCCACTCCCTGTCCCGAGTGTTGAGATGCCAATGAATCTACGCGAAAATCTCCTGCACACCGAAGAACGCATCCTCCACGCTTGCGCGCGTTCAGGCCGCAAGCGCGAGGATGTGACGCTCGTTGCCGTGACCAAAACGCATCCGGTCGAAATCGTACGCGAAGCATACGACCTCGGCCTTCGCGACTTCGGCGAGAACCGCGTGCAGGAAATGCTCTCCAAGACCGAATCTCTCCCTTCCGATATTCGCTGGCATCTCATCGGCCTACTTCAATCGAACAAGGCCAAGTATATCGCGCCATTCGTGCACATGGTGCATTCGATCGAATCGGTCTCGACAGCGCGCGAACTCTCGAAGCGAGCAGAGCAACATGCACGCACCATAGAAATACTCATCGAAGTGAACGTCAGTGGCGAGGAGTCGAAGTCGGGTATTGCACCCATCCATCTGCCGTCGTTCTTGGTTGAGTTGCAAACAGCGGCGCCGGCACTGAAAGTGAAGGGTCTCATGACCGTCGCGCCATACGAGGAGAATCCCGAACGCACACGCCCCGTCTTTGCGCGCTTGCGCGAGCTTGCCGCCGCGCACTCCCTTCCCCACCTCTCGATGGGGATGACCAACGACTTTGAAGTAGCCATCGAAGAAGGCGCAACGCTCATCCGCGTGGGTAGTGCGCTGTTTGGCGAGCGTGCGTAGGCACACCGACTCTCTCTTTTATCTGGAACACTGGGTGCACTGTTGCGTAGGCCGACGCACGGTAGTCCGATTATGGTCAGTACCGCGATAGATCATCTCCATTTTGTCGCCGACAACCAAACGAATATCACAATGACAAACAAGTATAGTCAATGGTCACCCCTATTATTACGACTCGCCGTCGGCTTCGGAGCGATGGCTCATGGTTGGGCGAAATTGAGTCGGGGGCCGGCAGGCTTTGAAAAACTACTCACGCAGATCGGCATTCCGTTTCCACACTTCACCTCCTGGGTCGTAACGATCGCAGAACTTACGTGCGGATTCGCAATTCTCGTCGGTGCGTTCGAACTTGTCGCAGCACTTGTGCTAATCGTCACCATGCTCGTTGCGATGTTCACCGTGCAAATCCACTACGGTTTCAGTTCGGTGAACACGATCGGATTAACGCCGGAAGGACCGTTATTCGGCCCGCCGGGGTACGAGATCAACCTCCTCTACATCGCGAGTCTCGTTTCGATTATTCTTACCGGTCCGGGTACACTCTCCATGGGTTCGCTGTTGCGAAGGTTGTTCAATCGGACAAGAGCCGCCGACACACTCTAATCGATTTTCTCGATGATCACCGGACTGTACGAAACGCACCTCTTTGTCGAAGACCTCGAACGGTCGGTCGATTTCTACAAGAATGTCCTCGGGCTCGGGCAATGCTATTACGAAGCCGCGAGAAGAGTCGCATTCTTTTGGATCGGAACACCACAAGAGGCGATGCTCGGCGTATGGGAGAAACCCAAAGAAGCGGTTCAGCCTCGACACTTCGCCTTCCGATGCGATCTCGATGACGTTCTACACCGATCCGTTGACTTTCTCAACGCACGGGGACTGCGGCCATACAATTTCCTCAACGACGGGACAGAACGCCCGATGGTCTTTGCCTGGATGCCGGCCTTGTCGATCTACTTCACCGATCCCGACGGGCATGAGTTGGAGTTCATTGCGATTCTCGAAGGCAATCCACAACCAGAGTTGGGGATTGTATCTTACGAAGAATGGCTCCGAGCCCAACCCTGACGAGCTACGCGAATCACTCGATAGCGCAGGTACTGCGTTGTTCGGGGAGCGGGGATGAACCGGACGCAAAGGAACGAATCGAATTCTACGTCGGTACTCAATAAAGGAAAGGTGTATCATGGAGCAAACTCAACCATTCAAAGCCGAAGCACACAAACTTATTGATTCGCTTCCCGAGGGAGCGGACTGGAGCGATCTCTTATACGAGATCTATGTCCGCCAAGAGATCGAAAGAGGTATTGCCGATCTCGAGGCCGGACGTTATCAAGAGCATGAAGAAGTGAAAGCAAAGTTCGGCATTTCCCCACGTTGATCAATCGCTGACTGACCATGCGAGTCATTTGGTCCGATCTCGCGATTCGCCGCTTGGAAGAGATTCGTTCGTTTATCGCTGCTGATGCTCCGGCAACCGCAGAGAGTATCGTTCGGCGACTAATCGGTTCAACTGAACGATTGACCGATTTTCCTCACGCAGGTAGAGTCGTCCCCGAATATTCTGCCAAAGATATCCGCGAGATCATTGATCCCCCATATCGAATCCTCTATCGCGTGTTCCGCGAGCGTATTGAAATAATCAGTGTCATTCATTCGAGACAGATGCTGAAGTGAGGCTGACACCGCCAACCCAGGCGCGACTTCCGGCCGGTCTTCGTGTTCTCCTCATTGTGCCCCTATGTTGTGTCGCACTCCGGAGCAACATAGCGCTGTTCGAGAATTATCATGCAACATACTATAACGATGCTACAAGCAAATTGTCGGCTGATCGCGCTGCTCCTCGTGCTTACACCGACCGGCGCAATGGCGCAGACGAACGGTCAACTCGCGATCACTTCATACGACAAAAGCCAAGCGTACTATTTCTGCGATTCGGTCGGACAGACATCCGGCCAAAATGTCATCTTCGCATTAGTGAACCTGACACCCGGAAGTGACTTGATCATTGATTCATTCCGGTATGAGTGTGACCGATCGGTGTTCGACGTCACAGGGATCGACACGCTCCATAATTTTGACGTCGGCGCGGTAACAACCCAGGTTGCATACTACACACCACATCGGATCGGAAGCGATACGCTTCGCATTACCGCTTATTATGGAGCATACTCCGCCAATGCGAGCATTGTTTGTCACGCAATTGATGCTCCACCAATATCTTTCTACGGTGTCGAGAACGTCGACCAAGATCTTGGATTTGGTATCAAGCTTGGTGTGTCGGATGAGATACTGACTCAAGACACTCTTCACGACGAATTTTTGGATATGACGGTGAGCGATACGCCCATCAATCTGCGCAAGTATTGTATGAACCCCAAGATAGTGATTCGCACATGCGGAGAACGGACGATCGATCGGATCTATCGTGTTGGCGACACGACGGAAATATCACTGAGTGGGATACCACCGCTGCCGTACACAATGCACTCGCAGTCAGCGCTTGTACTTTCGTATAGCCTGACGCCAAAAATTCCGGGCAACACGCCGCACTATCTCGTAATACACACGACGGATGGCGACAATCTTGTGTGGAGTTTCGAGTACCGCGTGCGAGAGAACAATGCAGTCTCGACCGAAACTGGCGCTGCAAGTGTACCCCCAGTCGTCGCGTATCCAAATCCCGTGCGATCAGGAAGCTCAGTACGCCTCAGTCTCGGTGAAAGATTCGCCGATAAAGCCGGTATCAAGATCTTCGACGCAAAGGGAGTGCTTGTCTCCGATCTGGGCCAACACGTCATTACTTCGAACTCCGAAGTAGAGAATATCGGTATTCCAACGCTTTCCGCCGGAAGCTATCTCTTGCTCATACAACAATCGAGCAGAATTGAAGCAGTTGAGTTGATAGTCACGAACTAACTCCTTCTGACTGCTTCAGGACGCCCGGCGGCGCTGATGCTTGCGGAATCGCTCGAAGCTATCTTGGTCGCGGGTCACGCACAACAGTAAAATCCAGTATCTGACCGTTTCGTGCGACCTTCAACTGCACCGGCACCCCTGTACCTCCTGCGAATTTCTTATATGCATCGTAGAACGTGAGGTCCATTGACGATTCACCGTCGATTTGAATGATTATGTCATTTTGCTTGATGCCAGCACGTTCTGCAGCGCCTCCCGTGTTCAACTGGGTCACGAACGGATAAAAGTGCCTCCCGTTGGTCGATTGGATGGCATAGAAGATACCGATCAATCCGCTCGGAATCACGATTGAATCCTTCTGCCTCGTTGCCTTTGGGATTCGAGCGCACAACACGTTGATCAGATCTTGAAACGACATCAGGTAGTTTGCCAGATCGGTCCAGATGATCCCATTCCCCATCCAGATCTGGCTATGAGTGTGGCCATCGTAGATCGCTACACTGGAGATCCAGTAGTAATCACCGTCTGGGCCATGATAAATCGGAGAGGTTGTCGGGATGGTGCCGGCGTCACTCAATGAGCGGGCGATCACCGTAGGATCAAGATCGCGCCACGAGACCGGAGGTTGTACCTCGTAGCCCAATTCGCTGTGTCCGACGACGATTTTCCGTTCCGAGTCGAATACGGGCAATGTGATGCTGCGCTGAGGTATCCGAGTCTTGTGATACTCTCCTCGAAGATCCACGGTTACGATGAAATCGGCCGAATCCGGCACTCGTGTATATTGGTAGCCCCCCAATTCCAGAGCATTACGCAGATAGAATGCTGGCACAGCCTGATCAATCAGGCTTCGGTCAGGCAGCGTATCATCGGATGGCTGGATGCAAAACGTCAGCAAAGAATCGAAATGCGGATTCGCACTCTGATACTCCATGATGACGGGAGGTGTGTACGGTCGGATGCGGTCTCCGGATCGCTTGGTTGGAGCACATGACCACACCAAAACCGACGCTAGGCAGCACAGTGTTCGAAATGCCCGTTTATCACGTACGTAAAGTCGTCGCATCAGAGATTAAAGCTTCGGGACACTACTGACGTTCATGGGTAATTCAAAGCCTCGAATTAGTGAATTGTTCCGTCCGGGTCATCTTTCCTTCCGAGTCGGACCCTAATTGCGATCTTGACCTCGACTTTGCCCAGAACATTCACCTGAACATTTTTTGCTTGTTATATGAACATAAATAGCAATTCAATGTTTGAATAGTATGCTTAAACATATCTTTTTTAACAAATATGAACGCCCCTGCAACATCTAACTCCTTTAGTTTCAACCCAAACGACTTGGTGCTCATCATTGGGGATTCGATGGGTGCCAATTGCCCTGAAAGCGTGCGATTCGCGCATGAACTGGCGACGAGCGGCGAGTTCGGCGGCGTGCTGCACATCAACACATTTCAGCGGCCGAAGAAACATACGCGCTGCATTCACCAGACGCTCGACACCGATGCCAGTATCTCCGGCGGCATCGACGGCTTGCACTTCGTCACGAACACAGCGGGCGAACTGCAGTATATCGATAACCTCATCGATCGGTTGATCGCCAGGGAAGGTCTTGCAACGATCGTGATCAACTCGTGGGAGATGTCTGCCGGCAATTCGCGCCAGCGCGAACGATTGCTGTTCCAGATCCAACACTGGCTCTGCGAGCTCGAGCTCACGGTGATCATCTATGCGCAAGAGAGCAAGGCGATCCCGCGTGCGGGCTACATCAACCGAGGCGGCTTCGGCAAACTCGCAGGAATCGCCGACCGTGTCATCCTCCAACTCGAAGCGGAGAACGAGCATGCTGCATCGACGGATGCACCAGAGGTCGAAGCTCCCAAGCAAGCGAGTGAACCAGTCGCCGAAGCATCAAACGATGCGATCAGCCCGCGTCAACTTCGCCCGGCCGTGGGGGTGCGTTTCGAACATAATCGCGGCAGTCTGCGAGCGGCGAGATCGGTGGGTGTGCACAACAATGTTGGCGAATATCAAGGGGTTACGGACCGAATTAAGGAGTTCGCGGAGGCGGCGTGAGGCGGCAGTGCAAGCGCTCCTCCCGATGTCATTGCGAGCGACGAGAAGCAATCTGGAATAGTGAACATAGTGGCAATCTCGAGCTCTTAGATTGCTTCGTCGTCGCTTCGCGACTTCCTCGCAATGACAGGCGTAGGCTGCATCGGATTTGGAATTCAGCACTCAAAATTCCCATCGCCGTATTTTCGTACTCATTACAATCAGCTACGACTAATGCCTCTTTCTCCGTTAGACATTAAGAAGAAGGAATTCGAACAGAAGATGCGCGGCTATGACGTCGATCAGGTCCGTGCGTTTCTTGACGAGGTCGCGCAGGAGTTCGAGTTGGCGATCCGCGATCAGTACCAGATCGAGGACGAATTCGAAGCGATGAAGAAGAAGCTCGATCATTATCTCTCGCTCGAAGGCACGCTCGAAAAGACACTGCTGGCGGCACAACAGACGGCGATCAAGATGGAGGACAACGCCAAAAAAGAGGCGGAGCTGCTACTTGGCGAAGCGCGGCTCGAACGCGACAAGATGCTCAAAGATGTGCCGCTCGAGATCGAACGCGCTCGCGGCGAGGTCACGCGCCTTCGCGCCGAGTACGATTCGACGCTGGTGCGGATGCGCTCGCTGCTCGCCGGTTTCTCGACCTTTCTCGATTCGATGTCGAAGGAGACATCGAGTCAATAGCAACCCAGATCATCATGAAGCTTGCCCTGCTCGTTATCATCGCCACTGCCCTGTTCGTCGGGTGTTCGAACACATCCACGAGCCCGGTAACGCAATACGTCGAGGTGGACCCGCTGCTCGATTCGGCGACGGTCGTCACGGTGCACCGGGTGGTTGACGGCGACACGTTCGATTTTCTCATCGGCCGCGACACGATCGACATCCGCATCCTCGGGATGGATGCATTCGAGACGCGTCACGGCGCCCGCCTCGATTCGCAAGCCGCTCGTGCCGGTATCTCAGTCGACTCCGCCTACGCTCGAGGTCTTCGGGCCAAGGCATTTGCCGATTCGTTGCTTTCCGGGCAGAAGGCGCTCTTGACCCGCGATTTTTCCGAGCCGAATTTCGATACCTATAATCGGCTCCTGCGGAATGTCTATTATTACGATGGGACCAAGACGAAAAAATATTCCGATCTGCTCATCCAAATGGGCCTGGCTCTTGTAGATTAGCTGTCTGACGGCTCGAATACCGGGTCGAAATGTGATTTGGATTCGGAAGGAAACTTCCCTATCTTTGCAGTTCATTCATTCATCGTTCATTCATTTCATGAAACACCTGATTTACTCTACGTTGACACTATCCGCTGCAGCACTGCTGACGCTCGCAAGCTGCAAGTCCGATATGAAGTCGGAGAACAAGGGCGGCGCAGATTCATCGAAGGCAACTGCCGCAGTAATGTCGCCGGTCGAGCGGGGCAAGTATCTCGTCACGATCGCAAGCTGTAACGACTGCCATACGCCGATGAAGATGGGCCCGAGCGGTCCGGCACCGGACATGAGCCGCATGCTCTCCGGTCATCCGGAAGGTATGGCAATGCCGCCGGCACCGAAGATGGATATGCCGTGGATGGTCTCGGGCGCATGGACAATGACAGCCTGGAGCGGCCCGTTCGGCACGACCTTTACCGCAAACCTGACGCCGGATTCGACGACGGGTCTCGGCAAGTGCAGCGAGGCGGATTTCATCAAGATCTTCAAGACCGGAATGATGTTCGGCATCAACCGGCCGATCATGCCGCCGATGCCGGTGGAATATGTGAAGCAGATGTCGGACGACGATCTCAAAGCGGTCTACGCCTATCTGCGGACGATCCCGCCGGTGAAGAATAAAGTACCGGATTACATGCCGCCGAAGGGCGCGATGGCAATGGGCGGCGCACCGAAAAAGTAGCCTCGTCATACGAAGCCGATCATCAAAACACCCCGTGGGATGCAGACGTATCGCGGGGTGTTTTGTTCTCCGAGTCCGAATCGGGTCCGAAGTGTCACATCAGCCTTATTTTTGTTGTCAACTGAAGTATCTAATTCAAATCACGAACGATGCTACACTCCATTCGAATCATTACGATCGGCACCCTTTTGGCCGGCCTCGTCATCGGTTGCGGCAAGAAGAACGAATCGGAACCTGGCAAGCCTGCCGAAACCTCGGTGGCAGCAGCTTCCGGCTCGCCGGTTGAACGCGGGAAATATCTGGTCGAGACGCTCGGCGGCTGCAATGATTGTCATACGCCTTGGAAGATGGGCGAAAAAAGTCCTGGGCCGGATATGACGAAAATGCTCTCAGGTAGTCCGGAAGGGTTGAAAATGCCACCTGCATTTCTGACTCCGCCGTGGGGATGGGCCGGATCGATTTCAATGACGGCATTCGCCGGACCGTGGGGTATTTCCTATGCGGCGAACCTGACGCCGGATCCTGAAACCGGACTTGGGAAATGGACCGAGGCAGATTTCATCAAGGCGATGCGTACCGGGGTTGGGTCGCATAACCGACCGATCATGCCGCCGATGCCATGGCAGGCCCTCGGGAAGGCCAGCGATGACGACCTGAAAGCGATCTTCGCCTATTTACACTCCATACCAGCAGTAAAGAACAGAGTACCGGATTTTGAAACGGTCGGAGTTACGAGAACACTGGGTGGCCCGATTCCGGCACCGCCGCCAATGGCACCGCCCAAATAGCGGATGATGTGATCTAATTAACCTGCTTCTGCGATTCACTCGCTCCAGCAGGTTCAACAGTCACCGGCTTCCGGAGCAGCATTGAAAGGACAAGGATCGAAACGCCAACCGTTACCGCGGAATCGGCGATATTGAAGACCGGCCACCAGTTCGTCTTATATCCAAAATCGAGGAAGTCGACGACGTGGCCATAAAAGAGTCGCTCCTCCCCGAAGATGACACCATAGAAGCATCGGTCGATCAGATTCCCGATCGCACCGCCCATGATCATCACGAGCCCAAGCCGATCCCATTTATGCAGCTTCGACCCGTTTCGCTCGAGGTAGACGAAGATCGCGATTGCTGCGATCCCCGAGAAAATGGAAAAGAATACCTTCAGCGCCGGGAAGTTGATGCCGAATGCAATACCGGGATTCTCGACGTAAGTGATTCGAAGAATATCGTCAATAAATGGTTTTGACGAATGCAACGGCATCCCGGGAAAGCCAAATACGGAAGCCCCCTTGATCAGAAGCTTTGTCAATTGATCGACAACGACAATCGCGGCCGTTACCCAGTAAAGATGTTTGGAGAACGAACGCGTCGATGCTTCCGGGATCTGAGTATCGCTCACTCGACCACTTCCTCTGGCGGCACGCCGTACTCGCTAACGCTAAACTTCTTGGCCTGCGTCTTATTCTTGCACGAGACGTGCTTTTGGGTGATCGGCACCGCCATCAAACGCGGCTTCTCAATGAGTTCGCCACAGACGACACAGATACCATAGATTCCGCGATCGATTCGCTCCAGAGCTTCGTCAAGCTTCTTGATAAAATCGGACGTGCGCTGCGCCTGCAAATACTGTTTTTCGCGCTCCATTGCATCGGAGCCCTGCTCGGCGGTATGCAATGCGAACGACTGGTTCTCAGCCTCGTACTCGCCCGATGTATCGAGGAGCTGCTGGCTGATGATATCGAATTCTTCTTTCGCCTCGTCACGCTGCTTGAGGATTTCTTTGCGGAAAAAATCGAGATCTTTCGCACCGTAACGGACCTTTGCGTTAGCGATAACGTCGTTATCGTTCGCAGTAAGTTTTACCGGTGGGGCAGATGACTTGTTGGTTTTCTTGGTATCAGGCACAGGCTTTTTAGGGGCAACAGGTTTCTTTGTGGATGCCTTCGCCACTGCCTTTGCTTTCGACGGAGCTTTCGCTGGCTTCACGGCAGACTTTTTCGGCTTCGGGGCAGCCTTTTTTGCGACTGTCTTCTTAGCCGGTTTTGTTTTTGCTGCCGTGTGTTTCTTGACAGACTTCGCCATAAACGTCCTCCTTCGAACGAAAAGGTATGTGGGGGCTATAGTTAGGCGTAAACGCCTAAAATTAAGGCGGTACAACAATCCGAAAGGGAAAAAACTCCCTGCTATTTTGTGCCCCCGATTTGCACTTGGCCTGCTAATTAACAACAACCAATGTTGTCAATAGAACCTTGGCTCCCGAGACGACTCGACATTGATACAAGCCGGTCGCCAGTGTGCCTCGCTCGAGAACGATCGTATTCCCTACCCCCGTGACAGGCCGATGCAAAACCTCGGTACCGATCGAATTGACAAGCGTAACGGATGTTCCGGAAGATCCATCGAGAAAGCCTTCGGGAAGTACGATCGATGTCCGAACAATAAACGGATTCGGATATGCCATGACCCGTGTGCTATGAACGGTCTGACTCGGAACACCGCTCGTCACCCCATATTCACCGACCCACACATCGAGAAACCCGTGGTTCGATGTCACATCCCCATTTGTCGAAGCTGTCGAGCCGCAGAATAACACACTCTGAACCCGCTGGGCCAGACTGTATGCGACATCCGAATCTCCGCCGCCAAGCGATACCTGCCATTGCAACGCGCCGGCTGCATCAGTCTTGACAAGCCATGCATCCGGCGGTCCGAGAGTCTTCGTGACGTCACCGTCAAGGCTGGATGCATATCCTGCGAATGCCAGACCATGATCGGGTGTCGTTTCGATCACGTCGGTTGCTGCGTCGTCGTCACTGCCGCCATAGCACTTCGTCCAGAGTTTTGTCCCGTTCTGGTCGAGTTTTACGAGGAAGCAATCCGGGAGGGTATCGTTACTGTGGTTATCCGACACATCGCCATTGAAACTCGTCGTGTAGCCGATGATTGCATACCCCTTGTCACTCGTTTGGACCACGGCATCCCCCTCTTCATCCAACGTACCGCCGATGAGCTTCTGCCACTGTGGAGCACCTGTACTTCCGAGCTTTACGACCCACAGATCGGTCGAGCCATGATTTGCTGCAAAGGTGCCGGTCGCGGAATAAGTGTAACCCGAAAAGATAAATCCCCCATCGCTCGTCGTCTTGATGTCATATGCTTCATCGTCATCGGTACCACCGTACGTTCGTTGCCAGTCGATCGAACCGGCGGAGCTGAGTTTCACGACCCATGCGTCGTACCCACCGAAATGTGTCTGAGTCCGAAGGTCGCCGTTGGTCGAATTTGACGTGCCACAGACAATCAGTCCGTGATCTGATGTTTCGGAAATCGAATAGAACTCGTCGTCAGTTTGACCGCCGAAATTATGGATCCAGGTAATATTCCCTAGCGAGTCGAGTTTTGCAACGAACCCGTCGTACACACCCGCATTCGCAGTAAAATCGCCGTCGTCGGAGCCGCTGTAACCTGCGACCGCATAGCCGCCGTCGCTCGTCTGAATAACACGAACGATCTGGTCTTCGAACGTCCCTCCGAGCGACCGCTGCCATTGCACGTTGTGATTGGCATCCATCTTGACGATCCATCCGTCAGGGACATCTGACGAACCATGGTGACCGTTGACGTCGCCGTCACTCGACGCAGTATACCCTGCGACAATCATACCGCCATCGCGAGTCGCGACGATCGAAGTTGCTTCATCATAGCCTGTTCCGCCGAGGGTGCGTTGCCAAACAAGCGACATATTGCTCTGTGCCGATGAAGAGGCAGTGAAGAGCCCAAGGAATGCAATTACGAGAACTGACTTCTTGCTCATGACGAGATGCGCGAATTGTGTTAGATTCCGGTACGTCTAACGGGGGTAGGTATGAATTCAACAGCGCAGCCCGACGATGGGTTTACGCATCATTTCTCACGTCAGCCAGCCCCGTCTGAGTGGTACCCATCTGAAAAATTAGGTCTGTAAGTCCTTATTCCCTCAACAACATGATTGTGCACACACACGCTTGACTGAGTACCTTGCCGGAGGTATGCTGGTGGGCGGTAGTGGCGTATAAGACATGTCAGATCGATGCTGCATTGTGCATCCCCGAATATAGGTGCCAGTCAAATCGTACACAAGATACACATTGTATTGAACAATGTCAAGGTGCCCATCGATAAGTTAATCGTTCGGGCACCTACTCGAATATTCGGGTAGTGGCTTAGTTTGATATGGTATAAGGAACTGTCATTCTGAGCAACGCGAAGAATCCCTTTGGCGGAGCCTCACAGGGTTTCATCAAGCGATTCTTCCCTTCACTCAGAATTACTATTGAAGAACAGTCTGAACTGAGCCACTACTACGATTCGCCGAGTGAAACCAATGAGAGATCTCCCCTGTAGTTTAATGATCCATCGCACGTCACTCATTCAACACGTCCTATGAAGATCATCATGTCATTATCCCTGCTGCTGGCGCTCAATATTGCAAGTGTTTCTGCGCAAACTGAGCAGGGTCGGTTCGGCCTTTCTGGGAGTATCAGCGGGAGCGTCCGTCACGATTCGAACGGAGGTTCGGGAGATTACAGTATTTCTCTTTCACCCGGTGGCTTGTATTTCGTTGCAGACGCACTCGCCCTCACACCGAGCGTTTCATTTGGATACGAGCACCTTCCCCCAAGTCGCTACCTATCGGGCTCAGCTACCCTCGGACTTACCTATTACTTCGGTAAGGAGGAGCTGAAGCCACTGGTGTCGTGTGCACTCGGGACGTCGCATTCCAACGATCGAGTTGGTAAGGCTACATACATCGAAGATCATTGGATGTTTCGTGCAGAAGGGGGCGTCGCCTGGTTCGTAAAGAATTCCGTCGCGCTTACCGGAACACTTCGGTACGAATTCACGGACACGTACCAATCGAGCTTTTATATTTATGACATGAATGTCCTCCGATTACTCATCGGAGTAACATACATCTGGCCCAAATAACACGGCTCACTTACACCCTCGCAATGCTCACCTTTGCCGTGAGTTCTCCAAGGTCGATATCGGTGCCGTCACTGGCACCATCGTTCGAGATCGTGGCGGCAAGCGTTTCCTGCGAGATGTAATCCTTGTGCTTTGCAAGTGCGTCGGCAAGCTCGGCAGGCGCGCCACCGACAGCGATCGTAATGCGATCGGTCACTTCGAAGCCCGAGTCCTTGCGCAAGTTCTGGATGCGGTTGACGAACTCGCGTGCCAAACCTTCTGAAAGGAGTTCGGCCGTGAGATGTGTGTCGAGCGCCACCGTCACCCCGCCTTCACTTGAGACGAGCCAGCCTTGCACGTCCTGTGCAGTGACGTCGATCTCGCCGCGTTCGACACGTACCTTCTCGCCATCAATGTCGAATTCGATGAACATCTGTTGCTCGTAGCGCGTGATCTCCTCATCGGTCATGGTACCGATGCGTGCGGCAACAGACTTCATCTGCTTGCCGAGACGTGCGCCGAGTGCTTTGAAGTTCGCCTTTGCCTTTCGCTGGATCACGTCGCTGTCGCCGAAGAGCACATATTCGACGTGCTTGACATTCACCTCATCAAGCACGATGTCTTCAACCTTGCGCAGCTCTTCGATATCGTAGCGGTTCGCACACGGAATGAGTACGCGCTCGAGCGGCTGACGCACTTTCAGCTTTGCACGCTCGCGCATTTGGCGCACGAGCGAAGAAATAGTCTGCGCCTTCGCCATGCGGGTCTCGAGCTTGCTGTCGATCAGCGCATCATTCGGCGTTGGGTACAGTTCGAGATGTACGGAGTCGCCTCCACTCAACGAGCGATAGAGCGTGTCCGACATGAACGGAGCGATCGGAGCCATCAGCTTCGCGACCGTTACCAAGCACTCACGCAACGTATCGTAGGCCGCTTGCTTATCCGCATTCATCTCGCCTTTCCAGAAACGGCGACGCGAACGGCGGATGTACCAGTTCGATAGTTCTTCGATGACGAATTCCTGAATCGCACGTGCCGGCTTCGTGAGCTCGTACGAATCCATGTACGAAGCACAATCCTTCACCAGCGAATTCAGCTTTGAAAGGATCCACCGGTCCATCTCGTTGCGAGTGTTCGCAGATGCGGTCGACTGGCTTGCATAGCTGTCAATGTTGGCATAGAGCGCGAAGAAGCCGTAGGTGTTGAGCAGCGTCCCGAAGAACTTGCGCTCGATATCAGCAACGTCGGCCGCATCGAAGAGCTTCGGCTTCCACGGCACGCTCGAGGCGAGCAGATACCAACGAACGGCATCAACGCCGTAGGTGCGTATGACCTCGAACGGGTCGACGACATTTCCGCGAGACTTCGACATCTTCTGCCCGTTCTTATCGAGCAGCATGTCGTTGACGATCACATTCTTGTATGCCGGCTTGCCGAAGAGGAACGTGTTGATCGCATGCAACGTGTAGAACCAGCCTCGAGTCTGGTCGATACCTTCACTGATGAAGTCGGCCGGATACGCCTTTTCGAAGAGCTCTTTGTTCTCGAACGGATAGTGATACTGCGCGAACGGCATCGAGCCGGAATCGAACCACACGTCGATGACATCCGGTACACGCCGAAGTGTCACTAATGAGGAATCTGGAAGTCGTCCGAGAAAGATTATGCCGTCGATCCCCGGCTTATGCGGATCAAAGTTCTTAAGATCTTCCGACTTAACACGAGTGGGGTGAACCTTGGTGGGGTCAGGATCCTCAAGATATGCCTCCAACTCCAGTCGCACTGGGATTCTTTCAGTCGGTTCTGCGCCCGTCGCAGTACCTGCCATACGTTCGAGATGCCATTCTAGCCACGCAGGATTTCTGATTTCCGCTTGAAGGGTGTGTTTTTCAAGGAAGTCCTCATATTTGCCAACACAAAGCCTGATCTCACCGTCAACTGATTCCCAGATAGGCAATGGAGTCCCCCAGTATCTCTCTCTTGAGATTCCCCAATCCTTCAGTTCAGCTAGCCAGTTGCCGAATCGGCCTTCACCAATCTCGGGCGGCTGCCAGTTGATCGTTTTGTTCTTTGTCGATAGCTCTTCGCGATAGTCCGTCACGCGGATATACCAAGACTCACGTGCGTAATACATAAGCGCTGTATCGCAGCGCCAGCAGAACGGATAAGTATGCTCAATCGTCTCCTTGCGGTAGAGCATCCCCCTATTCTTCAACTCCTCAATGATCTTGGGGTCTGCATCTTTGAAGAATACTCCCTTGTAAGGCGAATCAAGAACTATCTCGCCTGAACCATTCACAGAAATCACTATGGGAAAATTTTTAGCCCTTGCGATGCGGTAGTCGTCATCTCCAAATGCCGGAGCTTGGTGCACAATGCCCGTTCCATCTTCAGTGGTTACATACTTGTCCGCTACAACAATATGATGCGGGCGCATCACGCGGGTACCGTCAGGTAGTACGAGACCATCTGCACTCTCTGATGTTTGGTACTCGTACGGTAATTTATAGTCGAAGAGCGGTTCATACTCCGCGCCCTCGAGGTCTTTGCCCATGGTGCGAGCAACGATCTCCGTCTCGCCTTCAAGCTTACCGATGAGTGCTTCGGCGAGGACGAGGCGTTCGGACTTGTCCTTGCGTTTGTTGATGACGGTGACGTATTCGACATCTGGATGCACGGCCAGCGCGACGTTCGCCAGCAGCGTCCAGGGCGTGGTCGTCCAAGCGAGGAAGAACTCTTCTTCGGCGACGTTCTTGCGTCGGAATTTCACAAAGACCGACGGGTCCTTCGCGGTGTCATAGCCCAGCGCTACCTCGTGCGACGAGAGGGCTGTCTCGCAGCGCGGGCAGTATGGTTGGATCTTGTAGCCTTTGTAGATCTTGCCGCCGTCCCAGAATTTCTTGAGCGCCCACCAGATCGACTCGACATAGTCGGGTGTGCAGGTGATATACGGGTGTTCCATATCCACCCAGTAGGCCATGCGCTCGGTGAGCGCCTGCCAGCCACCTTCGCGGGCAATGTTCTCATACACCGACTCGCGGCAGAGCTCGTTGAACTTCGCGATTCCATATTCTTCGATCTCATGCTTATGACGGAAGCCGAGCTGCTTTTCGATCGCCAGCTCGACCGGAAGGCCGTGGGTATCCCATCCGCCTTTGCGCTCGACGCGGAAGCCGCGCATCGTCTTGTAGCGGCAAATCGTATCCTTAATGGTACGCGACCACACGTGATGGATGCCGGGCATGCCATTGACGGTGGGCGGTCCCTCATAGAACGAGAAGACGGGCGCGCCGGAGCGCTCGCCGATCGAACGACGGAAAATGTCATGCGTCTTCCAGTGTTGCAGGACAAGATGTTCGCGTTCGTCAGCCGAAACCGAGGTTCGTAGTTCAGGATACATGAAATCGTATAAAAACTGTGAGTTTTGATAACGCAGGGACGGGTAGGGAAATTCAAACTGGGATTTGTGGGATTGATGGGACGAATCGGATGATGTTCGCAGCGTGGATAACCGCTTTGATGGTCGAACGTCTGAAACTTGAGCTTTGGTAGTCGTATCAAAATGCTATGGATCAACTTTCGTATTCTGTTTCGTACATATTGCAGAACTGCCATGCCATCTACAACCGCAATCTTGGGGGCATTTCGCATACCGATAGTATCCGGTCGTTGCCGGGCGGGGGTAATTGCATCAATTGGATCGCCGGTCACCTGGTCGTCAGCCGCGACTCGTTTCGCCGACAGCTTGGGTTGCCGCTCGTGATACCGGAATCCTTCAAGGATCTTTATAAACGCGGGTCGGAGAACATCACACCTGCAAATGCGGTGGACATCGAGGAGATCAAAGGAATGTATAATGCAAACCTGGACGGCATTATCGAAGCCCTGCCCAATGCTTCGCTACAACCAAATGCCGAACCGTACGATACGCTCCTTTTTCTTTGCTTCCATGAGTCGTATCACGTCGGCCAGTTGGGGTTGGCTCGCCGAACACTGGGCTTCGAGGGCACGATCAAATAGGGGGATCTGCACAGTACATGGGCCGGGAAAAGCGTACCCGCCGCGATCCCGGCCCATGCTGTTTGTTTGGCGCTGCATCCGCAGCGTCGCACTCACTTCACGACCAGACGCTGTGTCTCGGTGATCGTACCGGTCTGCACGCGGAGCAAGTAGACACCTGGATGCAAACTATCGACGTCAAAGGCAATCGAGATCGGTGTCCCCGCCTGGATCTGCCCTTGATAGAGTTGTTTGACCAGAATTCCCATCACATCGTAGAGCCCGACATCGATATTTGTCGACGCATCCGAGGATATCTTGAACTGTGTCGTCGCACCGGAGGCAACCGGATTCGGCGTCACGGCCGACACATCCACATCGATCAGGGGCGCAGAGATTCCGTGGTGTGTGGTCGTCGTCGTATCGTCGCCGCACGTCATGCGAACGGTTGTCAGGATCGTGATCTCGGCTCGTCCGATCTGCACGATCTCGATCGACAGATCGACCGATTGCTTCACGAGCGAATCGATCAGGTCCTTCAGCGAATCGGCCGTCACCTTCTTCAGAGAATCCGATATCGTCGTGTCATGCGACGACTTCGCAAGCCTCCATTGAGCGACGAGTGAATCGATCTTCACACTGTTACTGTCGAGCAGCGCGAGGTCGGTCTTGATAAGAGCGGCAGTATCCGATGGCAGGAGCGTTAGGAAATATGCAAAGCACGAATCGCTGAGACCGAAGGGATTATGCCCCTTCTCGAGTCCGGGCGGTACGGTTTTGACCGAATCGTCCGCGTCATGATCTCCTCTGGTCGAGTCGGACGGATTTTGATGATGGTGGGTGGAATCGCTGGGGTTTCCGTCGTCGTCGTCCTCGCGATCGTTATCACCATGCTCGTCATGGTGATGCTTGGACCACCCGAGGTGTCGACCGTGATCGTGATGGGGGTCGGCTTGGGAAGTACTGATACTCCCCATCGATAGAATCAGTAAAGCACAAAAACCAAATAGATAGAATTTTCTCATTGGAGTGATCTTGTCAGTGAGTGTACAATATCACGTCCGGGGTGGAAGTCAGGCATACTGATGAACGCACAAGGTTGCCCGGCGGTGACAAACACGCGTAAAATATATGGGCAGCCAACGAGGTTGTCGCTTCTACGACGACCAAATACTCGTAACCCTCCGGCGAGAGAACCGTACAGTAATATCCTGAAGTTACAATACCTATAGATACCACCATGACGACAGAGAAGGCAACATTTGGCGCAGGATGTTTTTGGGGAGTCGAAGCGACCTTTCGTCAGATTCCGGGCGTTCTTTCGACGCAAGTCGGTTATTGCGGCGGCAAAACAGACCATCCGACATACGAGGATGTATGCTCGGACGAGACCGGCCATGCCGAGGTCGTCGAGGTGACATACGACCCGACACGGGTTGACTATAACACCTTATTACAGGTCTTCTGGGAGAACCACAACCCTACGACGCTAAACCGCCAGGGCCCGGATATCGGCACACAATACCGCTCGGCGATCTTCTACCACAGCCCGCAACAGCAGGCTGCAGCAGAAGCATCGAAGAACGCTATGAATGCAAGCGGTAAATTCCGCAATCCGATCGTGACCGAGATCACCCCCGCCGCGGCATTCTGGCGCGCGGAGGAATACCATCAGCAGTATCTCGAAAAGCGGGGCCTCTCGAGCTGCCATATCTGAGCGCCGACACCAAGTGTTCTATCGCGTCAGCAACACGGGTGCGCTCACTGGCACACCTGTAGCCGACACGATTCGGACAAAGTATGCACCGGCGGCAAGCCCTTGCATATTTAAAGGGTTCGAATGCTCACCTGCGGATACCGTCCCTTCGAAGAGGGAGTTGAGTTTTCGACCGAGGCCATCATAGAGCGCAATATTCACTGGGCCGTCAACCGTCGTCGTGAATCGGATTTGTGCGAAATCATGAACCGGGTTCGGGGTACATTCGATGCGTGCGCCGGTCGCCATCGCTGTCTGCAATGAGATCCCGAGGTTCCCTGAATGGACGTACTCATCCGGGAATTTGTATGCCCGGTAGCTGCATACAGCGCTGTCCATCGTCAGCTCAAATACGGTGCGATTGAACGGTCCGACTTCGGTGACGGCGATGCCTCGGTTTTGCCCCCACCCGATGAGCGTATTTCCATTGTCGAGCCGTTGCACCGAGCCCATGGCAAATGTAAAGATCGGAGGGTCATGACGGAATTCCCATATCTGCTTTGCGGTCTTGGCCACAGTATCGAGCGTGTATTCGACCGCCCGACTAAACACTCCGCCGCTATTATGGTAGTCGCCATTGTCGAAGAGCAGATACGTCCCGAGCGGAGTACTACGGATACTATGCTGATGCGAGAAGCCGACCGAATCTCCGGACACCGTGAACTGATTGTTCTTCCCACCAAATCTCCAGATGATCGCACCGGTTGCCCGATCGATCTTCGTGATCTCGTCGAGATGGCGTGAGGTCAGGAGCAGATTTCCATCGTTATCAAGGTCGATACCGTTCATGTGGCAAAAGTCCACCGGCATCGGGCCGGTATTCTGCTCGTGCTCTATATCGGTGATCTTGAAGTGATCGAGTGCGCGCCATTCGAAAATGAGATTTCCGTCTTTATCGAACTCCTGAATAAGGTTATCCATGACGATCGCATTGCTATCTCCGCCTTCGACGATCGTGCGGAGGTCCATCGGTATCGGATCGACGGCGATGAGATCATAACTCCCATCGGGGTGGAAGCGAAGTTCATGCGGATCCGTCTGATATCCGTTTGCGGCAGAAAGTGTATCGAACCGAGTGTACTGAGAATCTAAGATGTAATATGTCGAGGTCGGCGCGTTAAAAAACGAATAGGTATTGTTCGGATGCGCCACAAAATCATAGACCGGCCCGAACCCCGGCTGACGCGAGAACAATACGCTTGCCTGTTTATCGAGTATCATGAGATACGGCAATGTCTGCGTGCCACCTGCGCCGATACTCGCGAGATAGAGTCTGCCATCCGACGGATCGTCGTCATTAATGACCGTCAACAATGGCAACCCCTGCACTGCTGCATCGATCCCCTGTTGCTGGACGGGCGGATGCAATAGCAGATCTGTCATCGGGTCGTCACTATGCCATGCGTGATTGAATGTGCCTTCTGCTGAGCGCACTGTAAAGCTCATTGACTGTGGGACAATCTTTCCCCCGTCGTCCGTCGGCAGTGCCATCCATCTGACAGTGACGCTTTCACCAAGTGCGAAGGGGCGATCGGGTGTAAAGATCACCGTTTTGTGGTCGGCAGAAAGCTTCAGGGCCCCTGTATAGAGACCGCCTCGTGAACCCGTGACTGTGATCGCAGCCGTATTCGTAATCGGCCCGCGAATCGCCGAAGCGAAGGATAGTCCGATCGCCGTATGTGGACTTGCGAATTTCGAACCATCCATCGGGTAGCTGCGAAGAAATGACGACGTTACCGATTGAGGGTTAGGATGAGACTGGGCCGAAGCTCCGCCCGCAACGATCAGTGCCGCAAGCAGCATTGTAAAAAAGGTGTTCATGTTCAAAACGAGTAAGAGACAACCGACACATTTGGGTAGGATGTGCCGAGAATATTATTTCAGTACTACACACACACAAGGGGAAGATAGTGCAAATTCTACTACACGATTCTCACTATAAAGGTTTACAGATTTCATCCGTATACCGTGACGACCGAATTTTTATCGTAAAATGTCAGTGCCCACCAACCGTCGACTGTTGCTATTTCACAACGAGCAATTGCTGGGTCGCGACTACCGCACCGTTATACCGAAGCCGTAATTCGTACACACCATTCGCGAGTGAGCGGGCATCCAACGATACGTCTCCGGACTGGCCCACAAATTCCCGATCAAGAATATCCCCCATGCTTCGCCCGAGCGCATCGAACAAGGAAATTTGTACATGACCGGGATTTGGGAGAGCGATCGAGATGCGCGCCGTCGAACGGATCGGGTTCGGCGTACAAACGATCGATGTAGAAGCTTCCGTTTGCACAGTCGCAGCGGCAAGCGAAGAAATCTTATTATATGTAGAATCGAATTTATAGGCTCGGTAGCTATAATTGGAGCTATCGAGCACCATCTCGAATTGCGTAGCGCCAACCGGATCCACCTCCGTCACCGATGCGTCGTCGCACGCACCCCAGCCGATGAATGTATTGCCGTTCGGCAGCCGCTGAACATAGCCCATCGCGAAACCGTATAGGTCGGGATTATGCCTGAACGACCATACAAGTGTCGCCGTCTTGTTCACTGCATCAAGTTCAAATTCGGCTGCACGGCTGTACGATGGCATGTGTATCCGGAAGTTACCGTTGTCGAACATGGTGATATGTCCGTTGGGGAGCCGTCGAACTGCATGTTGATGCGAGAACGGCGTCGTATCGCCGACAAATACGAACTGATTGTGAAGCCCTCCCCAACGCCACATCAGATCGCCGGTTTGACGGTCGATTTTAGTAATCTCGTCCATGTGCCGCGAAGAGAGGATGATATTACTATCGCTATCGAACTCGATGGCGTTCGAGTGACAAAAGTCGATCGTATGTTCGGCGAGGTTCTCATGAGTGGCATCGGTGACGTTGAAATGATCAAGCGCACGCCATTGGAATACAAGGTTCTTATCCTCATCGAACTCCTGGATAACCGGACACAGCACGATGGCGGCAGTATCGCCTCCTTGATAATACCGGCTTACATCCATCGTCACGTAATCACCGGCAAGAATCAGATAATCGCCGTCCGGTGTGATCCGAAACTCGTGACCGTCGGTGACATACCCATTCGTCGCGCGGATACTATCGATCGGATTAAATGCGCTATCGAGCACATAGAATGCTTCGGCTACGGCATCAAAGTACGAATACCGACCATCTCCGAGCGGCTTGAAATCGTTGAAATAATGAGGTGTACCGTCGAATGCTGTTACGACCTGACCGTCCTTATCGAGGACAAAGCGAAACGCACCGACCTGCGAACTTACACCGAACCGATAATTCGTCATATAGACATTTCCGTCATACGGCTGCATGTCGGTCTTAACATTAAGTCCCGGCCAATCGCCGGGGACGGAAGTGAGCGGCCTCGTACTTACTCCCTTCCCGGTCGAGTGCCGCTTGTGCAGCATGCGTTCGAGAATGGGGTCATCGCTATGATATGACGAGTCCGGGACGACGGTCGCATGTGCGACAGTGAATGTAAGATCGAATGGATCGGTATGTTCCCCCTTGGTTGTCCGAAGCGTGCCGATATGAACGGTGATTCGTTCGCCGGTCCCGAACGATGCTATCGGCGAGATGATAAGGGTACGCAGATTCTTCGAAAGCTTCGTGTAAAATGCATATAGCTTCCCGTGTGGGCTGAGTACCCTGACGCTATCCTGAACGACAGAATGAAAATCGATCGAGGTAGAGTATGTGATTCCAATTGTCGTGGAAGCCGGTATGCTTGTTGATCCGGTACTGGGATAGGAATTCACAACGTGTGCCGGCGAAGCGACAACGCTCCCTGCGACAAGCAGACTACCGACGAATGCAACAAATTCGAAGTATATACGTCTCATGATCAGTACAGCTACAAGTGAATCGCAACGCGATCGTCTGCCACCATGAGACGGGCAGCAGCTACACAGGTTTAAAGAAAATTGACACCCATACAACTATTATTCTCGCTTAGTACCTATGGCCACTGATCACGTAAATCAACTTCGATATCCGATCGGACAATTTGACAAGGCGCCGAAGTATAGCCTCAACGAACGTCAGAAACACATCGAAATTCTTCGGACGCTGCCGGAGCTGATTCGTAAGTCTGTCAGCGGATTGAGGACGCCTCAACTCGATACGCCATATAGAGATGGCGGATGGCGTGTGCGGCAGGTTGTGCACCACCTCGCTGATAGTCACATGAACGGGTTTATCCGGCATCGCCTCGCGCTGACGGAAGAAGAACCGACAATCCGCCCTTATATCGAGTCGGCATGGTCAGAGCTTCCAGACGCTGAGGCCGATGTTTCGTTATCGCTGACGTTACTCGAAGGTTTGCACCAACGGTGGTCCACTATGCTGGACAGGCTCACAGCGGAGCAATTCGAGCGGACCTATATCCACCCCGAATCAGGGAAATGGACACTCGAACAAAGCGTTGCAAATTATGCCTGGCATTCGTTGCATCACGTTGCCCACATCACGTCGTTGCGCACACGAAACGGGTGGTGATTACTTCACGATCATTACCGACGAGTACTGCATCTCACCGCCGGAGCTGAGCTGGAGATAATAGCTGCCTGCAGGAATATGTCGTGCATCGATCGTAGCAGAATAGGATCCCTCACTGAGATTTTCGTGTGCGATCGATGCGACCGGCCTGCCGAGGAGATCGAATAGCGTCACGTCGATCGGTGATGTGTGTGCCACAGAAAAGCGCACTTCCGCACTCTCTCGAACGGGATTCGGATAGCATTGCATCGTACTTGATAGCGATACATCTGCTGTCTTCCGTACAGCAGACTGAAGATACCCGACAGGATACTTATACGCACGATAACTGTAATTGCCACTGTCCATCGACATTTCAAATACGGTTCGGTTGAAGGGCCCGACTTCCGTCACTGCAACATTTGCACAGGCCCCCCAGCCGATAAGCGTGTTGCCGTTCGGCAAGCGCTGTACATATCCCATCGCGTACCCGTATGTGAGTGGCTGGTGCCGAAATTCCCATACCTGCGACGCGACCTTGTTTACCTGATCGAGTTTGTATTCGACGGCTCGACTGAACGTTGCACCATGCTGGTGATAATTTCCATTATCGAACAGCGTATAGGTACCGGTCGGTACATATCGGATCGCATGCTGATGCGAAAATCCGGTCGTATCGAACCGAAACGTAAATTCGTTGTGCTTGCCGCCCCACCGCCATATGATCTCACCGGTTTGACGATTGACCTTGGTGATCTCATCCATATGGCGGCACGAGAGGAGCAGGTTACCATCGGTATCGATCTCAATCGCGTTCATATGGCAATAATCGACGATAGGGCCGGACAACGACTCGTTTTCAATATCGGTCAATTGATAGTGATCAAGCCCTCGCCACTCCCAGATAAGATTATTTCCCTTGTCGAATTCCTGCACCACATTATCGATGACGGTTGCATTACTATCCGCCCCCGGAAAGACCGGTCGCATATCCTTCTTGAAGTAGTGCAGGGCGATCACATAGTAACTGCCATCCGCATTATAGCGGAAGTCATGGCCATCCATATCATATCCGTTGGCCGCACGCAGTGTATCGGTCACATTCATGTTCGAATCGAGTACCACGAATGTCGAGGTGGGCGAATCGAAGTATGTGTATCTCCCGTTCGAATGCGGCTTGAAATCCAGGATCACATGCGAATCACTCGTTTGAGCATAGAGTATGCTCCCCTGTTTGTCGAGCACCATCCGATACGTCTCTCCCTGCGTTTGTACGAATTTGAAATTCGCCATGTACAACTTGCCGTCGGACGGATCGTCGTCGTTATCAACGGTAAGCAGCGGAAATCCCTGAGGGGTCGGGGTGAGATCGGCTGAGCGATCGTAGCGAAAACCACCCGCACGTGCACGGACGGCCATCTGCGTGATCGGATCGTCGCCGGTGTAGTTCAACTCTGTCGGTGCGCTTGCCTCTTCGGTGACAAAGTTTGTGGTGTATGCATCGGAATGGCCACTTGTCGCATATGCCAACGGACCAACGGCGAGCGTCACATGCTCATTCGTATGAAAGGGCTGTGCCGGTGTAAAGATCAGCGTCTTCGCATCCGCCGAAAGCCGGACGGACCCCGCAGAGACACGACCTCCGGCCCCTCTCACAACGATCGAACCAACATCAAGAGCCTGCTTGTCGATCGGACGCGGATATACGATTGCGATGGACGTCCGAACACTCACTTGCTGTGCACCGGCAATCGGATACACGGCACGAATTGCCGTCTGCGCTTCAGTACTGCGTCCGAAGAGTATTGCACACAATGCCAAAACGATCGATGGGAGAAAACGCATAAATGTGGTGCTATTGGGACTAGACACAGCCGTCGATACACTGTTTCAAAAAAAGACACCTGACTTGGGGGAAGACAGGGCGAACATACCTTTTATAAGACACCGCTCAGGGGCGGTTTGTAACAAAAAAAACGCGCCCCTTTCGGAGCGCGCCTTCATCATACATCATCTCTAAAGGACAGACCAATTAGTTTCGGTGTGAAAATTCTGTTTTTCTTACTTATTCTCGCCGAGTGCATTCTTCTGAGCACTTACGAGCGTCACGGTGAAATTCTTGTTGAGATCCGAAGTCTTCGCAACTTCCGGCGTCTCGACCATTTCATCCTTCGTGACGATGTTCTCGCCTTCGAGGTGTACCCAGTACTTCTTGCCGGGCTGCAGGACTACGAGGTACTTCCCGCTCTCGCTATTCGAGACGCTACCGGTGATCTCGATGGCCTTATTGCCGATCTCGCGTACACTGACACGAACCGAATGCGCCTTGCCAGTCTGATCGGCTCTGACCGTTCCGCGCAAGAGCACGACGGCCTTATTGAACTGCGCTTCGGCGTTCGAAGCGAACAGCATAACGATCATGGCCCCAACGAGTGCAAAGAGTGTCTGCTTTCCGGTTTGCGTCTTCATGTTCATGATTTTGTCTATTTTTATATTCATCTGCTGGGGCGATACTGTAATTGGTGACAAAAAGCGTGCCAAATCTATTCAATAACCGTAATTTAATATAATATCAATAATTTACAGTATATTAACAAGGCAGTATAACGAATGAACAGCTGAATCCGTGACAGAAATCGGCTAATATTTTCTAATTACTGCGGCATCTTTATTTTTACGTTCATTCCGGAGGTATTTTCTTTTGCCTGAGAGTACTCGATCTCAAGTGTCTGCAAACCGGAGGTAGCACGGATCAGTGTCGGGAGGGTAAACTGAGAATCATCGATCGTGTTGCCACTATAGTGTACATCGAGATCGGGGTGTCGAAGGTCGAGTGCGCTCAGATCGAGAATGCCATTCCATCGCTGGTAGGATACAAGTCTGATCCCCGTGCTGCTGGTGCGATAGGTCACCGCCTCGGTGCAGTTTTCACCCGGGCGACAAATGACGAGCCGGGAGCGATCGCGATCGATCGTTTGTGTCTTGGCAGCCGTGAGTTCATCTTCTGTCAGGCGGACAGGTGAAATGCCAAAGACAAGATCGTTCAGCAGCGTCAGCGAAAGCCCTTTCATCCCGGTCAGCTTCTCTAACGTCTTCGGATCCGGACGGCCTTGGTAGTGTTCGCCTTCGATCGCATTATAGAAATTAAACTCGTTCGACGAACCCAAAAACTTCGCCGCGGTGATACCGAACGGACCGCTGATGACCATGCTGAGTGAATCGCCCCCTGCATTCGCACGTTTCGAGCGTAGCGTGAACTGCCCGCTCTGCGATGACTCCCCGTCTCGCAGTGTAATCGTCCCCTCGGCGTAGAGTGTCTGACAAATGCCTGCGATTCGGCAGAGTTCGTCGTTCACGCGGCGGACATCCTCTGCTGTCGTTGGCTTCGTTTCGGCTGGGGTGTTCACCTTCGACGACGTCGTGGTAGTAGACGTACTCGTACATGCCGCCAGGGTTGCAGATAGAAGAAGAATTAGTAGTAATCTACTCATCAATACTGTTTACTCTGTTCGGGCAGGGAGAGTTTCAAACACAGTTCTGTAATGAAACTGCAGGATGTCTATCACATGCTACCTCACCACACGATACCGCTCGTGCGCCGTTTTCTCATGCAACGCTTCGTAGTGCCACCACTCGCTCTGGAGCTGGATGAAGCCCGCACGCTGCATGATCCGGCGCAGCAACAATCGATTGGCATATTGTGCCGGCGTAAGCTTCTTGCTCCTGAGATTCTCCGATTCAAACCGAGGCGAAGCAAGCGGCGTAAATGCGTCGAAGCCGGTCCCCATATCGAGTTGGTTTCCCTGCTCGTCGGCGAGCGTGAGGTCGAGCGCTAACCCAAGCGAATGAAGCGACACGCATTTCGGGTACGCAACATATTTCGAGCGCGGTGTCCCCTTCACCGCCTGCCAGAGCTTTTCCTGAACGTACTGCGGACGATACGCATCGAAAATCACAAATTCCCACCCAGGATGTTCCGATCGAAGTATCTCACAGGCTTTCTCGAATTTCTGATATGCAATTTCTCGGACGATGCACGCAGCAGAGGTGTCGAGTATTCGTCCGCAGAAGTTATTTGACGATGCATACCGCTTATCGATCTTGACGTTCGATAACGCTGAAAGATCATCGAAACCAGCGGGTGGTGGTGCCTTCGCGATCGTCGGCGCCGGCGTTCGCTCGACACGCACCGCTCCGGCATTATGAAGACGGATCGGAAGCCCGAGCACGAATACAGCAGCCGCCACGCAAGCGGCGACACGCACTACCGAAGGGGTGGGATCGTAGAACTGTGGCTCCACGGCGACCTAACACCGGCGACGAGCGAGAAAGTGCGCCGGGATTGTTATATTGTATGACACGACCATGAGCACCACCCGCGGCACATCGCTGAACTTGCCCAACCGTTTCGATGCCCAGCGCCTCGAGGCGTTCGACGATGGCTGGGATCAGCCCGAGCCGGAATTTCCTCTGCCGCAGGTCCCGACAGAGTTCTACGAGGACCGCTCGAAGTCGATCATCTCGACCAACGACAGCCCGGACGTTCCGATGGAAGCATCGATCAACCCATACCGCGGCTGCGAACATGGATGCGCGTATTGCTATGCTCGGCCGTCTCATGAATATCTCGGCTTCAACTCCGCCATCGATTTCGAGTCCAAGATTATGGTCAAGAAGCAAGCGGCCGAATTGCTGCGCGCACGATTCGAAAAGAACTGGAAGCCGCAAACGATCATGCTCTCCGGCAATACGGATTGCTATCAGCCTGCCGAGCGGCATTTCAAGATCACGCGAAGTCTGCTCGAAGTCCTACTCGAGTTTCGCAACCCGGTGGCCATCGTTACGAAGAACGCGCTTGTTACGCGCGACATCGATATCCTCTCGGAGCTGGCAACACTCGGTCTCGTACACGTCGTGCTCTCGGTCACGACACTCGACCTCGAACTCTCGCGTCAGCTCGAACCGAGGACTGCGACCCCAGAGCGGAAACTTGCGGCGATAAAGAAACTCACGGAGGCGGGCATTCCCGTCGGTGTTCTCAACGCACCGATCATCCCTGGTCTCAACGATCTCGAAATGCCCCGCATCCTTGAAGCTGCGAAGGCAAACGGCGCATCGATGGCAAGCTACCAGATTGTGAGGCTCTCATATGGCTTGCGAGATATCTTCAAAGACTGGCTCGAACAGCATCGTCCGCTCGAAGCCGCGAAGGTTCTTAAGCGGATCGAGATGGTCAGAGGAGGTGCACTCACCGACTCACGCTTCGGCGCGCGAATGAACGGCGAAGGTGCGTATGCTGATTACATCAAGCAGCAGTTCAGAGTGCATGTCACGAAGTATGGGCTTAACTGTGACATACCGGAGTTGCGGACCGACCTCTTCAGGATCCCAGGGACACTGTTCGGATAAGTACTATTACGTCATTCTGAGCGAAGCGAAGAATCCCTTCAGGCTGGCCGAGCATGCCGAGTTCACCGAAAGGGATTCTTCGCTTCGCTCAAAATGACAGTTGTTTAAAATAAAACACCCGCTCGAATTGAGCGGGTGTGTCAGAAGAGTTATGATACTCTCGTCGAAATACCTTCTCTGGGCGGATTATTTCGTGAGAACCATCTTGCGCGTCTTGACGAAGTTTCCAGCTTCAAGACGGTAGATATAGGTCCCCGACGGAATGTTCTCCGCTTGGAATACGTATTCGTACTTTCCAGCGCCCATCGACTCGGCATTGATCGGTCGCGCTACTTCCTCACCAAGGAGGTTCATGATCTTGAGCGTCACTTTCTGAGGCTCAGCGATCGAGAAGCGGATCGTCGTTGACGGGTTGAATGGGTTCGGGAAGTTCTGCTCGAGATCGTAACCATCCGGGCCTGCAATCGGAGTCACATCGCTGGTGAGGTTCATGGAATGCCAGAAACCTTGGCCAACAGCGTATTGCGAACCCGAGACCAGACCGATGACCGGCTGACCGATAGTCCCATTCATAGAATAGGTACTGTTCGATGCAGGGCCACCGCCCGAACCGATCACGCTCGACTGGATCGAGTATTGCGCGAAAGCGCTTGCGGCGCTCAACGCAATACAGGCTCCTGCGATCAGTAATCCTCGAATGTTCATTCTTTAGTTTTCCCTTCGAATTAGTGTTTCGTCGAGAGAGAGTTCACTCAAATATACAAACTTCCCGTGCCTATTGTTTCAATTTCTGGAAAATAGATTGACAAATATGACGTTTACGGGGATTCCAGCCCATTTTCAGGGGTGCCCGCCGACCCACGAATAATGAAAAGCCCGAAGAATAATATGGAGGTCCCCCCTAAAAACAGTAGGACGAACTCTTAGTCCGTCCCCCGAATTCGCAACGCGAATGAGCATACCCCCACTCACCCGTCGTTCCGCCTCCTCCTCTCACACCCTACCTTATCGAAAACAAACTATAAGCATGCGTCAAAAAAAAATTGCGTACGATCCCACAGAGCGACCCGAAACTTATTCTATCAACGCACGTTAGTATGACTCCAATGCGATCACGCAATCATATCGCGAATTGTATGTACACGAAGTGGGCATGTTGTTGCATGCACCCAGTCTTCGGCGAATGCGGTATGATCATTTTGTAGTCTAATTCCATCGACACAATTTTCCAGATCAAGCCCTTCGCCAGCCGCGAAGGGCTTTTTGTTTTTATGCCTACTGAACCAACCACCATGACCAACCTGCGTACGACAACAGCACTTCCCCCGCTGCCGCGCGAACTGGCGATCAAGCCTGCGCGCGTCGAGTGGTTCTTTTCGCTCACGCTCGACTGGCTCTTTCCGGAACGTCTCGGCGAACCGTTCGAGCCGCGTCTGTTTGCGATGCGCATGCAGCGGCTGCGCTCCGATCTCGAGTCCATGCTCGGAGTCATCGGGTACAGCGAATCCGACGCCCGCCGCGTGAGCGCGATTTTCTTCGAAGGGATTGAGGAGCTACGGCACGCTCTCCGTCGCGATGCCGTACGTATTGTCGCCGACGACCCGACCCAGGGATCGCTCGCCGGAGTGCTGCGCCATTCACAGGTGTTTCGTGTACGGGCCGCCGACACGATCGCTCACGAACTTGCGAAACTGCATGTTCCGATCCTGCCATTCGTCATTGCTCGCCGGACCGAACGACGCACAGGTCTGCCTGTGGCATTCGGGAGGGATGTACAACCTGCATCGAACACTACTTCACCCTCTGTCATCGAAACGTTATGAAGAAGTTACTCAACATGAAGATCTGTATGGGCAAGGACATCGGCATTCATGGCAACATGTTTGGCGGCATCCTCATGGCCTGGATCGACGAGGCCGCTGCAGCATTCGCTACTGAATACTGTTCCACTCCGAACATGGTGACGCTGCGCGTCGGTGAACTCCTGTTCAAGAAACCGCTCAAAGCCGGTTCGCACGTGCGTATTTACGGCGAGGTCTCGCGTCTCGGGACGACATCGATCACACTACAGATCGAAGTGAACCGCTATAATCTCTATAGCGGCGAGGAGACTTCCGTATGCAGCACGTCGATGGTATTCGTGCGAATTGACGATGAGGGTAACCCAACCCCCATTGGGGAAAGTGTTAGACGGAGGCATGAGGAGTTGGGTACCGCGACATTAACTACCGAATAGGATTCGCTGACTGCAAATGACCGGGCACTGACTACAGTCGGTGCTACGTATTTTGCAACCGCTTTTTCAACGCCTCGTACCGTTCATCCCCCAAGGCCCGCACGAGTGGTGTCTTTAGGTAATCGAGCAAATTCGTATGCGTTGCGGCTCCTTGCTTGCGGCCGCCTTCACATTCTGCTTCTTCAACGTAGCACATGTAATACTCGCCCTCCTCTTGCTCGGGATAGATTCGGATGGGAAACAAGTGGCAGGAGATCGGCTTCGGATAATCCTTCACTTCGCCGTTGAAGTATGCCGTCTGGATGGCACACTGGGCGATGTCGCCGGTCCAGTGAACGAAGACGCACTCGTTGTGCCCGACGGTCGTGATGGTGAACGTGCCGTCGATGTTTCGTTGCCAGAGTCCCTTCTCGGCGATCGTCTCTAATGCAACATCGGGCAGGCGGTGCTTCACAAGCGGAAAGACGCTCTCGACGATCTCGATCTCCTGCTCAAGGATCGGCGCGCCGAGTCCGCCGGGCATGGTGCAACAGGCGCCTTTGCAGACGTTGAGGTCGCAGGCGAACTCCGTCGTTGCAATATCGGTATCGACGGCGAGGATCGCGTTGTCAGGATAGATCGGAAGTTGAAGCAATGAGTTGGTTGCTGGTTAGTCGTTGATAGCAGAAGGAGAATGGGGGCAAATAAGGTTTCCTAAGAATTGAGATCATAGACGAAAGCGACAAACCTCGTCACAGGAATACCGATCGGGAGAGGAGGATCACATGAAGAACTATCGGACAATGATTTTCCCAGCGCAACATTCGAGCTCGTAGTACTGAAGCAGTACCTCGTATACTCCAGCCGGCATTTGACTTACATCTAGATCTGCGGTGCCTTCAGCCGAAAGCACTCCCTGGGCAACTTCTCGGCCAAGAATGTCGAATACATGATAGGGGTTTGAGCGATCGATCGATGAGATATGCACCATCCGGTCCGCCGGATTCGGATAGACATAAGTATAGTATTGAATCTTTTCAACAACATCAACGTGCGATAATACAGAACTGCTTCGCGCCAAGATCGAGAAGCTGTGATTCGTAACAGGACTAAAACTGGCCACGAGATGTTCGTCACCTGTCATTGTCAACCCCCAACATGAGAAGGGTGTGTAGCTCGTATCGATGACGATCGTATCGCATCGCCAGGACGCTCCTCGATCGGTACTCACGAGCAGATTATGATTACTAAACCCGCCGGCGTATATCGTGTCGCGGTCGAGGTCCGTTGTCATCGTAACATCGTTTATCTTGATCGTTGGAAAGACGAATGGTTGTTCCCAACTCTTTCCACCATCAGTCGAACGCATGATCATTCCGTATCCTCCGCTCGGATCGACGGTATCGCTCGGCCAATGCCTCCCATAGGCCAAGATAGTGTCACCCGCGGTAAAGGTACAATTCACAAGGTCGTTATAGTATTTAGGGTCCGATACCGAATCGAATATTAATGCCGTCGAATCGACCGTTTGAAAATTGTCGTAGGTCGTGTATATTTGCCCTCTGCCATACCGGAAAAAACGGAATTCACCATGACCAAACGATCGGCAGGAGCACAAATTGTAATATCCGGGCTTGGTTCGATCGGTCCATGTGTTTCCGCCATCAGTGGTCGTAAAGATCTCGCTGTCGAGCTCTATCCCAACGACAATCCCGGTCAATGAATCGGAAAAGTCAATATCGGCAAGCTGATGCTGCACCGGGAACGGCATCAGCTTCCAACTTTGCCCGCCGTCGGTTGTTTTCACCACGAACCCATTGTCGGCAATGCCGACGGCACAGAGGGGGTCGACTTGCTGGACCTTTGTGAACCCAAAATTTGTGAGCCACATAGGATATTGGATGTCGAACGACTGTTCTTTCCACGACGCGCCCCCATCCTCGCTTCGGAACATTGTCAGCCGTTTGTCTACATACTGGTTCGGGTCCGTCGTCACAATGGCCGCTGCCGTACAAATATTTCCTTTGCAGGAAACCGAGGTAAAGCACACAAGCGAGTCGAGATGACCGCTCGGGGAAACCCACGAATCAGTATGCGTAACATGCCATAGGAGTTGCGCTCTGGCAATTGGTGTACCATTCAAGAAAGTCAGTGCCAACACACAAGTGGCAAGACTTCCAAACACAAATCGTCGGACTGCTGATTTAGTCACACCCTTGCAGAAAACATGTATCATACGAGTATCCCCATGGTCCTGTCCATGTCTGTCCAACAGTGGTCACACCCCAATCCGAGAAGGCCGGACAGTCGGCAGTATTGATCATATTTGTTGAACAATTCGACAATATGAGATGGCCGGAATTATCGTGACAAATATCGCAAGTCCGTTGACAGTACCCTTCCCCAGCGCACATCCTGCACTCGGGATAGGTTGAACCGTCCTGAACGAGTACAACCTTTATGCACTGTCCAGTAAAAATCGAAACCGTTGTGATTACTTGTTCCGAACACGGTCGACCGCCGGCTAACGTAGTATAAATATCTTGGCGTACATCGTCGAGCAAGTCCAACCAATTGATACTATTGCAACTTGAATTCCAATGGGCAGGATCAGGTGCATAATCTTCAATGTAGTATTGCTGCACCCCACTGACTATTCGATAGCAATAGTGATAAGTGACCCAACAACTTGTGCCAGGAATTACAAGCGTGGCCACATTTGGCCCACCCCACGTCACCCCGGTGGGTGCGATATCAGTCGGGCACTGAGCACTCGCGCTCCTGCCTATGCACAAGGTGAACACAAGAACAAAGACGGAAACCAAACGATCTACAGAACTGAAAAACCTTACATAAGCAGTCGCTGAGTGTTTGAGTGTTTGAGTGTTTGAGTGTATGAAGATTTATTCATATGCTTGATGAGGTGTTGATGAACAGTTGCCATGGAAGTAATCAGTATCTTGACTGGCAATAGTCAAGACTCTTCATCTCTTATTCTTGGAACAAATTCCTGGAACAGCAAAACAGTTCCGAATCATGGACGCTAATATTCGCAACCTTATTGGACTAGTGAGCATGGCCCATAGGAACGTCACCGTTCGTTCATACGCCAAATCATCAATGTCATGCAAGTGTAGTTTTTGTCTGAATATCTTGAATCAATTCCCTCCGAATATCCTTATACAATAGCAATATGGCATCTCGCTATTCCACCACATTTGCCGGCTGGCTAGAGCAGTTTCTCGATCATATCGCACATGAACGAGGGGCCAGCGAACTGACCCTTGGCACGTATCGCGCCGACCTTGAAGAATTTTCCCGGATCGTAGAGAACGAAGAGCTCGAACTCTCGGGCACGCATGCTGACCTGCAGGTTATCCGAGCCTACCTGGCGGTGCTCGCCGAACAGGAGTCGCGAACGGGCAAACCGATCGCCCGCGCATCGATCTCACGCAAGCTCTCGACGCTTCGTTCGATGATCCGCTTTCTCGTTAATCGAGGCATCTTCGAATTCAATGCTGCCCGCCTGGTCAAAACACCGAAGGGCGAACGTAGGCTGCCGACGGTGGTCAGCGAACGTGCTGCCGATGCGGCGCTCGGTGCACCGGATCTTTCCACACCGGAAGGAAATCGCGATGCCGCGATCCTCGAACTTCTCTATTCCAGCGGTCTGCGGCGTGCGGAGCTTGCTGGCATAGATATTGCTGATATCGATCTCAAGAAGAGAACCGTGAGGGTCATGGGAAAAGGCCACAAAGTTCGGATCGTCCCGGTCGGCACCAAGGCCGCCGCCGCGATCGAACGATATCTCGGACACAGAAACGAGTTCGGCGACACACGCGACCCATCTGCCTTGTTTCTGCTTGCCGACGGTCGTCGGCTCTCGCCAGGGATGGTATATCACATCGTACGCAAGTATTTCAAGGGCAACGAGCTTTCGCGCTCGCATCCGCACATGCTCCGTCACTCCTGCGCCACACATTTGCTCGATCACGGCGCCGAGATCCGCGCCGTACAGGAAGTGCTCGGCCACGCCTCGCTCCGCACGACGCAGCGATATACCCATCTCACTGTCGATCGGCTGAAGAGCGCATACGATAGTGCTCATCCGAGAAGTGGCAAGTGAATCATTTTAGGGTCCCGAGCCGTAGGCAAAGGACCAACTATTACAATTCGATCTTACTATACAAAGGAGATAGTAACATGAAGATCCAAATATCGAACAGACACGAGACCGCTCATCCGCAGATCAAGACGATGATCGAACAAGAGCTCGAGAGCCTTGCAACCCGCTATGACATCATCCTCGGTGCCGATGTCATACTGGACCACGAGGGCAAAAACGGAGCAACGACAATGTCCGCAGAAATCAATCTGAAAATCAAGGGCCAGTTACTCACCGCATCGGAGAAATCGGAGAAAATAGAAAAATCGATCGATCTCGCCGTGCGCTCGCTCGAAAAGCAGCTCAAGCGTCACAAAGAAACACATTATTCCAGTCAGGACCGAAGCTTTACGCCGAAAGTGTGATCGGGCTCGACGCCACAACCAATCAGTATTACAACGAACAGCCCCGCATGGGGCTGTTCTATTTACAGAACCTATCAACTCAGTATCCTACCGAACGATCGTGATCCCGGCGCTTGCGTCGATCACCGATGATACCACTCGCAGACGATACGCACCCGGCGCGATCATATTGACATCGATCTCGCACGGATGCGATGCCGTTACTTCGGTCTCCTTCGAGAGGACGGTCTTCCCAAGCTGATCGACTAACTCAATACGCACCTCGCCGATCGAACGATCCGAGATCAGCATGACCGATGTTGCCGCGGGGTTCGGTGTAATACTCAGTTTTGGCGGCTTGCCGGTGAGCAGATAGTTCGACAAAATGAATGCGCCGCATTGCGTCGGGAGTGTTACGTTCACTGCATACGGGTGCGGGCCCGCATACAAATACTCACAAGGCAGCGGAGATTGCACTACCTGCAGTGAATCGAAAAATACGTTGCCGGAACCACGTGGGTCGTACATCACCGTAAACTCGGCATATCCGAGGATCACACCCGAGGTTACATTCGACAGATGCAGTTTCGATCGGCCTGTCCATTGTTCGCCCGCAATATCGAGCGGTGAACCGGTGACAGAGAATGAACCAAGATATTGAAGCACCGGATCGTAGCGGAGCACGAGTTCAACTTCGCGTTGAGATGTAATGCCCGCAAGCGTTATCGGCACGTAGACGGTCCCGCCGATGGTGTCGTTTGTCTGATCGACCGAGCTCACACTAAATGGCGCCGAGGGCTTCACACCGCCGAGCAGTTGCACCGTATCGAACGAACCATCGGATAGGTGGAGAACCATCTGGGTCGCCGAACCGCCCGCGACCGGATTAAGCGTGACCAGCACCGAATCGCCGGATGTTGTCGCGGCGGAGTAAGCCGAGGAGTCCTGAAAGGTCATTTGTGAAATGGTCGGTTGTGTACAGCCATACCCACGGAAGTGCAGAACACGTTGTAACGGTTGGTCGCACTGCAAGATCGAGTCGCCGATGAACAGGCTGTCTTCGGTCAGAACAATGCCGCCCGCTCTGCCTGTCTGCGGAAATGGGAGTGAATCCCCGCCACTATTGAACGTCCCCCATACCGATCCGTCAGTACTATCGACGGCAAACACGATATTGTCATTTGCAGCGACGACATAGCGAGTATCCCAATGACTGCCCGGTCCGCCAATGGACTTCCAGGTGACCCCGTGATCCAGCGATCGGAGTACTCCTCGAAGACTGGTCTGCGCATAGAGCGCATTCTGCGATGCAGAAATGCTGCCGCAGAGCATCAACTGTTGTACTGTAAACTTCCTCTGCCAGGTAACGCCCTGATCGCTCGTGGTAAAGATGCATGCAGAATCTCCATTCGGAAAATTCGACCATACGCCCGATTCGTTGATGAGGCATATCCGTTTCGGATCGCAAGAATCTGCCGCAAACGAATAGCAATCGACATAAGTAGAAGTCGGTGCTGCCGTCCATGTCGCACCTCGATCGTTCGACACGACAAGTTGGTTGTAACTCGCTGCAGAAGGAACGGTGAGAACCGACGGATCCTCCATGATCATATAACAGGTAGAACCTTGTGCCCAACGACCGTAGATGATCGGGTGGTTAACCCCGACATTCGTATTCGTCCATGTCAGTCCGCCGTCTCGTGATATATAGAGCCCACTGCTCCCCATCGGGGCCGCGATCTCGTTGGCAGAGCCAAGAAAGAATGCTGTATACACCCCGTCGGCAGATTGTTTCGGGATCGGGGCATGTATCCATGTGATGCCACCATCGTGGGTGACATAGACATCCTGTCCGCTTGCGATGACGCAATCAACCGCACTGAACAAATCAATATCGCCTACCCCGCCCCAAACCGGTACAACCGGGGTACGTTTGGTCCACGTCTTCCCAAGGTCGGATGAAACGAACAAATCATAGATGCCAACCCACAGGTTTCCGTCCTTGAAGGCCATCGCCCCGCCGGGATATATCTGCGGAAAACCGAATCCCGGATCAAGCAAGCCCGGAGCGAGATTACGCCACTGCGCAGTTCCGCTGCCTGCGAACAGCAATATCAGCGCGAGGATCGGGAACAACCGTACCGTATGCAGAGGCCTTGTCATCGGATCATTTGTTCAACGTAACTACTACTTCTTGCCCACGGGTAAAAATACACACTTATAGATACACAGTCCTAATGAAAAACAATTCACCATCTGCATCGTGCGCTTTGCAAGACGACTTCCTGTCCACGCATCGAAATACCCTTCGACTCGGCAAACAATCATCGTGGCACGCTTTATGTGTGCTGCACTCCCATCATAAATAACTATTCATCGAACATGCACACAACTTTGCACGCACTGTCGGGTTGCTTTAGTAGGACCACTACCTACTACCATCCAAAAGGAGAATATGGTATGAACAAATTCGCTCACTTCTTCCTCGTCGGCTTCGCCGTTGCCGTCATGACGCTTGTTGCCGCCCTCGCGCTGAGCAACCGTCTCACAGCTCGTTCGTCCGAGACAGCGCCCCACTCGGGTGTATCCAGCCTCGAGACACGCTAACGATCAGGAGTCGTAGAACGACTCCAGCATATCAATCCACAATCACTGCATCAGAAGGAGACTTCATATGAAGCTGATCAAACACGCCCTTGCGGCAGGAATCGTTGCCGCAACGTTCGCACTCTGCCTCGCGATCACGATCGCTGCGCCGTTTCGCAACCCGGATCCGGGCAAGATCGACGCAACCGTAACGGTCGCAAATACCCACACGCCGTTGGTACATGCAGAAGTCCGCATCGTCGAAATAACACGAGTTGCCTTCACGGATACCGGTGGCGTTGCTCATTTCATCCACGTTCGGCCGGGCACATACACCGTAATCGCAATCGTGATCGGCAGCGAGCCCGATACACTTACCAACGTCACGGTCGAACCCGGAAGAACGACTACAATCGCATTCCGCCTTCTGCCTTCATTGAAGAAGAAAAGCGTCGATCAGATCGTCGCACTCTCGCCGGGACTCGTGCGTGACAACACGAATGCCGGTTTCTCCGTACACGGGGCTCGTGGTGATCAGAACTCTGTTCGGCTCAATAGTATTGGAACCGCACATATATCTCCTCTGTCGATCTCAGAGGTTAATACTTCCACAGCCGGCGGCGACGCATCGAAGGGTGGCTACATTGGCGGAGAGATCAACGCACACTCGAAGCGGTCGTCGACACCTCAGTATCTGCCCCCGACTCCGGAACTACATGACTCCTACATCGATCTATCACATTCTCAAAATAGTTATAACACTGCCGAGTATACGAACTTCCGCGAGAACGAATTCAAAGACGTCGCGCAAGAACCGCTCTCGACATTCTCGATTGACGTCGATGGCGCATCGTACAGCAACATCCGTCACTTCATCACGAGCGGACAGATGCCGCCGAAGGATCTCGTTCGCATCGAGGAGATGGTCAACTACTTCAAATATGACTATCCCCAACCGAAGGGCGACGAACCGTTCTCCATCACGACCGAGATCGGCGCATGTCCCTGGAAGCCGGCACACCGACTGGTGCTCGTTGGTTTGCATGGCAAAGAGATTGACAAAGAGTCCGCTCCGCCTGCCAACCTCACATTCCTCCTCGATGTCTCCGGTTCGATGATGCCGGAAGAACGGTTACCATTATTGCAGAAAGCATTTCATCTGCTGGTGAACGAGCTTCGTCCGCAGGACCGCGTCGCCATCGTAGCATACGCTGGCGCACCGGGGCTTGTCCTGCCGTCGACAACCGGTGAGCACAAAGACCGAATTCTCGATGCCCTCGATCGTCTCACTGCCGGAGGTTCGACCGCCGGAGGAGCCGGCATTCAACTCGCATACAAGATTGCGAAGGAGAACTTCCGGAAAGATTATAACAACCGCGTAATCCTCGCGACCGACGGCGATTTCAATGTGGGAATTTCCAACACCGGCGATCTCGTCCGTTTCATCGAAGATCAACGCTCGAGCGGGATCTATCTCACCACGATCGGTGTCGGCACGGATAATTATAAAGATGCTCGTCTGAAGGAGCTTGCCGACAAAGGCAACGGCAACTACTACTACCTCGACAATCTGCTCGAGGCCAAGAAAGTATTTGTCACGCAACTCGGCGGGACGCTCAATGCCATTGCAAAAGATGTAAAAATCCAGATCGAATTCAATCCGCAGCACATACAAGGATATCGTCTCATCGGGTATGAAAGCCGCATCCTTGCGAAAGAAGACTTCAACAATGATAAGAAGGATGCGGGCGAGCTCGGCTCGGGGCACACCGTCACGGCGCTCTATGAGATCATTCCCGCCGGTGAGAAGTCCGATGAACTGCACAGTGTCGATTCGCTTCGCTATCAGCACACAACGGTACCGATTGCGTCAACAAAAAGCGATGAATTGATGATGGTAAAATTCCGATATAAACGACCGGACGATTCGACAAGCAGACTCATCGAACATCCGCTCGTTGACACTCCGGCAGCAACAAATTCGAGTAACAGCACGCCGACGGCGCCCCGGAATTTACACTGGGCAACGACTGTCGCAGAATTCGGTATGATCCTGCGCGACTCCAAGTTCAAAGGCAACTCGCGCATCGCAGATGTGCTCGTCGATGCTCGCGCAGCAAAAGGAGCAGACGCAGAAGGCTACCGCGCCGAGTTTATCAAACTCGTCGAGATGTGCCAACTTCTCGATAAAGCTTCGAACTAAGGGCAATATCACAATCACGATCGGTGAAGCATGCATAGCATTGCTTCACCGATCGTTTATAGATAGGTCTCCATTACATAACTTGCGGTGCTTCGAGCCAATTGTCGAGGCAGAAGCGCTCGTGGGCAATAGAGCACATTACTTTGTTGGTGCCGCTCCTCGCTTCTGGCCCATGATCGTATAGCCGAAGAGCGGGGCCAATACACAGAAATTAACGACGCCGGCAAGGACGGGAATAATCCCGATCACGCCGACGATCGTGCCAGCTGTTCCCATGAAGCCGATATACATCAGGTATGCACCGAGCGCGATGCGAACGAGTCGCCCGATCGGGCTACGCATGAACGTGACGAAGCCACCCATAGTCGTAGTTGGTTTATGTTAAGACTACCGATCCCCTCTGCAAGATGCGTGCCGTTATGATTTTGGAATATTGTCTGTGCGGACTGCGCAATGCCAAATCTTTTAACTACCGTAAAGCTGTCAGTTAGCCCCGAACACCCTAAAACCAGCCATTGATGCCGCCTCGTAAGAATCTTACGGTAGCGAACCTTGAGGGCACAAAAATTGCTTATTTTAACGGTACGATAATGTCTTTAGAATTTCTCTCTGAACGACTATGAGTACAGCTATTCGCAACATCGCGCTTGTCGGCCATGCCACAAGCGGAAAAACAACACTGGCAGAAGGCTTACTATTTGCCGCGGGGGCGACAAGCCGCCGCGGCAAAATATCCGATGGTTCGACCGTGAGCGACTATCATCCCGATGAGATCGCTCGACAACATTCCATCAATACCTGTCTGCTCTCCTTCGCTACCGACTCCACAAAGATCAATCTGCTCGATACGCCCGGTTATGCCGATTTCACCGGTGAGGTGCGCTCGGCCCTGCACGTGGCGGATACCGCACTGATCAATGTGAATGCCGTCGGTGGCGTCGAGATCGGAACGGACCTGGCGTGGGACTTCTGTACCCATGACGAAAACTCCGTCATCTTCGTCGTGAACAAACTCGATTCTCCCGAAGCACATTGGGACGATATCGTCGAGGAAATGAAGCACCACTTCGGCCATGAGGTCGTGGTCGCACAATTCCCGTATAAGACCGGTGCGAGCTTCCATCAGATCATCGATCTCTTGAAGATGAAAATGCTCACCTTCAAGACCGATGGCTCCGGTAATTATACCGAAGAGGATATCCCGGCAGACGTCCGCGAAAAGGCGGAACAGCTTCATAAGGAGTTGGTCGAGATCGTCGCAGAGTCCGACGATACGTTGATGGACGAGTTCTTTGCCAACGACGGCGTACTGACGGAGGAGCATTTCTCGGGCGGCATCCACGAATCGCTGGCGCACCGAAAGCTCTTCCCGATCCTCTGTGCAGCATCGGAGCCGAACATCGGTGTGAAGCGCGTGCTCGAGTTTATTGTCACGAATGCACCGGCACCGGAAGATCATATTGCCGACGTCCGCGGCGTAAACCCAGAGACGAAGCAGGAGGTCAGCCTCAACACCGCACCGAAGGATGCAACAACTGCATTTATCTTCAAGACTGTCAGTGAAGCCCATCTCGGCGATCTGTCGTTCTTCCGTGTCTATCATGGCACGCTGCACCATGGGCAGGATCTCGTGAACGAATCGAACGGCAAACCCGAGCGCGTGATGCAAATCTTCTCGATGTGCGGCAAGAACCGCAAGGAGGTGCAGGAAGTCGGCATTGGCGATATCGCGGCTGCCGTGAAACTCAAAGACACGCATACGAACAATACACTGTCGTCGAAGAGCTTCCCGGTTGTTCTTACGCCTATCACCTTTCCCGAACCCGTCATCACCAACGCCGTTCGGGCGAAGAATAAAGGCGATGAAGAAAAGATCGCGATCGGTGTGCATGCACTCCACGAAGAGGATCCGAGCTTCCTTGTCCGGCAGGATCCGGAACTGGGCCAAACGCTCATCGAAGGTCAGGGCGAACTACATCTCGATATAGCGATCAAGCGTCTGAAAGAGCGGTATAAGATCGATGTCGACGTTGTCGAACCGAAGATCCCGTTCCGCGAAACGATCCGCGGCAATGCCGATACCCGCTATCGCCACCGGAAGCAGTCGGGTGGCGCCGGTCAGTTCGGAGAAGTAGCGATCAAGCTTGCCCCACGCACTCGCGGCGACGGATACGAATTCGAAGATGCCATCGTCGGTGGCGTGATCTCGAACCGATTCATCCCCGCCGTTGACAAAGGCATTCATGAAATGCTCTCTCGTGGGCCGCTGGCTGGGTGTCCGGTTATCGATGTAAAAGTAACCCTCTACGACGGCAAAGAGCATCCGGTGGATTCGAACGAAAACGCGTTCAAGACGGCAGGACGTATCGCCTTCAAGGAAGCATTCCTGCAAGCGAAGCCGGTCTTGCTTGAGCCGGTGTACGACATCGAGATCACCGTGCCGGAGGAGCACATGGGCGACGTCCTCGGCGACATTTCTTCTCGTCGAGGCAAAGTGCAGGGCATGGACGTGCGCGGAACGTTCGAAGTGATCCGAGCACAGATTCCGCTCGCCGAGCTGCATCATTATGCCACGCGGCTTCGCTCGCTCACGCAGGGCAAAGGATCGCATCGACAGAAGTTCAGCCACTACGAAGAAGCACCTCGCGACTTCGCCGATAAAGTGATTACGGCATACGCAGCACACCGCAGCGGCGAAGAAGAATAAGCAGATCGAATTGAGAGTACGCGTCAACAGAGCGGCCACACGGCCGCTCTGTTGATTCATGCGACACCCGAACGCAGCATGTGGTGTTTGCACCCCTAATGAATATTACGGTTATCGGATCGGGCGGTTGGGGGACAGCACTTGCCATCTGCGCAGCAGAACGTGGGCATCGCGTCACACTCTGGTCGCGCAGAAGCGAACAGGCGCATGCACTCGCTGCGACGCGAACGAATGATGCATATCTCCCCGGCATTACGATCCCACTGCAGATCGAGATCACAAGCGATCCGACCGTTCTTTCCGATGCTGAGTTATACATCCTCGCCGTTCCGTCTCAGTCAATGCGCGAAGTGGCAACGACCCTTCGCCCGCATTTGAATGCGAATGCAATCTTCGTCAGTGCATCGAAAGGCATCGAACGTCATACGCTTCGCAGAATGACGGAAGTACTCGCGGATACTCTTGCCCTAAACCCATCACAGCTTGTATGCCTCAGCGGCCCAAGTCACGCCGAAGAGGTTGCGAGGAAGATCCCGACCGTGCTTGTGGCGGCATCCTACTCGCACGATACGGCGCGTCTTGTGCAGGATGCGCTCGTCCTTCCCTATCTGCGTGTGTATTCGTCGAACGATGTAGTCGGTGTCGAACTCGCCGGTGCGTTGAAGAATGTGATCGCCATTTGCGCCGGCATTCTCGATGGCGAAGGCTATGGTGATAACACGGTTGCTGCACTCGTCACCCGCGGTCTTGCCGAAATGCGTCGTCTCGGGATTGCACTTGGCGCTGAAGAGCCGACATTCAGCGGGATCGCAGGTCTTGGCGATCTCGTGGTGACGTGTCTCTCGAAGCACTCTCGTAACCGACGCGTCGGCATCGCGCTCGGCCGTGGGAAGACGCTCACGGAAATACTCGATTCGATGACAATGGTCGCCGAAGGGGTCTGGACGACGGAGTCAGCTCAGGAACTTGCGTCAAAACATAACATCGAGATGCCCATCGTCGAAGAAACCTACAAGATCCTCTTCGAGAACAAAGACCACCGCCAGGCAACGGAAGAACTCATGCGCCGTCAAACGAAGGACGAGCGCTGGTAAGCTCATGCGGTGAACTCCGCCAAAAGAAAAACGCATACTGCAACAGGGATGAAGCCCACTGCTACAGTATGCGTTTGTACGTCCTCAACAATCGTTACTTCTTCTCCGGGTAGAGAACGATCTTTGCGAAGTTCTTCTGCGAACAATAGGTCTTTGCCGCAGCGAAAATATCGTCGCCGGTAATTTCTTTGATAAAGTTTGCACGATCGAGGATCATGTGCGGATCTTCATGATCGGTATATGCCTGTCGAAGTGCCGAAAGCCAGAAATCGTTTTTCTTCAGGTTCACTTCGTATTCCTTCTGAGCCATGGCTTTTACCTTCGCAACGTAGGTCGGCTCCGGCGCTTTCATCGTCATCGTATCGAGCTTCTGCTTTACCGCACCGATGAGTTCATTCACGCGATCGGGGGCGCAACTAAAGAAAATGCTCATCTGGTACTGCTCGATCGGATAATGTTGCGGCTGCGGTTGTACGCTGACGAAATACACGCCGCTCATATCCTCGCGCAATGTTTCGCGAAGCTTGATCTCGAGTACCTGAGCCATCTCCGAAAAGACAAATCGGTTGCGCGGATTGTACTGGAACGGCCCGGAGAGTGTAAGGTATACAAAGCTCTTGGGCTCCGTGCCTTTATACACGGTTTCATCGACAGCACCCTTTGGCGAGCGGATGCCGAGGTCGCGCCATGCAGGTGTGCGTGGCGAGGACGGCAAACTGGCAACATACTGTTCAATATAGCCCTTCAACTTCGTCGTATCGACAGTACCGACCACAAAGAACGTCCAGCCATCGAAGTTGGAGTACTGTTCTTTATAAAACGTCAGTGCCTTATCAAGCGAAACCTTCGAGAGGCGTTCCTCGCTCATCGGAACGGTGCGCGGGTGATGCTGTGTCAGTACGACCCCAACCGAATCGAAGAACGTTGCCTCCGGCGACGCTCCCTGAGTCTTCAAGTATGCACCGTACTTATTGATCGTCGCCTTACACGCATCTTCGTCGCGGCGCGGGGACGTAGCGTATAGATAGAGCAATTGGAACATCGTCTCCAGGTCGGCGGGAGCAGCGCTGCCACGGAACCCGTCGGAGAGCGAGCTGATCGACGGCGAAAGCGAGACGACCTTTCCGGCAAGCATTTTTTCAAGCGTGCTCGCATCGAAATTTCCCACACCCGACTCGTCCACAATATTATCGGCCATTTCTGCCGACACTGCATCTGTATCGGATGCTAATGACGTACCGCCCGGCACTTGGGCCGAGAACAGGACTTGATCGTTCTTGAAATCGGTCGGCTTGACCACCACCTGCGATCCGTTCGAAAGCTTCCAGATCGTTACACCGAGATCGGGTATCGACTTGCTGCTGACAATCCTGCCGCGCGTCGGCAGCTTCGCCATCAGGGGTTCGTTCGAAACTTTGTCCTCGTATGCAGCGAGCTGTTCATGCTGCACTTCGGTATAGATTGTGCGAAGCTCACTTTCAGTCGGGATCGCAACACCGGCTTTCCGCAACGAACTCTGCAACATCACCGGACCGGCATTTGCGATCAACGGCTTTGTTAGTTCGTTGACCTCTGCGATTGTCATTCCCGGGACGTATTTCTTTGCAAGCTCATTCTCATACACGATGCCGGGGAACGGCTCTTGGTGGAGGAAGTGGCGAACATATTCGTCGGCAAACTTCTCTGATTCGGTTTTATCGCGCTCCTGAAATAGTTTGTCGTATGAACGCAACAATTCTTTTTTCTCGCGCTCGAGTTCGCTGGCCGTAAAGCCATGCTCCTTCACGCGGACAAGCTCTTCGAGCATCGTCTTGATGCATTGGGAGACCATCCCTGGTTTCTCGATGCAAAATAACGAGAAGTTGGTGATCCCGCCAAGGTCGCCCCCATCGTTTGCAGCGGCATAGATAAACGGTGCATCCGGCTTTCTGCCCATCTCCTGCAGACGCTTGTTGAGCATGCTGACAAAGAGTCCGCGCACAAGCTGTGCCCGGTATTCACCGACCGTACGCTCAGGCTGATCCGGTCGCTGAAAACTCATCTGGAACATATTGAACTGCAGCTCGGAATCGCTGGCGACCGCGATACGAAGCGAGTCGTGCATCGGCACCGTGAACTTCGTGCGTTCGCGTTCGCCCGGCGGATTTTGCAGCGAGCCGAACTTCGACTTGATCTGGTTCTCCATCCAGTTCACGTCGAAATCGCCGACGGCGATGACAGCCATCAGGTCCGGACGATACCAGGTATGATAGAAACGAAGGAGTGCCGACTGCGGGGTATGCAGAATGATATCTTCTTTCCCGATCGGCAGGCGAACGGCATACTGCGAACCGGCGTATTCAACCGGCCATTGTGTCCGTTGTACTCGCTCGAATGCACCACGACCCAGCCGCCACTCTTCATGCACAACACCGCGCTCTTTGTCAATTTCGACGCTGTCGAGTGTTGCGTGACCTGCCCAATCCTGCAATACCTGCATACCCTTTTCAGCAGTCGAGAGGGTATCGGTCGGTAGTTCGAGCATGTACACGGTCTCGTCGAACGACGTATACGCATTCACGTGCGCACCAAAACGCATGCCGATCGACTCCATGTAATTGACGAGATCCTGTTTCGGGAAGTGATCCGTCCCGTTGAACTCCATGTGCTCGCACATGTGAGCAAGCCCCTGTTGGTCTTCGTCCTCCAACACGGAGCCGGCGTGAACAGCAAGCCGAACCTCCATTCGATGTTCGGGCTTGATATTCTTTCGAATATAGTAGCGCAATCCGTTGGGCAGCGTGCCAGTTCGAACGGTGGGATCTTGCGGCAAGGCATCCGACAGATTCATCTGTTGGGCGGACGCCGATACAGCGAACAAGAGGGAGAGTACGAGAAGATAGTATTTACGTACCATAAATGATGAAGGATGATGGATGTAATTCGATGATGGCTAACGCAAAATCTGAGATTTCGTTACACGCCGGTTCTGGGCTTCCCCTTGTAACTTTCCGCACGATTTCAGAATTGTATGAGGACACAACTATTCGATCACGCTATGAAACAGGCGCTTTTTATCGTCATTTCAATCTGTTCGCTGATAGCCCCGGCCATGGCAGCGACGTTCCACGTCGGCCCAACCCAGCCCCATACGGCTCCGAGTACGGTCATGGGGCTCGTTCAGGATGGCGATACGGTTCTCATCGACGCCGGACTCTATAGCGGTGATGTCGGCATTTGGACCAAGAGCAATCTCGTCATCAAGGGAGTCGGAGGTTACGCGCATCTCGATGCCGCGGGGAAAAATGCTGGGGGAAAAGCGATCTGGGTCATTCAAGGCAGTAACACGTACATCGAGAATATTGAATTCGCCGGTGCTGCCGTACCTGACCTCAACGGCGCCGGAATCCGACAAGAAGGGGCTGGGCTCGAACTTCGGCATTGCTACTTCCATGATAACGAAGACGGGGTACTCGCAGGCGATAATGCGAACAGCGACATTCTCTTCGAGGCCTGCGAATTCGATCATAACGGGCACGGCGACGGCTATTCGCACAATATGTACATCAACCATGTCCGCAGTTTCACTCTTCGATTCTGCTACATCCACCGGGCCAATGTCGGCCATGAAGTCAAGAGCCGGGCATATCGTACCTATATCCTCTATAACCGTATCACCGACGAAGCGGACGGCACGGCCAGCTATTGTATTGATCTGCCGAACGGTGGGGAGGCGTATATCATCGGCAACAGCATCCAGAAAGGACCGATGGCACAGAACCGCCAGATCATACGCTTCGGCGAAGAGGGGCAAACCAATCCGACGCAAGAGATCTACATCGTGAACAATACGATGGTCTCTGAGTTGCCGAAGTGCACATTCGTCGCGCTTGCCGCTGCGACTTCGCTGTCAAAGCTGTACAACAACCTGTTCGCCGGACCGGGTACGATGTACGACATGAACATCTCGGGTACGATCGACTCGTCCGAGAATGTGTATGCAAATGCCGATCCATTATATGATTATGGTTGGTATTTCATCGGAGATTCAGCTCATTATGACTACCACGTCGGAGGCGAGGATTTGGTCATTCCCGGATCAAACCCCGGAACCGCGCATGGGATAGATCTGAGCCCGTCTCAGCAATACGTCCACCCAACCGACAGTTCCGCACGCGGCGACAACGGCCATTCGATCGGGGCATTTGAATGGAGAGTTCTTGATGTTCCCACGACCAAAGCATCGGAAGCCGGGATCGAAGTCTTCCCGAATCCGACATCGTCGTTTGTCACCGTTACTCTCAGACAAGCGGCAATCGACCACACGGCCAAACTTCGACTCTTCGACCCCCTTGGAAAGACCATTCGGACCATTGATGTCGCCGCCGGGGCAATGTCAGTGACGTTCGATGTAACCGGACTGTCACGCGGGTCATACTCCATCGCCCTGCTTGGCGCTTATGGCACGCAATCGGCAAGAAGGCAACTGATCGTTCGCTGACCGCCGAGACACCAATCAAGCTGCAGCGATGTTGTTGGTGCGTAAGCATTAAACAGATACTTGGCAACCAGTACCCCATCGAACAAGTCTGTCGGTCCGGGCGGAGAAATCCGGTCGGAGGGGTCGTTACGTAATTTCTCACAGCGGGGAGAACGGGACGACGAAACGCTGCTTGCCAACATCGCAACCGGTGATTCCGAGGCCCTTTCCGCTCTGTACGACAAGTACCAGCGACGAATCTATTCGTTAGTGCTGAAGATCGTACGAAATGAGGACGACGCCGCTGAAGTCATGCAGGACGTGTTCCTGCAGGTATGGGAGAAAGCAGGTCTTTTCGATCAGGAACGCGGCTCGTTCGGTGCATGGCTGACCACACTCGCCCACAATAAGGCCATCAATGTGCTGCGGTCGCGGCGCTACAAGAAGTCTGCACTCGAAGTGCGACAAGATCTGGAAGAGTTGTCAGGTGTTGTCTCTGACGCGACCATCGAACGTCGAACCGCATTGGACGAACAGGTAGAAGCAAGCGATCGGGAGCAGATGCTCTCGTTGCTTGCACAGATCCCCGAGGCCCAGCGGCAGGCACTCACGATGGCGTATTACTCCGGTTACTCACAAACGGAGATCGCCGATGCGCTTGGCGTTCCGCTCGGAACCGTCAAGACCCGCATGCGGCAAGGGATGATCAAATTACGAGATATGCTGACCGGTGGATAACGAGCGTACATATAGCCAAGCTGAACGCGAAGAGATCGAAGCGCTCGCTTCTGCCTACGCACTCGGCGTGCTGACCGAAAGCGAACCGGATTTCGTGCGCTTTCAAGCGCTGCTCGAGGCCGGCGATCCGGTCCTCGTGAATGCTCTGGAGGAATGTTTTGAATCGTCTGTCGCCCTTGCCGACAGCGCCGAACAAGTCGATGCTCCTGCTTCGATCAAGTCAACGCTCCTTGACACCATTTCAAAGGCCGAGAAGCAGGGCACGACCGAACGGATGGTAACGTATGGAAATGATAAGACCCCCGTCCCTGCCAGCATTGTCCGTAAAATTCGCTCGAAGAACCGTACGCTCATCAGCGTGAGTGTGGTCGGTGGTCTGCTCATTTGCACGCTGCTCGCGATGAACGTGATGAAATCGGCGAAGCTCGACCGTTCGGCAGACCTGATGAAGTCGCTATTAAAGCAAACCGATTCGCTGCGGGCAAGTAATCATGAATATGCAGTGAGCGACTCGCTCGTGCGTTGCGTGCTGGGGATGTTGCAGGAAGAGAACGCGCGTCTGGTCACAATGACCACCCCTGCACAGCCGAAGCACCAGCATTTGTTCTTCAGCCCCAAGCAGAAGATGGTCGTCGTCATGCGCGAGGATTTGCCGATACTCGATTCGATGCACTACTACGAAGTGTGGGCCGTCGTCGACCACAAACCGACCCCTGTCGGTAATTTCGTTGTCGACCCGAAGGACAAAGAACCGATGTATACGTTCAAGGCCGATCTTGCATCGGCTGATGCATTCGGGATATCCGTCGAAACCCGTGGTGCAGCCCCGAACCCGCAAAGCCCCATGATCTTTGCGGGCGAGGTTCCCCGATTTGGTCGCAATTGACAACATGACATTGGTGAATACCTTTGAGCATCCTGCATCCACATATCGAAAATCTTTTTGTCGAATTTGCGTTAATACGGACAACACGACTCTATGGCCATGAACGTCGAACAGCTCCGCGAGTTTTGCCTGTCGCTCCCCCATGCGACCGAGGATATTAAATGGGGTAATGATCTGTGTTTTTGTATCGGCGAAAAGATGTTCGCGACCGCAAGCCTGAACCCTGCAAGCGGTTTTTCCTGCTCGTTCAAGTGCTCACCAGAGAAATATTCAAAGCTGATCGAACGCGACGGAATCACGTCGGCGCCGTACACCGGACGATTTGGTTGGGTTTGTGTTCGCAAACGTGCCGCATTGCAAGAAGAAGAACTCAAAGGGTTAATCAAGGAATCGTATAATGCTGTGATGCAGGGATTGCCTGCAAAGGTGCGCAAGGAGCTGAAGGTCCAGGCGTGAAGAGGTCGCGATTACCGGTTGCATGCAGTATCCTCCTTCTTCTGACTGTTACTGACAGCGCTTTCCCCACAGTCCGTCATCTGAAGATTATTCATTGGAATGACTTCCATTCTCAGATAGAGCCTATTACGTCGGCGAAAACAATACGTGGAGGCTTCCTGAATTTCAAGCGTGTTGTGGACTCGCTGCGAGCAGTCGCCGCGAAGTATGGCGATGCATGCCTTGCGCTCGATGCAGGGGATGAATTCCAGGGCACGCTTATCAGCACGATCACCAAAGGACGCGCGTCGTATCGACTCCTGAACTTGATCAAGCCGGACGCCGTGACACTCGGTAATCATGAGTTCGATTATGGCTGGCCGAATCTGCGTACGCTGCTTCGCTCGACGGTTCACTTCCCCGTCACGAATGCAAATATCTCTGACGAAACCGGATCTCCAATCGCCAAGCGATATATCATTAAGCGAGTGCACGGACTTCGGGTCGCGATCATCGGGCTAACGCTGCAATCGCTCGCATCAAGTACACTGCCCAAAAGTATTCTCGGACTTCACATCGAACAGTACGATTCGGTACTGCCCAATATCCTTCGAGAAGTCAAACAACGGTCGCCCGATCTTATTATCCTCCTCACACATATCGGGGTGGAAGCAGATTCCGCTCTTGCTGCCCGATATCCGGAAGTGAATGTAATCGTCGGCGGCCACTCTCATACTCCGTTGCAACATCCGATGCGGGTCGGACGGACCGTGATCGTACAGGCCGGATCGAAAGGACGATGGGTGGGCGAACTCGATCTCGATGTCGATACGGACGGCGACTCCGTTGTGTCATCGAGCGGCAGGTTGATCGATGTATGTCCTGGTGACAATACCGACGCGACGGCAGCCAGGGCCGTCAAAACGCTGCTCACTCTGGTCGATAGTTCGTATTCCGAACAGATCGGGACATTGATACATGACTGGTACAATCGCTACGAGTACAACAGTAATCTTTCGTGCTTCGAAGCATCGGTGTTTCGGGAAGCCCTTGGCAGCGACCTCGGCTGTATCAATCACGGTGGAATCAGGAAGTCTCTGCCAAAAGGACCGATCCTCCTGAAGGATATCTATGAGATCAATCCATTCCAGAATGAACTGATGCGCATCACCATACGAGGCGATCGTTTGCGCGAGGCGCTCGAACACATGCTCAGTGGAGATGCATCCGAGACATGCGACTTCTCGGGGCTTCGCTGCGTATTCGATCGTACCCAGCATGCAATCACGTCGATCATGATCGGTGAAAAAGAGTTGAAGGAAACTGCACAGTACGCGATCGTGACCAACGCGTTCGTCGCGTCGAAACTGAATGCAATCTTTGGTTTGCACCCAACAGACGTGTCGATCGAACCGCTTGGATCGACCGATGCCGATATCATCGCCGCCGAAATCCGTCGTCGCCGTAAGATTGACGGCACTGTCGTCCCTTGGCTGACACAGCGAAACTAACGAGTTCGTCTTCGGCTTGCTTATATTTGAGTTGTAACGCAAGGCGCACATGGCATCGGAAGGATCGTTCTTAAAACGGATGGAGGAATACGGATTCCTCACGCGAATCTACGATCGTCTGCCGGAAGAATTCACCGCAGTATTCGAGATCGCCCGAATTCTCGAAGCCGAGGACTCCGAACTGCGTAAACGGCTCGAACCGGCCTTCCGCCTCCCAACGCTCGATGAAACGCCGGTCAAAGACGCCGTCGATCTCTTTCAACCCGAGGTCGTAACCGGTGAAGAGTACGAAGCCGATTTCATCCGCAATCGTCGTGACATCGCCCGTATCTACTCGTGGCAGTTCATGCTTCCCGACGAGGTGTTCGACCAGCGATTGGCCGAACGTACGCTGTGGATGCCCGTTTCGAAAGCACCGAAAATTTTGCCTATTCAGGAAGTTGGCGATAGTTTTTCGTTCGATAGCCGCAAGCAGAAAGTCTTCGTGCTCTTCGACACCTCCTCCTCGATGCGGGCCCATCATCGCATTCATTTGGCGAAGGCTGTCCTGGTGTATTTCCTCGAACGCAATAAAGAGGATCTTGGGTACGTCAGCCTTCGAACGTTCGACGATCACGTCGGCGATCTTCATACTGCAATCGATGCCGAAAGCTACAATGCGCTTATTCGGCATATCCTGCGCCTGACCCATTTGGGAAACGGCACCGTTCTGCAGAAAGCACTGCTCGCAGCCATCGACGAGATCGAACATACCGAGCATCTTGCCGGCGCCGAGATCCTGATCATCACCGATGGCGCCGTCGCGCTCGACGAACCTCTGATCCGATCGAGGCTGGATGCGAATACGAAGATCCACTGCGTCAAGATCGGACATGCCCAAATATTTGCCTCGGACAAACAGATCGACGACCTCATCGCTGTCGGCAAAGTCGGCAATGCAAAGCTCCTCGCCGATTTGATTTCGCAAGAAGCCGAGCTCAAACGGATGATCGAGCATACGAGCGTCCCCGATAAACGCCATCAGCTCGAATCGACGCTCAAAGGCATTCGCACGACGCTGCAAAACAAGAAACGCGAATTTGCCGAAGAATATAAAGAACTCTATGGCCACGAGCTGCAGCGGCTCGCGAACGTCTATATCGAGATCGAAGACATCGACGACATCTCGCTCTTCTGTGCGACGGACGAGGCGATTGCCGACATCGAGATGCTCGTCCGACAGATCGAGGAAGATGCCGAGCAGTTCTTTACGCCCGATATGATGAAGCGTGCTGCCGTCTTGCACGATCACGTCTCCTTCCTGCTCAAATATGAAAAAGATCCGGCGTTACGGGAAACACTACAGCAGCTCGACGAGCGGCTGAGACAACTCTTGAGAGAAGGCCTCGAACTGGACAACCCCCTTTCCGATGTCGGCGGAAAACCGATGGATGGCAGCCAGCACGTTGCCCTTCCGATGAGCGACGAAGATATCCGCGACCTCCACTTCCTCCTCGACAGTGATGGCGGCTTCGGCTCCACCCAGCTTCGACTGCTACTGCGGTTTATGATCCGGTTCACCATAAAAGCCGTAAAACGGGTCTTTCGGCGTGCAGCCTGATGGCTTCCGATACTCCATCGCAACCGTAGCGGCCAAATAGCTGTTAGGCTCTCGCCGTTTCGGCGAAACACTGCCATGCCCCAATTCAAGATCGACCCAACACTGCTCTACAACGCCAAGCGCGATGGCTTCAGCGACAAGCAGATCGCCGAGATCTTCCGCGTTCCGGAAGCCGATGTCGCCGCCGAACGCAAGCGCCTCGGCTTCGTACCCGTCTTCAAAACGGTTGATACCTGCGCCGCAGAGTTCGCCGCCGAAACCCCCTATCATTACTCGACCTACGAGGAAGAGAATGAGTCGCGCCGCAGCAATCGAAAAAAGATCGTCATCCTCGGCGGCGGCCCGAATCGCATCGGCCAGGGCATCGAATTCGACTACTGCTGCGTCCACGCAGCACAGGCGCTTGCCGACGAAGGATTCGAGACCATCATGATCAACTGTAATCCCGAAACGGTCTCGACGGATTACGACACCTGCGACAAGCTCTACTTCGAACCGCTGACGTTCGAAGACGTGATGCACATCCTCGACTTCGAGAAGCCGGATGGCGTCATCATCACCTTCGGCGGACAAACCCCGCTGAAGCTCGCAAAGCAACTCGAAGCAGCGAACGTCCCGATCCTCGGCACGGCACCCGACAGCATCGACATCGCCGAAGACCGTAAGCGTTTCGGCGAGCTCATCGACAAGCTGCATATCCCGTGCCCGCCATACGGAACAGCAACGACCGAAGCTGAGGCCGTTGCAGTAGCCGATAGCATCGGATACCCCGTCCTCGTTCGCCCATCCTACGTGCTCGGCGGACGCTCGATGGAAATCTGCTACCGACCCGAAGCAGTGGCCGAGTACATGGCCAATGCAAAAGGCGTCAGCCATGACCGCCCGGTGCTCATCGACCGCTTCCTCGAAGACGCATACGAGTTCGACGTCGATGCCGTCCGCGACCGCGAAGGCACGGTCATCATCGGTGGCGTCATGCAGCATATCGAAGAAGCCGGCATTCACTCCGGCGACTCGTCGAGCGTCATCCCGCCGTACGATGCAAGCGACGCCGTCTTCTCGACGATCGTTGATTATACCCGCAAACTTGCCACCGCATTGAATGTTGTCGGGCCGATCAACATTCAGTACGCCGTCAAAGGCGAAACGGTCTACGTGCTCGAGGTCAATCCTCGCGCCAGCCGCACGGTGCCGTTCGTCTCGAAGGCAACGGGCCGACCGCTTGCCAAGATTGCCGCACGAGTCATGAGCGGCAAGACGCTCAAAGAACTTGGCGTCAAGGATTTTGACAAGAACATGCCGTACGTCTCGATCAAGGAGTCGGTCTTCCCCTTCGACAAATTCCCGAAGGTGAAGATGTTCCTCGGACCCGAGATGCGTTCGACCGGCGAGGTCATGGGCACCGGCAAAGACTTCGGCGAAGCCATCTTGAAGTCTCATCTCGGTGCCGGAATTCGCATCCCGACCGAGGGGACGATCTTCGTCTCGCTTCGCGACCTCGACAAGAAGCAACGCACTGCCGAGATCATCAAAGATTTTGCAGACCTCGGCTTCCGCATCGTCGCAACGAGCGGTACTACGGCGTTCCTTCTGGAACATGGCATCGCCGCCGAAGCCATGAAGAAGGTATCCGAAGGCCGGCCAAATATCGTTGACGAGATCAAGAATGGCAACGTTCAGCTCGTGATCAATACCCCGAGCGGCGAGATCTCGCGTATCGCAGAATACGAGATCGGCTGGGCAGCGGTCGCCTACAAAGTGCCGTTCATCACGACGCTCTCGGCGGCTGCATCGGTCGTCAGCGCAGTGCGCTCGCTTCGCAATGATATGAGAGTCGTACATTCGGTTCAAGAATTGCATCTAATGATGTGACCTCTCTCGTGGTCACGTCGCAACACGAGGAAATGGAGTCTTCCTCACCCAACCGTCCGCCACGGCGGACTGATGACTCCTGTTCAACGCACTTCGCATAATAGCTATGAACAGGAACATCGTTATCGTTGGCATCGGCGGCTTTCTCGGCACGGTCGCGAGGTATCTCGTCGCCGTCTCGATGTCGAAGTCGCTCCACCCGTTCCCGCTCGCAACGTTCGTCATCAATGTCGTCGGTTGCCTCGTCATCGGGGTGATCTACGGCGTTGCCGATCGTTCGGCCGTCATGACGCCCGAGTGGCGGCTCTTCCTGGCGACAGGATTCTGCGGGGGCTTCACGACCTTCTCGTCGTTCGCGTACGAGAACGTCAATCTGCTCCAACTCGGCCAGTATTCGATCTTCGCACTCTACACCGTCGGCAGCGTTGCCGCAGGCTTGCTTGCCGCCGGTGCAGGAGTATTGCTTTCACGTCAATTCTGATTCATGAATTTCAATCCTTGGCATCACGTCCCGATCGGGGAAGAAGCACCGAACACCGTCACGTCCATCATCGAGATCCCGAAAGGCTCGAAAGCCAAGTACGAGCTCGATAAAGAGACCGGCATGCTGCGGCTCGACCGCGTGCTCTTCGCATCGGTGCATTACCCCGCGAACTATGGCTTCATCCCCCGCACACTCGGCGACGATCACGACCCGCTCGACATCCTCGTGCTCTCGCAGATCGAAGCGCAGCCGCTGTGCATCGTCAATGCCCGAGTGATCGGCGTCATGCGAATGCTCGACAATGGCGAAGGCGACGATAAGATCCTTGCCGTTGCTGCCGACGATGTCAGCGTCAACGACTATGACGATATCGGTCACCTACCCTCCTACTTCCAGTCGGAGCTCAAGCACTTCTTCGAAGAGTATAAAGCGCTCGAGACGAACAAGGAAGTCCGAGTCGAGGACTTCCAGGGCCCGGAGGTCGCATACAAGATCATTCGCGATGCAATGAACCTCTACAACAACACCTATTCGAAATAGCCATGCAGTACAAGAAGATACTCATCGCCGTCGATCATAGCAGTTGTTCCGATCATGCGGCAAGCCACGGCCTCGAACTCGCGGCAGCGCTCGATGCGGAAGTCGCTCTGGTCTGCGTCATCGACGAAGCAAAAGCCGTCTCGAACCCCGACGCCGGCTTCGGCATGAGCGATGCGATCCGCATCCTTGAAGAAGAAGCCGACGCGACGCTTGCGGCCATCGCCGCCCGCGGACAGAACCTGCGGATCACTACACTCAAGCCTGCCGGCGACCCGATGACCGACATTCTCGGCACCGCCGAAGCGACTCATGCCGACCTCATCGTCATGGGCACGCATGGCCGCACGGGCATCAAGCACATGATCCTCGGCAGCGTCGCGGAGTACGTCGTGCGTCATTCGAAGATCCCGGTTCTCGTAGTACCGGGGAAGTGAGAACCACCTCCTCGGACACGATGTAACTGCATTATTTGTCAACGAACTGACTTTCCACATACAAACGCGAATCACCGCTCACATCAGGGCAACCTCCTCTAACTCTTCTTCGAGCGCGTCCTCCGTCGCCGCCTCGTCGTACTCGTGTTCGTCATCGGTATGCAACTCGGCAAGATCGACCGACCCATCGATCGAGACGTAGCGCTCTGAGCGCACTGGGGTAGGTTCGATTCGTGTTGCTGTCCGCTTTGTCGATAACTCGTTCATTTCCTCTTCCGCCTCCATGCTGACGATCTTCGCCGCCATAACCGAAAGCTTGCCAAGCGTCCCGCGTTGAATGCGGCCCACCTCGCTCGGACTGCCATTCGCATGCGAGAAGATCACCACCGTCAGACGATGCTCTTCCGTCAGCCGTTGCAATGCAAAGAGCAATTCATCTTTATAGCGAGCGTGCATGCTGGTGAACTCCCACGAGTTGATCATGAGAATGTCGAACCCATGCCGCTCGATCATCGCTTCGATGGCTGTGATCTCCCTGCAGAGCTTCCCGCCGATACACGGATAGACAACGACGTCGTTTTTGGTGGGCTGCTCGCCGATGCGCTCCGGGTCAACTTCACGAGCCCATGCGAGCGCGCGTCGGCTGGTGCAGCCCGCCGTCACGACAAGCGCCTTGGCGAACTGCCCGCTGCCGAGCAGCGCAAGCGACCGCCGATACGCTTCGCGTGTATCACGGCGGATATCCGGCCCGCAAATCACAGTGATCTCGCCATAGCAAATGTTGAACCGCTCCTCGATCATCTCGCTAACGCCACGAAAGACCGGGTCGACGGCATCGTACATGCCGCTGCTGATTCTGGAGGTGTGTTCCATAGTTGTTAGTGGTTTGTGTTAAGTAATTGGTTGATAGTGCCTATTGTTGCACTTGCCAATGTAAGCAGTGGATCGGGTGGTTTGCAAGGTGCCCATCGGGAAAATTGTGAGAATTAATATTGCGGGCACCTGTGAGTGAGGCACAAAAGTATGAGCAGAGAGTTTATGGAATGCAGAGGCAAACCGAGCACATGGTGCCCGTCACCAAAGCCCCTCCACTTTGTGGAGGGGTTGGGGAGGTGAGTCCTGGACTGCCACCAACATCAACGAAACATCACCCAACATCCATTAGCCATGACATCACATGACGAACAACCCTTCCACTACCCATCCCAGACACGAAGCTATCGACGGGAGTTACGGAAGAATGCCACTCACGCCGAACGCGAGCTGTGGCAGGGTCTGCGCAACCGCAACTGCGGAGGGTATAAATTCCGCCGACAGCATGGGCTCGGTCCGTTCATCGTCGATTTCTACTGCCCGGAATTCCGACTCGCCGTGGAGGTGGATGGCTCAGTCCACGATAGCCCTGAACGACAGCGATATGATGTGGATCGAACTCGGTACCTTGCCCGCGAAGGGGTAACGGTAATCCGCTTCACAAACGCAGAGGTGTTATCGAGTGTCGATCAGTGTATGCGCAGTATCTTAGGGACAATCGCTGAACTCGAGGGGCGGGGAGAACCGTAGGGTGGGTGGGCCGGGTGCTGTCCCGGACTCACCTCCCCCGGCCCCTCCACTGCTGTGGAGGGGAGTCTCGCACCAAACGCTTGCCACGATTGTTTTCTGTGGCTCATTCCAGATCTCGAACTCGCATGGCGACGAAAACGAAACAGGGTGTAACTACAACAATGGCAACGGCTTCGACCAATGGCTCCAACGCTCATGCGGCTTCGGACCTGCCGCCCGCTTCGTATCATTCCCCCATCACTTCACACGACCTCGAACAAGAATACGCCTTCCCGATCGTGCCGCCTTCGCTTGCACCCATCCCCGGTGGCGCAACGCTCAAAGGCCCGCATACCGATAAGTCGCAGACGCTCGAAGGTACGTTCGCGCAATCGGGCATCGACAAAGAAACGCTCAAGGAGTGGTATCGCTTGATGGACCTCGGCCGCACCTGCGATGACGCCGCGGCGAACTACCTCAAGAAAGCTATGGGCTGGAGCTATCATGCTCCGTGTGCCGGACACGAGGGTATCCAGACCGCCATCGGTGTGAGCTTCCGTCCGAAGAAAGATTATCTCTTCCCATACTACCGCGATCTGATGACGTGCCTCGCCGCAGGCATCACCGTCGAAGAGTTCGTGCTCAACGGACTTTCGAAAGAGAACGACATCGCCGGCGGAGGCCGCCACATGTCGAATCACTTCGCAAAGTTCGAGATCGGCATTCAGAATGTGTCGTCACTGACGAACAATCATTCGCAGCACGTTACCGGTTGCGCTCGCGCGATCAAGTACTACGGTCTTGACAGCGTCGCGATCTTCTCGGCAGGCGAATCTGGTTGCTCGGAAGGATATTTCTACGAAGCCGTCAATGGCGCATCGAAAGAGCAAGTCCCGGCGATTTTCGTCATTCAGAATAACAAGTACGGCATCAGCGTGCCGGTGTTCGACCAAACGGCGAACGCGCGCGTTGCCGATAACTTCCGTGGCTTTGCGAATCTGCTGATCACCTACTGCGACGGCACCGACGTACTCGATTCATTCCGCGCAATGCAGGAAGCATACGAGTGGACGCGCAGTGGGATGGGTCCGGCGCTTGTGCATGCCGATTGCGTGCGCATGCGTTCGCATTCGAACTCCGATCGTCATACGCTCTACCGCTCACCCGAAGAGATCGCCAATGCCGCTAAGCGCGACCCGATCGTTCGTTTCCGCAACTGGCTGCTCGAGCAGGGCGTCGTTACCCAAGCAGAGATCGATGAGTTGCACGAGCGCAACGCCGCCGAGTTCGAAGCAGGCTCGACCAAGGCGGAGGCCGCTGCACCGGCCGATCCGTCGAGCGTCGAGCAGTTCGTCGTCGCCGCAGATACGATCGTTCGTCCCGACCCGTACACGTTTCAGGCAAGCGACGTCAATACAAATTTCTATCCGTTCGAGCGCCCCAAGGCGAAAGACGAAGGCTTCCAATTCATCGACGCGATCAACCACACGCTGAAGGAGGAATTTCGACTCAACCCGAACACCTTCCTCTGGGGACAGGACATCGCCAACAAAGAGAAGGGCGGCATCTTCAACGTGTCGAAAGGTATGCAGCAGGAGTTCGGCGTGAAGCGCGTCTTTAATGCACCGATCGCCGAAGACTTCATCGTTGGTACCGCCGATGGTTTCTGCCGCGTCGATCAGGAGAATATCTGGGTCGTCGTCGAAGGCGCGGAGTTTGCCGATTACTTCTGGCCTGCGATGGAAGCGTTCATCGAAACGACGCACGAGTACTGGCGCACGAAAGGTCAGTACTGCCCGAACATCGTGATCCGCCTCGCTTCCGGCGGTTACATCCAGGGCGGACTCTATCACTCGCAGAATCTCGAAGCGACGTTCACATCCATCCCGGGTGTTCGCATCGTGCAGCCGTCATTCGCTGACGATGCACAGGGTCTGCTTCGCACGGCGATGCGTACGCGCGGCTTCACGCTCTATCTCGAACCGAAGGCGCTCTACAACGCTCCGTTTGCTCGCAGCTTCCCGCTTGCAGCGAACGAGCTCGTTCCGTTCGGCAAGGCGCGTCTGCGCCGCGCCGGCAATACGCTTTCCATTATCACCTACGGCAACACGACGCATCTCTCGCTCCAAGCAGCCGAGACACTGGCGGCCGAAGGCATCGAGTGTGACGTCCTCGATCTGCGCTCGCTCTATCCGCTTGACAAGGATGCCATCTTCGCAACCGTCGCGAAGACGGGCCGTGCGCTTATCGTGCACGAGGATAAGGTCACAGGTGGTTTCGGCGGCGAGCTTGCAGCGCTGATCACGGAGAATGTCTTCAACCGTCTCGACGCCCCGGTGATGCGCGTCGGCTCGCTCTTCACGCCCGTCGGCTTCGCCAAGAGCTACGAAGAAGTGACGCTCCCGACGGCAGCGAAGATCTCGGATGCGGCACGGAAGCTGGCAGCCTATTAACTGGGATAGTGGGATTGATGGGATTAGTGGGATGAGAGCTTTTGTCCCACTTTCTCGGCACGAGCGAAGGTAGTTACAACGGCGAATCAGTCCTTAGTTCACCCCGCCGCCTGCTTTCATCTTGTTGAGTTCGTCGCGGAGGCTGGCGGCCTTTTCGTAATCTTCGTTTCGGATCGCAGAGTCGAGCGCTTCTTGGAGTTCTTCAAGCTTCGTGAGCTTGCGTGCCGGGGCCGGGAGTTTGGCTTCGGAGCGGACTTCGGTCGGCTCGCCACCGCCTTCGTCGATCGTTTCCTGATCGTCTTCTTCAGGGATGAACCCGGCTTCTTTCATCACATCTTCTGCGACATAGACCGGTGCACCGTAGCGGATAGCGACGGCGATGGCATCGCTCGGCCGGGCGTCGATCTCTTGATCGTCAGCGAGTTTGAGCGTCGCGAAGAAGACACCGTCCTTGAGTTCGCTGATCGATGCTTCGATGACGGTGGAGGACAACGCTTCGAGAATGCTCTTGACGAGATCGTGGGTTAGCGGTCGCGGCGGCTGGATGCCTTCCATTTCAAGGGCGATCGCTTGCGCTTCGAAGCCGCCGATGATGATCGGGATGCGGCGATCGCCGTCGGTCTCTTTGAGGACGAGCGCATACGCTCCGTTCGATGACGGACTCGTCGAAATTCCGAGGATCTCAACCTGCACTCGTTCCACGTTACTGTAAGACTAAGCTAGCTCTAGCTCCCGACGCGCCTCGATGGTCTCTTGGATCGCAAGCTGAATGTTCGACTCCGCTTCTTCCAACGTCTTTCCCTGACTGAAGCAGCCGGGGATGGAAGGACATTCGGCGATGAACATCCCGTCCTCATCTTGAAAGAAAGTGACGTCGAACTTCATGAAGCGATCTAGTGACTCTTGATCTTGCTCACCGCCTCGGTCAAGGCCGGTAACACTTCGAACGCATCGCCGACGATCCCGTAATCCGCTACGGCGAAGATCGGGGCGTTGGCGTCCTTGTTAATTGCAACAATCGTTTTGGAGCTTGACATTCCCGCAAGATGCTGAATTGCCCCGCTCACGCCGACCGCGACATAGAGCGACGGCGAGACCGTCTTGCCCGTCTGTCCGACCTGCTCGCTATGCGGTCTCCAACCGGCATCCACCACCGCGCGTGAGGCGCCTGTGGCAGCGTGCATGGAGGTGGCCAAGCCTTCGATCAGTCCCCAATGCTCGGGGCCCTTCATGCCACGGCCGCCGGTAACGATGATGTCGGCTTCGGCAACATCGAGCTTGCCCTGCGAGAGTGCGAGCTCCTTGGTGCGGTCTGCGAAATCCATATCGGTGAGCGAGCCCGTCGCCGCTTCGATGCTTGCGACAGCCGATGCATCCTTCGGCGCAGCCCAGAGGTTCGGGCGCGTCGAGAAGACCTTCACTGGTGTGGTGACTTCGACCTGCACGTTCGCTTTGCCGGCATAGACCGGATGCGTCGCGTGGATCGAGCCACCGTTCGCTGCGAATGCCGTCACGTCCGGCACATAGCCGGCGCCGAGTCGCACCGCAACGCGCGGGGCGATATCTTTGCCGCGACCCGTTGCCGGGACGATCACGACCTCTGCGCCGCTCGACTTCGCCACTTCGGCGACAGCCTTCGCAGCAGCCTTCGATGAGTACTCGGAGAACCACGCATGGTCCACCGTAAAGATCTTCGAAACGCCGGAGGTCTTCACCGCATCGCTCAGAGCAGCCGAAGTGTTCGACCCGACGATGACCGCATTGATCATGCTGGCGCCAAGCGCCTTCGCAGCAGACACCGCTTCGAGCGATGGCTTGCGAACCTGTCCGTTACGCTCTTCGAAATAAACGAGAATATTCATACGATTCTATTTCCTAAAATTCTTTCGTCCGATCGTCATTCTGAGTGAAGCGAAGAATGACTGGTGAATTAGATGACCTTCGCTTCTTCGTGCAGCAAGCGTGCAAGCTCCGACGCAGCGCCGGCGGCGTTGCCATCGGCTTGCAGGATCTTTCCGACGCGCTTCTTCTCCGGCTTGTCCATCTTCACGACTGCGGTGCGGGCAGCCGGTGCGGTAGCGGCAACCTCCTGAATGGGCTTCTGCTTGGCCTTCATGATGTTCGGTAGCGACGGATAGCGCGGCTCGTTGAGGCCTTTCTGTGCGGCGACGATACACGGCATCGCGAGCTCGATCTTTTCCTTGCCGCCTTCGACTTCCTTCTCGACCGTGGCTTTGCCGCCGTCGATCGCAAGCGACACGACGACGGTTGCGGCCGGAAGGTCCATCAACTCTGCGAGCATCGGAGCGATCTCCATGCCGTCGAAGTCGATCGACTGCTTACCGAGAAGAATGATGTCGGCGTTCACGGTCTTCAGAGTATCGGCCAGCAGCGACGCGACGGAAAACGCATCGCTCTTGTCAGCTTTGATCAGAATGCCTTTGTCGGCGCCCATGGCGAGTGCCTGGCGCATGCCCTCTTTTGAACTTTCGGCACCGACGCTGACGACGGTCACTTCGCCGCCGTTCTTTTCTTTGAGGCGGAGCGCTTCTTCGACCGCAAATTCGTCGTAGGGGTTAAGAATGAACTTGACTCCGGCGGGATCGATATTCTTGCCATCGCCTGCCACGTTGACTTTCGTCGTTGTATCCGGTACGTGGCTGACGCATACGAAAATATTCATAGTATAATGAACTTAGCTATTTGAGTACAATCTTGGGACGACGTAAACACCGCACAGGAGGGCAAAATTTCAACTGTCTGAGAGACATATTTTGCATTACCTTGTCTGGTCCGTAGGGGCGAGGCATGCCTCGCCCGAAATCTTGGGGGCGTGCGAAACACGGGCGACGCGTGCGTCGCCCCTACGATGAGTGGGGATCCCGTAGTGTCATTGCGAGGAAGGGCGAAGCCCGACGAAGCAATCTAAGAGATTGCGTACAACCGAATCATTCTAGATTGCTTCGTCACCCGCTTCGCGGGTTCCTCGCAATGCCACAGGCAGCATCGATTCGTCAATTCAACGGACCGGCGGTTTCTTCTTCATAATTTTGCACTACTCACATCTCTCGATTTCATGCTGATTACGTTCGAAGGTATCGATGGTTGCGGGAAGACCACCCAGGCAGCACTCTTGGCAGAACAACTGAGAAACGATGGGATCGAAGTCCTGCATTTGCGAGAGCCCGGTGGGACGGAGCTTTCCGAACAGGTTCGGACATTGTTATTGAATAAAGACTACACCCACCCGCTTGCATCCGAGGCCGAGCTATTACTCTTTGCCGCAAGCCGCGCGCAGTTGATCCATGAAGTCATCAAGCCCGCACTGGCGCGAGATGCCGTCGTGATCCTCGACCGTTTCACCGATTCGACGATCGCGTACCAAGGCTTTGGCCGTGGGATCCCGCTTGGGTTCATCGAGCACGTCAACCGCCTTGCGACCGCTGATATCGAACCGGACCTCACGTTCTTGTTGGATATTCCGCTTGCCGTCGCATCGGACCGTCGTGCCTCCTCAGGCAAGGACCGCATCGAGAACGAGACCGAGTCGTTTTATAACCACGTGATCCAGGGTTACATGTATGTGGCGCAGCATCATACTGAGCGCGTGAATGTCATCGACGGCACCGATTCGGTCGAGAACATCCGACATAACATCTGGCGATTAGTACAGGAAGAGCGCAACTACGACATCACGCACGCCCATCACGTCAACTAACGAAGCACAACGAGTTTCGCGACGTGTGCACCGCAGCGGATGATGTAGTCGCCGTTTGCGAGATCGGCCACTGCGATTACTACTTGTGATGCGCCGGTGCTAACCCGCGCCGAGCGAATCACTCGTCCTCTGAGATCACAGAGTTCGACCCATTCGGATTCCCGCTCATTCGGCAGGCTGATTGTTACGTCGGACATCGCAGGGTTGGGTGACAACTCGATTCCACCCGTTTCCTTACTATCTTCACGCACGGCGCCCGCATTATCCACCATGAAGTTCGCCATCATGCCGTGATCCTCGTGTTCGAGGTTGTGGCAATGGACGAGATATGTGCCCCAGTAATCCGCGAACTTCACCAGCACATCCACCGCTTCACCGGGCCGCACCAACACCGTATCCTTCCATCCCTGATCGCTTGGCATCAACTCTCCGCCCGTACGCGAGACGATCTGAAACTGCGTGCCGTGCACATGCATCGGATGAAACTCCGTGGTGAAGGTATTTGAGAATGTCCACCGTGCGAGGGTATTGTACGGGGTCACATGATCGATGCGGTCCATCGCGTATGCTTTCCCGTTGATCGTATGATCCATCCCATCGACTCCGAGCTCCCATGTGAACTGCTCTACCGCATCGGTAGCCACATACGGAGTGATGCTCGATAGTGTAGAAGGGAGAGACGATTTCGAGTCGCCCGTCTTCGTCACATCGAAACGGATGATATCGAACTCGGCGCCTTGCGGGAGCGGTGCATATTGCGGACCATCGTGAAAAAACGGCAGACTCTTGAGCTTCACAGCACTGCCGTTTGCCAACTTTGAAAAGTCAGCCACGATCTCAACTCGCTCGCCTGGTGCAAGGAAACAGGTTTGCGTAGCAATGGGGGAGGCGAGTAATCCGCCGTCCGAGGCGGTGACCCGAAACGTGGAGTTGTCGTCGAACGCGAGTTGATAGATACGCGCGTTCGATGCGTTGAGAATTCGAAACCGGTAGAGTGTTGGAGCAACTTCGAGGAATGGACTTGGCGTACCGTTAACGCAGATGGTCTCGCCGACATAGCCGGTGCGGTGATCGTCGTCGGTTGGTGAATACACCAGTTGGTTATTCGAATCGATCCTTCTGTCGGAAATGGCAAGCGGAATGTCATATTCGCCTCGCGGCAGCGGCAGCGCGCCTTCTTCGTCGTCGTCAACGATGAAAAGTCCTGCCAGTCCGCGATAGACCTGTTCGGCGGTAATCATGTCCGTATGGGCATGATAGAAGTATGTACCTGCCCGGTTGACAACTGGGAACGTGACCGTCGCAGAAGCGCCTGCGTGGATCGGTTGCGAAGGCTGACCGTCCATTATACTGGGCACGTGCTGACCATGCCAGTGCAACACGACATCGGTTGTGAGATTATTGATGATATTCGCCGAGAACGTATCGCCTTTCTTCACTCTGATCGTCGGCGCCGGAAATTCAGCGTTGATCGAAAGAATGGCGGTCTCCGCGCCGGTGAGCATCTGCACGGAGGTAGTCGATATTGCGAGATTCCCGCCGGGGATCTCCTTCGGGATGCGCAGCGGATTGCCGGATCCTGCCGGTCGCGAGCGGGCAAGCAACGATTGGGCGACGACGCCTGTGCGCAGTGCGCCTTGGGCGGCGATGGCAGCGGCAGTGCGCGCAAGGAAGGTGCGGCGTGTGAGTGACATAGCGATAGAATCAACCAATTCGCAGATGCGTAGTTCCGCCAGATGGCATGCGAACCGATCAGTGTCATTGCGAGGAATCCGCGAAGCGGACGACGAAGCAATCTGGAATATGTCGGCCATCCACGATTTCAGATTGCTTCGTCGGGCTGAAGCCCTTCCTCGCAATGACACAGGGAATATGCGAGCATGTAGCAGATGACCGCACGTCAGGTACGATCTGTCGTATTTTGCGGGAAGCAATTTCGCCGCCCGCAGTGTTGAATTTGTCAATGCATCGTACCCCAGCCATCATCGCACCATCGCTTCTGTCAGCGAATTTTGTTCGACTTGAAGAAGACATCCGCATGCTCGAAGCGGCAGGAGCCGACTGGCTGCATCTCGATGTCATGGACGGCCATTTCGTCCCGAACATCACCATCGGTCCGCCCGTCATTGCCGCGATCCGCAAGGTCACGAAGCTGACGCTCGATTGTCATTTGATGATCACCGACCCGGACCGCTACATCCCCGATTTTGCAAAGGCCGGCGCCGACATCATTAGTGTCCACGCCGAAGCCTGCACCCATTTGCATCGGACGGTGCAACTGATTAAGTCGCTTGGCAAGAAGGCGGGCGTGGTGCTCAATCCCGCGACGTCGCTCTCGGCCGTGAAGGAGATCCTTCCCGATGTCGATCTGGTGCTGCTGATGAGCGTGAACCCCGGGTTCGGCGGTCAGGAGTTCATCCCCTCGCTCTATCGCCGTGCGACGACGCTGCGCCAATGGATTGCCGCGCAGAACCTGAATGTCATCATCGAAGCTGACGGGGGCATCAAGCTCGACAACATCGCCGAGGTGTACGGTTCGGGCGTGGATGCCATTGTCAGCGGAAGTGGTATATTTGCTTCAACCGACCGTGCGGCGATGATCGCTTCGATGCGCGATGCCTGCCGTTTGGCCGACAGTGTAACTGTTTGACGATTTAGTACCCGCAGTGTTATGATCGCGCGAGCGCTTTCATGCAACTGGATCCAGATCGAAGTCACCGACGACGTCTGGCAGCAGTGCCTATCCACACATCCCGACCTCGTGCTCGAAGACGTGCTCGACACGATCACGACGCCCGACGACATCTTCGGCGACGGCAACGGCAAGATCTTCGTGAACCGCCACATGCCGGACGGTCGCTGGCTCATCGTCGCGTACCGCGAAGGCGGTGGCGAGCATGGCAGTTTCGAGGACGCGTTCTTCTCGCACAAACCGCGCACGTCGGAGATGCGGGTGCAGCTCTGAAGCCTGGCTATCAGCGCCCACTCTTCAACATTGTCATTGCGAGGACTGCGCGGCACTACCCTTAAGGCCTTCCACGGCTCTGAGTGCAGTCCGTGGCAATCTAAGAACGTTCGGTTATACGACCCTTCGTAGATTGCTTCGTCGCCGCATTGCGGCTTCCTCGCAATGACAATCTAACGTGGGCTCCGATTTGCCTGCCCTTAGGGGAACAAACTCCCCCATTCCTACGATACAATACCTCTTCACACCACCCAATTCAACGCAAACGCGATCTAATCGTATTTCTATGGCAAAGAAGCAATTATCAAAAGGGAAATTCAACGGTATCAATGCATGTGCCAACGCTCGCGGAGTAATTAACGCTGCCGCAATGGATCAGCGCGGATCGCTCAAGAAGTCGATCGGCAAGGCCATGGGACACGATGCGACGAACGAGGACCTAACCAACTTTAAGATCTCCGTCACCAAGATCCTGACGCCCTACGCTTCTGCCATCCTGATGGACCCCGAGTACGGCCTGCCGACACTCGAGCACCGCGCACCCGGCACCGGCGTCCTGCTCGCCTATGAGAAGACGGGCTACGATGCCAATACGAAAGGCCGCTTGCCCGATCTACTCGACACTTGGAGTGTCCGTCGCCTTGTCGAGGCCGGCGCGAATGCGATCAAGATTCTGCTCTATTACAATCCGTTCGATACCGCAGCGATCAACGCCCGCAAGCATGCGTTCATCGAGCGCATCGGTGCCGAGTGCACTGCGCTCGATGTGCCGTTCTTCCTCGAACCGCTCGCGTATGACGATGCGATGGACGAGAAGGGCTTCGAATTTGCAAAAGTCAAGCCGAAGTATGTCGAAGCATATATGAAAGAATTCTCGAAGGATCGTTATGGCGTTGACATTCTGAAAGTCGAAGTGCCCGTGAATATGAAGTATGTCAGCGGCACGAAGGCATACAACGGCAGCGAGGAAGCCTACACGCGCGACGAGGCAAAGAAGCTCTTCAAGCAGGCAAGCGACGCGGCGACCAAGCCGTTTATCTATCTCTCGGCCGGTGTATCCGACGATGTCTTCCGCGAGACGATCGAGCTCGCCGGCGAAAGCGGCGCGAACTTCTCGGGCGTGCTTTGCGGCCGCGCGACGTGGCAGGACGGCGTGCCGATCTTCGGCGCACAAGGCAAAGACGCACTCGAAGCATGGCTCCTCGATCGCGGCGTTGCGAACATCAAGTCGCTCAACGAAGTCATCGATAAATACGCGAAGCCCTGGACGACGGTGTACGGCGAAGTAGAGGCCATATAACTGAGATGTATGAGATGTGCGGGACGCATGGGATGATCCCTGAGCCCGATGAGAAGACCCGCCCAATGGCGGGTCTTTTCGTTTAGTGCTGGATCTGTACGAGTTGAGAGCCGTGCATACCAGAAGTCGTCACGCCAACGATATACATACCGCTCGCTAGATCTCGAGTCTCGATCGTTACCGACGGTTCAGATGTCGCGATAGACCGAACGACATTTCCGCGAAGATCATACAGCACCACGCGTGCCGGTGCGGGGAGCGTAAGGTGCAATGCGTTCGAAGCAGGGTTGGGGGTGCAGGTGAACGAGGCATTGGGTCGATCACCGATCAGCACCGTGCCCTGGTCTTCCATTCTGATCCGCCAGGTCTGAGACCACCGGCTCTGACCTTCGGAGTTTAGGCCAGCGACTCGCCAGTAAACAACCGGGACATGAATTGGAAACGTGAACGTCGTGACGGGAGTAACAGAAGTATCATCAAACATCACAGATGCAAAGCTTGAATCGGTGGCTATCTGTATGTGGTAGGAAGTGATCGACCACATCGAGTCCCATCGGAAGTCCACAGGACCAGTCACCATCAATAGTGAGTCGCTCGTCGGATACCGAGGGTTCGGTCTGAACCGAAGCGCAGAGACTGCAGACGATGGCAGAAATGAGGCGATGGAATTGATCTGAGCGTATCCGCTGCTGTTTGGACCGCTGCCGATGACAAGACTACTTACTATGTTCAGCGAAGAATCTAACCGCGTGCTATGGAAATCTGAATGGTAGTCCAGATGCACATTCGGCGATGCCCAGTGATTGAACGTAACGGTATTCTGGGCCAGATCGAATGTGATGTTCACAAGTCCCGAGTCGGCAGTATTGATAACGTTGCCGCTTGAAGCATCAGAGTAGTTGTACGTTTCGTGTGCAAATGGAACTGACTGAATGACAGACGTTGACAATCGTCCGGCAAGAAGCCGCGACTGGATGTCAAACCGTGCTCGGAAGAGGCAGAGAAAATCTTCAGAGATCATTTTGCCCTGCCCAAGCTCGTGCTGACCAAAAAAACTGTTGCTACAACTCCAGAGAGACAACAGCGAGGGCATCGATCGGAAGCCCCGTACCTCGACCTCTACCGGTCCGGCCATCCCCCTGCCGGAACGTGGAATAGTGCACACGAGAACACTATCACTCCAGGCCAACAACGATATTCCAACACTATCGACCCAAACCGTACCAACCTCTGATCCAAACTTTCCAAAGACGTGCAGTTGCTCCGTTGTCTCATCCACCACCATCGAATCAATCCGCGGAACCTGCGCGGACGCATTCGCCGCGATCAAAAGGAGCACTAGGGCAAGATACTTCATCATCCTAATATATACCCTCAACCTCCCATTCGGAGCAACAATTCTTCCGTGGGCACGGGGTTTTGCCCCAAGGGCAAATACTTGTTTTCCCAATCCCAAAAACTCCGTGACTTTCTTCTCGTAAATTTGTTGTTTACGGACGATTACACCTTCGCCGCGTTGAAGAAAGCCGTCAAGAAACCGACACCAGGCCCCAAATCGCCGAAGCCGACGCCTGCTGCGCCGCCTGAGGCACCGGCGGCCGCACCTGCCGCGCGCAGGCATTCGGTGCTGGAGGAAAAGGCCGAACAGGCGGTCGAGAAGGTAAAGGAAACCTCCGAGCGGCAACTCGAAGATAAAATGCTCGTGCGCCGCGCCCGCAGCGGCGACCAGCGCGCCTACGCCGAGCTCGTCAAGCGGCACCGCCGAGGCATCGAGCGGCTCATCCGCCCGATCTGCCGAAACTCCTCGAGCGACGAGATCGAAGATCTCGTACAGGAAGCCTTGACAAAAGCGCTCACCCATCTCGATTCCTATTCGGAAGAATACGCGTTCAGCACGTGGCTCTATCGCATCGCGACGAACCACGCCATCGATCATTTGCGGCGTCGCCGCCTCTCGATGTTCTCCATCTCGTCGATGCCCGGAGGCGGCGATTCGAAGATGAGCGACGACGAAGGCAAAGACCTCGAGCTCGCCGACGAATCGTGGGTGCCGGACGATGTGCTGCTCGCCTCCGAGCGCACCAAGCTCATCGAAGAAGCGATCGAGCAACTGCCCGAGAATTACAAGCGCATCATCAAGCTGCGTCATAACGACGACCTCGAATACGACGAGATCGCACGCAAACTGAATTTGCCGATGGGTACGGTCAAAGTCCATCTCCATCGCGCTCGTGCTGCGCTCGGCAAGCTCCTCGAAGGAAAGATCTGATGCTCGGCGGATTCCGAATCGAAGAACGCAGGGCGATCCGGATCCTGATTGTGATTGCCGTCATCTCTCGTCTCGCACTCGCATTCCGACCCGAGTGGCGTATCTTCACGAGACCCTATAGCGAGGACTCCTTCTATATCTTTTCGGTCAGCGAACACCTCGCTCACGGCGACGGCATCACCGTTGACGGCGTACATCCGACCAACGGCATCCAGCCGCTCATCGCATTTCTCTATGTTCCGTTCTTTTGGATCGCCGGTGCGAACAAGCTACTGGCGCTGAGGCTCTGCTTCATTGTTGTCGCGCTCTGCGACGGCTTCTCGGTGCTTGTTCTGGCAAAATTATTGCGACGCCTCGTTCGCGGCTCGCCGGACGAGGATCGTATCGTCTGGCTTCGCCCGCATATTGCAGCGCCCGCATTATGGGCTTTGCTCTATCCGATTCTCGTGCATACGGCTGTCGGTCTTGAGACGGGCGTGTATTCAAGCTTGCTGATCGCAAGCACCTACTGCTATGCCACACTGCGCAAAGAAGGGGCGACACCGTCTCTCATGCAATGGATCGGCTTCGGAACACTACTTGGCCTGACGGTGCTTGCGCGCATCGATGCGGTGTTCATCGTGATCGCCTTCTGTCTTGTAGAACTCATCCACTATGGCGTCGCCGGGATCAAGAGTGCCGCAGTGTTTGGCGCAACGGCGTTCGTCGTATCACTGCCGTGGTGGGCGTATAACTATTTCGTCTTCGGACACCTGATGCCGCAGAGCGGAATGTCGGAATCGATCGCCGGCCTGTTTGCAGAGAACCTGCGTCGGGGCGCGATCGTCATCGGTGACATCTTGACGGTGTTTCTGTTCCTTCCGAACTACAAACTCCCCGCATGGTTTCATTTTGTATGGATGTTCGCCCTGCTTGCCCTCGTCGTGCTTCTTGCCCGCAAGTTCGGCGCCGTCTCCTTTCTTCGTCGAACCTACGATCTGCGTCCGCTCGCGCCGCTTGCGATCCTGAGCGCGGTGCTGATCGTGTACTACGTCTTTTTCTTTTCGGCTCCGCATTTCCTGCCGCGCTACTTCCAGCCGTTTCGCATCTTATGGCTCATACTGTTTGCTGCGTCGGTGCCACTGCTCGTCCAGTTCGTTCGTCGCTCACTCTCGGTTCGACGAACACTGACGCGAACGTTGCTCTGGGTTGCCGGGCTTGGCGCCGCGGGGTTCGGAGCGTCGCTGTACGGGTATTCTTTTTTCGTACCACATCCAAGCGAATTCTACCTGGCCGGTCAGTGGGCGAAGGCCCATCCGAACGCGCTGATCGGCATGGAGCAATCCGGCACGGCCGGCTTCATCGCGCCGAACGTGGTGAACCTCGACGGCAAGGTGGATTTCGGCGCACTGAAGGCGAAGATGCGCGGCGACATCGGATCGTACGTGATCGAACGGAAACTCGAGTATGTTGGAGACTGGCGAGAGATCATCGACCCGATCGTTGCCTCGGCAAATCGGGACGGTGCGTTGTTCATCCCGTCGGATACGCTCGGCAAAATCTACTACTATAAGCGGCAACAATAGGTATATGGCACTGAAGAAAACACCGAAGAACATTACGCTCGAACTCCCGCCGCCGCCCGAACCGTTCGACGGCTTTACGAGCAAGACGTTTTCCTTCCTGCACGGCCTGAAGAAAAACAACAACAAGGACTGGTTCGAAGCGCATCGCGCCGACTACGAACAGGAGCTTCGCGAACCGTGCAAACAGTTCGTAACAGTGATGGCGGCGCATCTGGCCGAAACGGATTTCCCGCTCATTGCCGATCAGCGCCGCTCGCTCTTTCGCATCAACCGCGACATTCGCTTTTCGAAGGATAAGTCGCCGTACAAAACCCATATCGGCATCGTCTTTCCGCTTGCGGGTCTCGGCGAAGAAGAATGGGCCGGAATGTATATGAGCTTCGAGCCGAAAGGCCGCAATGAAATCACTTCATACGTCGGCGGCGGTGCGTACCAACCCTCGGCTCCATTCCTGAAAGCGATTCGCGGACGCATCGCAACGGACTATGCGCGGTTTTCGTCGATCAACAATTCGAAGGCGTTCAGAAAGGAATTTCCGGAAGGCATTACCGGCGAATCACTCATCCGCATGCCGAAGGGGTACGACGAAGATCACCCTGCAGCGAAGTATCTCAAGCTCAAAGAATTTCTCTATGGATCGGACCTCACGATTGACGACCTCAAGAGCCCGAAGCTGCCGCAGATCGTGATCAAAAAAATCGCTGCCGCAATGCCGATGCTGACGTTTCTTGCGGGGAAGGACTGACCCTTTCTGTCCTTGAGACGACTGACTGTAACCCAATATTTCAGCCATCCCGGATTCCTCCCGTTCGGTCGGAATGACGTTGTGTTGGATGTACGAGAGAGCTCTACCCTCTGCGGAAGACCACGTTTACGGTCGTGCCGTTGTCCGAAAAATCGAAGCGGACGTCGTCGGCAAGTGTCTTGATCAGGTAGACGCCGCGACCATTCGGGATAAAGAGGTTTTGCCCTTGTGTCGGATCGGGTAACGCCGATGGGTCGAAGCCCGAACCGTTATCGGTTACTTTCAAGCTGACCGATTCCGTCGTCACCATCACTTCGATATCGACCGACGCCTGCGGCCGTTCGCTCGATCCGTGACGGATCGCATTGGTTACCGCTTCGCTCAGTGCAAGCATGATATCGAAGCGACGCGCCTCCGCGATACCGACCAACGACAGATGCTCTTCGGCCCAGCCATAGACGCGCTGAAGCTCCTCCAGCGTCGCCGGGATCCGAAGATGGTCCTGATACAGTATCTGCGATGTCATACGTTCGCGGATCGCTCCAGCATCCAATGCTTGAGGGTGGCAAGGTCTTCGACCAATCCGCCGAATGTCGGCTGCGCAGCCGTCAGGCCGAGATCGATCGCAAATTGCCCTTCTGCTCGTTCCAGAAGCGTCCTGATTGTTTGTACGGAATCTGCAAGCGACTGTTGCATGCGCTCAAATCCTTGTACTGCAGAACCTTCGCGTTTGAGGATCGCCATCAGTCTCGATGCAAACGCGGCATGAAAGGTAAGGTCGTAGAGCATCGTCGGCTCTGTATCGCCCAGCGCAGCGAGCAGCCGCCGCAATTCCTCGGGCCGGCGCAGCCGAGGAGCCTCGGCAAAAAACTCAGTGACCTCGGTCGCATTCATTTCGTATTCTTTCGGTAACGACGACCTAACGTGCGAACGCTATTTTTGCATCCGGAACACGCATCGGTCTTCATTCGACACACGCAACTCTCACCGTCACAGCGATCCGGTCCCGACTCCGGATCCCAGCGATGACAAGAAGGACAACGATCGAGATGACATCCCGGACCGGCACTTGGCGTCGGTCCGGGATGTACTCGAGCAATGTATCGACGTTCGCGTTGTCCGTGTCCGATTCTTAGGCAGCGGTGCTTGAACCGGCCGCAGAGATCAGGCCCAGCAATTGATTCGAATACTTATCGAAGAGCTCCGGCGTCATGTCGGTCACCAGCGACTTCAACGTGTCGATCGTTGCCGGCGGCGTCTTGACCATATCTTCGAGCTGCTTATTGTTGAAGAGCACGTACGGTTTGATCTTTTCGTCGCGCGCGATCTGATTGCGCCACTTGCGGATATTCTCGTACATCCCCATGAGCTCTTGCGGTACATCCGGCGGCGTATCGACCTTGACCGGCGTGGGTTTCGGTTCGGGCGCGCTGCGGCGCATCCCGGCCTGCATCGGCCGCTCGGGGCGGCGATGATCTTCTTCGTATGCTATGAGCAGGTTCCAATATCCGAGTGCAGGGTCGCCGGTATACGATGCTTCCCAGTGGTGGACTCGTTTGTTGACCAGAAATGAATTGACTTCCGTTTCGCTCGATGCATCGGTGATGCGGAAGGTCTTGATCTGAAGTGCCATACGTCCCTCGAATTGAGTGTTGATTGAATTGGTCTCGGGTATGCGAGAATGTTCGCATCTCCTGTTCTCACAAGCGCCTGCATTAGTGCACCTGTGCCAGATTGGAACACCACCCATGCCATGCATGAATCCCCGAATATCGTGCCACCCGAAGCCCCACCAAACCCACCCGTCATTCTGAACACATTCGCTCTGCTCAGTGTAAACTCCGCGAAGAATCCCTTTCGCGAAGCCGCAGTCTCTCCAATCCAGTAGGACGGACTCTCAGTCCGTCCCCTTTCGCACGCCACCAGACTCCCGTATCGCCCCGACCTTCCAAAACGCACAAAGCCCGCCATGTGGCGGGCTTTGATCAACGATGTAGTGTGGGCATTACAGGGTTCGAACCTGTGACCTCTCGCGTGTGAAGCGAACGCTCTAGACCAGCTGAGCTAAATGCCCGAAAAACGCACCGGGTAAACGGCCTCGGTCGCTACCCGGTTCCGAACGCTCTTAGTGGCCCATTCCTGGGCGGCCCGACATATCCGGCATTGGCTGGATGGTGACATCCGCCGGCACGGTGACGTCTTTATCGTCGACCGACTTCTTTTCGTACTTCACGAACTCGACCGTCGCCATGACCTGGCCGTCTTTCGTCATATTCACCTGCACGGGGGCGTATCCTTTGTCGGTCAGTTCCTTGAATGCGCCTTCAGCTCCTGCGCCTTGGTTAGAACGCATACCGCCGAGGTTGCGGCCCATCGACTTCGAGATCGACGACATGATATCCTTCGGGAAGTCCTTCGTCATCCACATGTCCATCTGGCCGTCTTTGATGTTCATTATAAACTCGTCGCAGGCATAGCCGTTGATCGTTTTGGATTTCCCGGTTGAGCTCGGGTGTACTACCTCTTTCGGTTCAGCCGATGCAGCAGCTTCCTTGGCCTTGTTGAGATCAACCTCATAGCCCATCTTGCCGCCCATAACCATCACGGTCTTCATCTTCTGGAGATCGGTGTAGGTATGCATCTCGCCGCCCATCGGGGTCTGCATCGACGTGGCCGATTTATCGCCCTTCATATAGATTGTCATCGGAATCGGATTCCCGCCGAGCTGCGGGATCGTCATCTGCATCGTCATCGTGCCCTCGAAGCTTTGTGCGAACGCACCGACTGCCATCGCGCAGAGCGCAACGACCACCAACAAGAAACGTTTCATACCCATTATCGTAGGTCAAGTGTTAATGAACTTGACTAACCCGAAGCGTCACAAAGGGGTTTCAGGCACGAAGACCCCACCCGTCATTCTGAGCGAAGCGAAGAATCCCTCCAGCGGAGCCACAGCATGTCCAAGACCGGTGGCAC